>JBEKVR010000053.1:0-26880 GCA_049513815.1 Roseiarcus sp. | reverse complement strand
CGCCATCGCGGCGAAGTCGACATGCGCGGTGAGGTCGCACTCGCCCGGCTCGGACAATGGACTGACGGGGGTATGGGCGCGCACAGCCTGCAGCGTGTCGCCGAAGCCGGAGACCGCGTGGCCATAGTCGAGAAACAAGGCCGCGCCGCCCTGTTTGGCCAGCCGCGCCGCAAGCTCGAACATGAAGCGATGCGCGACGGCGCCGACCTCGATCACCGCGCCGTCGTCGGCCTCGGTGCTCAGATAGGGCTCCGGTTTGTCGGCGACGCCGAACACCAGCTCGCCCGCTCCGTCGAGACGCACCACCCGCTCGCGCCACTGTCCGCCGCGCCGTTCGTATTGCCTGACCGGCAGCGCGTCGAGGAACTCGTTGGCGAGAATGATCGCCGGACCTTCCGGCGCCTCCGCAAAGCTTCCCCGCCAGGCGATCGGCGCGCCGGCGGTGAGCAGCGCGTCGTATTGCATCTGGGCGAGCGGCGGGCTCGTTTCGATCAGCGTGACGTCGAGCGCGGCGCGGAACTCAGGGACGACGCGCGCGGCGCGCAACGCGTCGCTCATTAGCGTGCCGCGGCCCGGGCCGAGCTCGATCACGCGCACCGGATTGGGCCGCCCCATCGACGTCCACACTTCCGCCGCCCACAGGCCGATCAACTCGCCGAACATCTGCGAGATCTCGGGCGCGGTGGTGAAATCGCCTTCGGTCCCAAACGGGTCGCGCGTCATGTAGTAGCCGTATTGCGGATCGGCGAGCGCGAGTTCCATGAAGCGCTCGACCGTGATCGCCCCGCCCGTGGCGAGCTTCAGCTTGATCTGATCGCCCAGTGCGCTCATGCCGGTCCTCCGGCGGCGGCCTTTGTCCGCAGACTCCAGCCGATCAACGCGACGCCGATGACGATCAGCGGCGCGGACAGGAGCATGCCCATCGTCAGGCCGCCGCCGAGGTCCTCGAGATGCGGATCGGGATCGCGAAAGAATTCGCAGAAAATGCGCGCAATGCCGTAGAGAACGCCGAAACCGCCGGCGAGCAGGCCAGGACGGCGAAACGCGCCCAGGCGCGCGGCGATCGATAGTGCGACGAAGACGACGAGGCCCTCGAGCACCCCCTCGTAGATCTGGCTCGGATGGCGCGGCAGGCCGTCGGATCCCGGGAAGACCATCGCCCAGGGCACGTCAGTCGGACGCCCCCACAGCTCCGGCTTGATGAAATTCGCCATCCGGCCGAGGAAGATGCCGATCGGCGCGGCCAGCGAGGCAAGGTCGAAGACGGTGAGCGCCGGCACGCGATAGCGGCGCGCGAACAACCAGGCGCCGAGCGCCGCCCCGATCAGACCGCCATGGAAGGCCATGCCGCCCCGCCAGACCTCGAAGATCTCGAGCGGGCGCGCGAGGTAATAGCTCGGGTCGTAGAACAGCGCGTTGCCGAGCCGACCGCCGACGATGACGCCGAGCGCGCAATAGACGAGCAGGTCGTCGACGCTGTCGGGCGTGGGGCGTTTCACGCCGCCCCACAGCGAGTCGGCGGCGACGATGCGGCGGATCAGCCACCAGCCGACGACCAGCCCGACGATATAGGCGATCGCGTACCAGCGAATCGCCAGCGGTCCCCACTGAAACAGAATGGGGTTGATGACGGGAAACGGCAGCACGAGAACGGGCATTGGAATCCTGATGCGACGCGCGTTCCCGCCCGTCAAGGGTGGGCCAGCCCCCTCGACCCTGCTATCCGCTGGCTTTGCGCGTCTTTCGTGTTCTGCGAGCCTCGCGACCCGTCATAAGGCCGCAAGCTTGTGGCGCGCTAGACTCTCGTAAAGCGGCCGCGCGGCCTCGGCGATGGGTTTCAGCGAATCAGGCAGGTCGTCGAATCCAGGCTCCGCGGCCGGCGGCGCGAAGCCGATCGACTTCTCCACCTCGGCGTACCACGCCGGCGCCCAGACCCCGTCGCTGTCGCGCCGTCCGGGCGGCCAGGCGAGCATCGCAGTGTCGAAGGCAAGCCCAAGCGCCGCGCACAAGGCGCCGAGCGCGCCGCGCGGATCGGCCTGCACGTCGCGGCCGTCGATCACCGGCGGAGCGCGGCCGAGCCGCTCTGCGGCGCGCTCGAACAGGGCGAACTGGGCGGGCAGGCCGATTTCGTCGAGGCCGAGCGGGCCGGGCCGCTTGCGCGCATAGGAGGCGAGCACCGCCTCCGGCGCGCGGATGAGGAAAGCGTTGCTTAACCCCTCGATCCAGTCGCGGCCGAAATCCGGCAGCATGTGGTGGGTCATGTGCTTCTGGTACCAGACCGCCTTACCGTCAGGGACGGGGCCGAGCATCGCCCTGGCGACGTCGCGCCAGTCGGTCGGCTGCGAGGCGATCACCGCCTCCCGCATCGGATGGTCGAGGCCGGTGGCGGCGAGATAGGCGGCGTAGAACGGCTCGTCGCTGACCGCGCAATCGGTGCGAGCGCCGAACGCGCGCATCATCGCGGTGGAGACATTGCGCGGCCCCGACCACATCGCCACGCGCACGGGCGCCGTCGATTGCGTCATCGGCCGCGCGCTTCTTCGGCCTCGAGCGCCTTGTACAGTGCGCGCAGCCGCTTCGTCGCCGGTCCCGAGGCGTCGGCCGCGTCGCGCGGATATTCGCCGATTCTGCGACCGTCGACCTTCACGACCGGCGTCAGCCCGGCGAAAGTGCCGGTGCAGAAGGCTTCGTCGGCGGCGTAGACATCGAACAGCGAGAAGTCCTTTTCGTGGGCGGGAACGCCGGCGCGCCGCGCCGCGCGCAGCACGGCGTCGCGGGTGATGCCGCCCAGGCAATAGCCGCCGGCGGAAGTCCACAGCTCGCCGTTGCGGACGATGAAGAAATGAGTCGAGTTGCAAGTGGCGACGAATCCGCGGTCGTCGAGCATCAGGGCTTCGTCCGCGCCGGCCTCCATCGCCTGGATGCAGGCGAGGATACAATTGAGCTTGGAGTGGGAATTGAGCTTCTGGTCCTGCTCGGCCGGGCCGGTGCGCCGGATGTGGACGGTGAAGAGGTTGAGGCCGCGCGCCAGCATTTCTGGCCGCGGCAGCTTCCACTCGGGGATGATGACGATCGTCGCGGCGCCGATGGTCAGACGCGGATCCTGGTAGGGCGAGCGCTTCACGCCGCGCGTCACCATCAGGCGGATGTGGACGCCGTCGCGCATGGAATTGGCCTCGATGACTTCGAATACGCGCTCGGCGAGCGCTTCGCGGGTCAGGCCGATGTCGATGCGCAGCATCTTGGCGCCGTCCCACAGGCGGTCGAGGTGTTTGTCGAAGAACGCGACGCGTCCGCCGTTGAGACGCAGGCCCTCCCACACGCCGTCGCCGAGCACGAAGCCGGAATCGAACACGGAAACCTTGGCGTCGGGACGCCGGACGAGTTCGCCGTTGACGCTGATGAAGACGTCGTCGTTGCGCGGGTCGCCGACGTATTCCTGCGAGCCGGCGGCGGGGACGGTTGGATTCAAGGGCGGGGTTCTCCAGTGGGGCGGAGCGAGGATAGGCGGGAAGGCGCGGGGCGGCTAGTGCGCCCGCGGCTCGCCGGGCGGCGGAAAAGACGGTAAGGAGCCCGCATGTCCGATCTGCAGGCGAAGCTGATCTTTCAGCAGTTGACGCAGGCCTTCGCGGCGAGCCCCGACTTTCCCCGTCGCGAGGTCGAGCGGCGACAGGCGGCTTTGCTCGAAAGGCTCGTCCGCCACGCCCACGTCAACGTTCCGTTCTATCGCGACAGCGGCCGACTGAAGCCGCTGTTTCGCGCCGACGGGGCCTTCGACCCGGCGGGTTGGAATGATGTGCCCGTCCTGACGCGCAACGAGGCCAAAGCAAACGAGGATGCGCTGCATGCACGCGTCACCCCGCCCGACATGGGCGAGCTCGCCGCCTATTCGACCTCTGGCTCGACTGGCACGCCGCTCAAGTTCCGCCAGACTCTCGTCCAGCGTGTCGCCTCCGAGGTCCTGATCAACCGGGCGCTGCGCTGGAACGATCTGTGGCCGATGCAGACCTTCGCGATGTCGAAGAATGTCGCCCCGGCAAGCGCGCCGCCGCCCGGCATGATCGTGGTTCCCGCCGACCTCGAGTTCGCCGAGCAGGTCGACTTGCTGCGGCGCCATCGCGCCACGCATGCTTTGGCGTTGCCGAGCACTGCGGCGGCGTGGGCCGAGGCGGCAGGCGAGGGTGGGCTGCCTGACATGAAATCGGTGCTGGTCGCCGGTTCAGTCCTCACTTCGGCGACGCGGGCGCGGATCGAGCGCGGCCTCCACGCCAAGGTCGTCAATCTCTATTCGGCAAGCGAACTCGGGCCGATCGCCGCCGAAGGGCCAGACGAACGCCTGCGCGTCAACGAGGAGATCGTCTGGCTCGAAGGACCGAGGAACGCCGCCGAAGCGCGGTCGCCGATCCGGGTCGTCGTCACGCCGCTCTACGCCTTCGCCACACCGCTGATCCGCTACGCGCCGGGCGACTACGCGCGTTTTTCGACCGCCGCGCCGAAGCGCGCGCCCGGCCTGCGGCGGCTCGACGAAGTGATCGGGCGCGCGCGCAACCTGCTGCGCCTGCCTGACGGGCGACCGTTTACGCCTTCAGCGATTCGCGGCGAGACGCTGGCGGCCGTGCTCGACCACCGCGAATGGCAGCTCGTCCAAACGAGCCTTGGCGAAATGACGTTCAAGATCATCACCCCGCGCCCGCCGACGCAGGACGAGGCGCGGGCGCTGCAGAGCTACCTCAACGCGGCGCTGCCCAAACACCGGACGACGATCGCGTTCGTTGAAGTGATCGACAATCCGATGGCGAACGGCAAGCCCTACGAGCCGTTCCTGTCGCTGATCGATTCTTCGACCTGAGCGCGCTCAGAAGTGGTAGCCGACGTCGAAAATCGCGAGGTTTTCGGAGAACCCGGCCTTGTAGCGCACGGTATTAAAGCCGCCGCTGCTCGCCGAATAGTCTCCCCGGGCGAAATCGACGTAGCGCCACTCGGCGCCGAAGGTCCAATGCTTGTCGAACGCATATTCCGCGCCGAGGCCGATCGCGCCGCCGACGAGGGTATTTGTCTGCGATCCCGTCCATGTCTGCGGAATGCCGATCTGGCTGCCGCCGGTACCGTAGCGGGTCTGCGTCACCGCGACGTTCTCGCGGTCGTCGCCGAGGGCGAGACCGCCAACGGCGTACACGAGCAGGCGGTCGAACGCGACGCCGGCGCGGCCGAGCAGAAACGCCTGCCAGGTGTTGCGGAAGGCGAGCGAAGCGTCGGTGATGGTGCATCCTTCGGAGGCGCAGCTCGACGAGTAACTAGGATAGGTGGTCAGGCTTGAGGTCGCTGTGCCGCGCAAGCCGCTAGCGTCGAGCTCGCCGCGGACGCCGAGGACGAGCGAGCCGAGTTGCTGGTCGTAACCGACATGCGCGCCACCGATCGCGCCGTGGGCCGAGAAGTGATCGTCCGGCGCGCGGAAAAATTGCGAGAGGCTGAGGTCGTCGTTTTCATTGCCCCAGCCGTAGCCGGCCTGAACGCCGACGTCGAAGCCCGTCCATGAATAGGGCGCCGCGACCGGCGCCGGCGGCGGGCCTTTCTTGGTCGGTAGGTCGGCGGCGAAAACCATCGACGCGCTGGCCGTGAGCGCGACCGAGCCCAGCAAAAGGTTCCGAATCATGGACATGAACGCCCCCAGCGTTTACTTTGCGTAAACCCCAGCGTTTTGGCCGCTGCGAGTCAATCTCCGCGCGACGGAGTGCGACAATTGGCGGCGAAAAGATGCGAGTTTCTGGGCGACTGTGGCGGTTCGGCAACAGCTCGCGGCACGTGGTCGCGAATCCAGCGGGGCAATCGACGATTTGGCGGGCAAATACGCTCTGCGCCGGCCTTCGCGGCGGGCCGCCGTTCGATGGCGCGCTCCCGCGTTCCGCGACGGCAAACGACAGCGCGCGCGGGGCCGACGCTCGGCCTCAAATCTCGACTTCCCGCCCGATCTCGACCACGTGGTCGCAGGGCAGGCGCAGATAGTCGCTGATGCGGGCGGCGTTGCGCGCCATCGCGGCGAAAGCCGATTCCTGCCAGACGGGCAGGCCGCCGCCGTCCTCGCGCGGCACGATGGTCTCGTGGCCGACGTAATAGGTTACGTCGGCAAGGTCGATTTCAGCGCCCTTGGCCTTGCATTCGGCAATGACGGCGGGAATGTCGGGCAGCTCCATGAAGCCGTAGCGCGCCTCAGCGCGCCAGTATTTGTCGGCCTCGCGCGTCACCGTCACGCGCTCCTCGGGCTCGACACGCGGCGTCGAGACGACCGTGAGCGTCAGGGCGAGCACATATTCATGCAGCGAACGGTTCTTGCGCACGTGCCAGGCCATGACCGGCGGGGTGTCCTCCTTGGAGCGGGTGAGGAACACCGCCGAGCCATGCACGCGAGCAATGCGACCCGATTGCAGTTCGGCGACGAAGACTTCCGTCGGCGTCTGCTCGGCGACGACCTGGTTATGCACCGCCGTCGCGCCGAGATGCCAGATCCACATCACGCCGTAGACGGCAGAGGCGAGCAGCAGCGGAACGTAGCCGCCTTGAAGGACCTTGGCCATGTTGGCGACGAAGAAGCCGCCGTCGACGATCATGAACAGCGCCGCGACCGCGCCGGCACCCACGAGGCTCCAGCCCCAGATTTCGCGCATGGCGATGAACAGCAGCACGCTGGTCATCAGCATGGTCAGCGAAACCGCGATGCCGTAGGCGGCGGCGAGATTGTCCGACTTGCCGAAGCCGATCGTCAGGCCGAGCGTGACGATCATCAGCAGCCAGTTGACGGCGCCGACATAGATCTGGCCGTAACCCTCTGCGGAGGTCTGCTTGATGATCAGGCGCGGCAGCCAGCCGAGCTGAATGGCCTGGCGCGTCATCGAATAGGCGCCGGTGATGATCGACTGGCTGGCGACGATCGTCGCGATCGTCGCCAGCGCGATCAGGGGCGTGAGCAACGGGCCGGGGCACAGGCGATAAAAGATGTTGCCGTCGGTGGGCGCGCCGTCGAGAACCAGCGCGGCCTGGCCCGCGTAGTTGAGGATGAGGCTGGGGAACACCACGGCGTTCCAGGCGAGACGGATCGGCCTGGGGCCGAAATGCCCCATGTCGGCGTACAGCGCCTCCGCGCCGGTGACGCACAGAAACACGCCGCCGAGCACCAGGAAGCCCGTCAGGCCGCCCGAGACGAGAAACGTGAGGCCATAAAGCGGATTGAGCGCGACGAGCACGGAGGGGTGCTGAAACACGCCAAAGACGCCGAGCGCCGCCATGACGACGAACCAAATCAGCATGATTGGGCCGAAGGCCTGGCCGATGCGCGCCGTGCCCTGCGGTTGGATGGCGAACAGGGCGAGCAGGATGGCCACGGCGGCCGGCAGCACGAAGGTTTGCAGCGACGGCGCGACTTGCTCCACGCCTTCGAGCGCCGAGAGCACCGAGATCGCCGGGGTGATCGCGCCGTCGCCATAAATCAGCGCCGCGCCAAACAGGCCGGCGGCGATGATGATGGGTCGGCGCCGTTTTTTGACGCCGAGCAGCGTCATCAGCGCGATGATTCCGCCTTCGCCGTCGTTGTCGACGCGCATGGCGAAATTGACGTATTTGACCGTCGTGATGAGAAACAGCGTCCACAGGATCAGCGACAGCGATCCCAGGATCGTCGGCGCGGTGGGATGCGCGCCGGTCAGATCGAGCACTGTTTTCAGGGTGTAGAGCGGGCTGGTGCCGATGTCGCCGAAGACGATGCCGAGCGCGGCCAGACTCATCGCGGTCAGGCGCGGATTGGATGCGACGCCCGAGGCCGCCTGCTGCGTCGCCATTCTCAAGTCTCCGTCGCTCGTCAGCGTGCGCCGGCGGCGCTGCGACCTCTATAGACCGGCGCCGATCCGACCCAAAAGGCCGCCATTGACGGGGGCCGATTCGGCGGGGCCATGAGCCGGACCGTCGAATCGCCGGCGCCGGATCGCCGCCGATCGCCTGCGCGCTCGAAGGATGCGGAGCGGTTACTGGGCTGCTGAGACAGAATCGCGACGGGCTCGCCCGCCGGTCGCGCGGTTCGCCGCCGCCCGCGCGCCGTAAGGACCGATCAACCTTAAGAAATTTCAGGGTTTCTTCTTACTGGAGATGCTTCGAATTTTACCGAATTGCTTTTCGGCGCGCCAAGCCGATTGGCCGAACTTGTCCCGTGTCGAAAACGACGAGGCGGGACGACGATGTTCGGTTGGGTTGCGCGAGCGACGGTTGGGGCGGTTCTGTTTGGCGCGGCGTTCAGCGGCCTGGTCCAGGCCTCCGAGCCGAAGCTGCCGAGCGCGTCATTCGCCGAAGTCGGGGCGCCGACGTCCATCCCCTACGGCTGGGTCGATTTCTGCGGCCGCCGGCCGGAGGAATGCAGCCTCGGCAAGCTGACGCCGCGCGACATCCATCTGACCAAACAGGTCCTGGCGACGCTCGCCAAGGTCAATGCGTTCGCCAACGCCGAGATCGAGCCGATCAGCAATCTCGACCATTGGGGAACGATGCTCGACCATTGGGATTACCCGACCGACGGCAAGGGCGACTGCAAGGTCTACGCGCTGTTCAAGCGCAAGCAGCTCGTCGACCAGGGCTTCCCGCGTCAAGCGCTGCTGATGACGATCGTGCGCGACCAGGACGGCGAGGGCCACGCCGTCCTCACCGTCAAGACCGACCGCGGCGATTTCGTCCTCGACAACCTCACCGACGAAATCCTGCCGTGGAACGAGACCGGCTACCGCTTCATCAAGCGCCAGGCGCAGGACGATCCCAACGTCTGGCTCGCCATGACCGGCGCCGCGACGAGCGTCGCCAGCGGCGACTGACGACGGTTCGCTTTAGAGCCGCGCTTCCCCAATCACGACGCGAAGAAAATGGCCGACGACGGAGGTCCGTCGTCGGCCATGGTTCATCAGACTAGGTGGGACGCCGCCCCCCCATGCCCCACCGATTGTCAGAACCGATAGTTCAATCCGGCCCGGAAAACGTTGAGGGCGCTGAGACTTTCGTGGTGATAGACGGTGTATGGATTGCCGGTGCCGTATTCGCTGTAGTTCGAAGTGAAGCTCTGCGATTTCAGCGGCACATAGAGGTACTCGCCCTTCAGCGACCAGTGGTTGTCGAAGGCGTATTCGAGACCGCCGCCGACGACCCCGGTCACCGCCGTGGTCGAGGCGCTGCCGGCATTGTAGCCGTACGCGCCGTTTGTGTCGGGCAGCGTGCTGGCGCCGTTGTTGTAGAACCCGATCAACTGGCTGAACTTCTCGTTGGTGACGGCAAGGCCGCCGGTCGCGAACACCAGCAGGCGATCGAACGCGAGTCCGGCGCGCAGCCGCAGGGTGAACAGCGAATCGATGCTCGCTGACCCGTTCGCCCAGTATTCGCCTGTGTTGTAGTAGCCGGGATAACTCGTCGTCGCGTAGGAGCCTTTGAGGCGCAGGTGATCGGCGTCGGCCTCGACGCCGAGGACGACGTTGTTGATCTGATAATTGTAGCCGGCGGTGACGCCGCCGATGAAGCCGTGCAGGCCGATGTCCCGCGTTGCAAGAGCCGCCACGCCTGGGCCATTGGAATTAGCGGTCCAGTCGACGTCGCCCCCCCAATAGCCGCCCGGCGCGACGCTGAGCTTGGCGGTGGGATCGGCGTAGCCGCCGTTCACGCCGACATAGAAACCTGCCCACGAATACGGCGCCATGACGGTGGTTGGGGCGGGCGGCGGGCCTTTTTGGGTCGGAAGGTCGGCGGCGAAGGCGCTTGACGCAATTGCGCTCAGCGCGACGAAAGATAACAGCAGAGATCTCCTCATCGGCAGGCCTCGTGATGGGTTGGTCTGCATTCGACCGTACTGCACCGCACTTTGCGAAGTTACAATTTATCTGGCGCGCAAAGCGAGTCGTTTGCTTCCGCGCAAGCTGCAATTGTTGCGCACTGTGGCTTGAAGGTGACATTTTGCCAACCTTGCGGTGGGGGACCCGCCGCCCTGCGGGGCATTGCGACTGGCCGCGCGCCGGTCCCCGCCAGGACGATTCGGATCATTGCCAGCCGAGCGGCGGCGCCAGCGGCGAGTGAAGTCGGCTCACCCCGCCGCGACGCTTTCCCAGGTTGCGTGCTCGACGCCGGGCGCGCGCTCGAGCCTGGTCGCGACCGCGTCGAGCTCATCCGCCACCACCGAGGTGGCGACCAGCGTCGCGACGATGTCGACAAGATCGTCGCCGCGCTCGGTCGTGTCGACGTCGGCGACCGGATAGTTTGCGCCCTCCAGCGCCTCGACCAGCGCTTCGCGCGCTTCCGCCGCACGTTCCGGCGTCGCGGTGAGCCGCACTTGGTAGTTCGCCTCTGACGCCGCCTCGTCGAGCGGGATCCGGTTGATCGCGTTGACGAGCGGCCGCAGCAGCGTGTTGCCGGCGATGACGAGCCCGGTCAGCGTCGCGGCCTCGATCAGCAACGCCGCGCCCGCCGCCGCGCCGACCGCGGCCGAGCACCACAACGTCGCGGCGGTGTTGAGGCCGCGGATGTTGACGCCCTCCTTCATGATCGCGCCGGCGCCGAGGAAGCCGATGCCGGAGACGACATAAGCCAGCACCTGGGTCGAGCCGGGCCCGCCGACGCGTTCGCCGAGGTCGACGAACGCCGCCGCGCCGAGGGCGACCAGCGCGTTGGTGCGCAGGCCCGCCGATCGCTGGCGATATTGCCGCTCGGCGCCGATCAGCGTGCCGAGAACGAAGGCGGCGAGCAGGCAGACGGCGGTGTTGACGAAGGCGGCAGGGTCGAAGGTCGTGATGAAGCGCATGGCAACCTCGGGGAGCGCAAGCCGGCGGCGCGCCGCGCCCCTTTAGGCGCGACGCATGTCGTCGTCGTGTCGCGGAGGCCCCGGCGCCGGGACGCCGGGGAGGGGATCAATGACCGCCGAAGGCGAGCAGGACGATGCGGATTAGCACCAGACCGGCGGCGAGGACGAGATAGGCGCGCAACGCCGCCATCCACGCCTGGCTTGACCGCGACAGTCTAGCGGGCGGCAGTTTGACGAGCGGCGGCATTCGCCACGTTTCGCGCAGCAGCGCGTCGAGCGCCGAAAAGCGCCTCGCTCCGTCGCGGCTGCGACGGCCGACGAACCAGGTCGCGAGAGTCGCGGCGCAGGCGAGGGCGCCGCAGCCGGCGAGGATGAAGCCGATCGCTTTCGCGTCGATCGCGCCGGGGAACAGCACCGACGCGGTCAACACGACCGACAGCGTCACCAGCACGGCGATCACCGCCCCGGTGAACAGGTTCAACGCCGTGCCGTTGACCCACGGACCGAGCACCGCGCGGTCGTTGCACAACAGCAGCAGGAACACCGTCGCGCTTGGCAGCAGCACGCCGGCAAGCGCCTGCACCGCATTGGTGAGCAGCCCGAGCGGCGCGCCGGGCGTCAGCACCAGCGCGGCGGCCACAGCGACGAGGCCGCAATAGACCGCGTAGAAACCCTTCGCTTCGGCCGGCTTGCGGTGCAGCGAGTGATGGAGCGCCATCACGTCGCCGATCGCATAAGCCGTCGACAGCGAAACCGCCATGGCGCCGATCACGCTCGCGTCGATCAGGGCTATGGCGAAGAGGGCGGCGGGCAGTCGGCCGGCGTAGGCTTCGAGCCCGGCGGCGACGCCGGCGGCGTCAGTGAAATTGCCGAACTCCGGCCGGCCGGCGAAGACCTGGGCGGCGAAGGCCATCATTGCGATCGCGCCGATCATGACGAAGACGATGCCGATCCACAGGTCGGCGCGCTCATAGGCCATGAAGCGCGGCGTGATGCGTTTGTCGATGACGTAGCTTTGCTGGAAGAACAACTGCCACGGCGCGATCGTGGTGCCGACGACGCCGATCACCAGCAGCATGACGTCGCTGAGCTTGCCTGTCGCGGGCAAGCTCGGAATCAACGAGTCGTGGACGACGACGCTGAGCGGCGGATGGACTGCGATGACGATCGGAACGAGCAACAGGCTGCCGACGCACAGGGCGACGGCGAAGCGCTCGAAGCGGCGGAAATCGCCGGTTCCGGCGGCCGCCATGATCGCCAGCGCCGCCGCCGCGACGCCCCACGACTTCGGCAGGCCGAGATAGTCGAGCGCCAGGCTGACGCCGATGAATTCGGTGACGATCGTCAGCGCGTTGAGCAGGAAGAGGTCGATGACGCTGAAGGCGCCCCAGAACTTGCCGAAGCGCTCGAGAATGAGCCGCGCGTGGCCGACGCCGGTCACCGCGCCGAGACGCAGCACCATCTCCTGGTTGACGTAGAGCATAGGGATGAGCAGCGGCAGCGTCCACAGCAGCGTCGTGCCGTAGTTCTGGCCGGCCTGGGTGTAGGTGCCGAACGCGCCCGCGTCATTGTCGCCGACCATGACGATCAGGCCGGGGCCGATGATCGCCAGCAGGGTCTGTAGCTTGCCTCGCCAATTGTGGCGCGGCGCGTCATCATCCCTGGCGATCGTGCCGAAGGCGCCGTGGATATGGCCGATATGCGCCTCGTCGAGCACGGCGCTCTCGACGGGCGGCGCGATGTTGACGTTCATCGTCATGGTTCGTCTCCTCGGCCGCGGCGGCGCGGGGAGCGAACCTTCCGACGTTTCAGGCGGGGAAGCTTCGCACGCGCGCGGCGGCGGCTATCTGATGGGAATGGAAGGAAAGAGAACCCGACCGGGACGCAGGTGCGACGCCAGCGGGCCGACTATGGCCGTCGTTCAACTGGAGCTCCTGCCGTGGGCCGCCTAACGAGACGTTGAGGGGCCGCTTCGCCCCGCCTCGCGCGTCGACACAGATGAGAATGCGGATTTCGTCTCCTGGCCGAAACCCTTCGACATCGCCGAATTGCCCCCGTCGCCTGCCTCTGTCAACCCGAAACTTGGTCCCTGTCAGAGATTTGCGCCATTCGCCGGCGCGCGCCGCGGCCGGGCTTGAGAGGCCGCAATGCGGACGATTGCGTCGCGACGGAATCAGCCCTATGCGGGCGCGCGGCCTCGGCGCTTCCTGGCCTGACGACGCGAATGCGGAGACGACGCAATGGCGAACCGGGAGGACGGCGCGGCCGAAGCCGGGGGCGGTCCCCGGCGTTGGCCGTCTTCTCGATTCTCGTGGGGCGCCTTCCTCGCGGTCGCCGGGCCGGGCCTGGTGGCGATGCTCGCCGACACCGACGCCGGCAGCGTCATCACGGTCGCGCAGAGCGGCGCCCAATGGGGCTACCGCCTGTTGCTCTCCAATCTGCTGTTCATCCCCTTCATGTTCTTCGCCCAGGAGCTTGCGCTGCGCATCGGCCTTGGCGCGCGGCAGGGCGCGGTCGAGCTGGCGCGCCGGCGTTTCGGCCGCGCGCCGGCGCTGCTGCTTCTCGCCGTTCTGGCCGCAAGCTGTTTCGGCGCGCTGGTCAGCGAGCTTTCCGGCCTCGCCGGCGCCGGTCAGGCGGTCGGCGCGCCGGTCGGCGCGACCATGGCGCTCGCCTTCGTCGGCCTGATGGCGATGGTGTTGACCGGCTCGTATCGCTCGGTCGAGCGCGTGGCGTTGTTCTTCGGTCTGTTCGAGATCGCCTTCCTGGCGATGGCGTGGCGCGCCGCGCCAGGCGTTCAGCCGATCGTCGCCGAGGCTTTGCGCGCGCCGCCGCGCGACCCGGGATTCTATACGCTGCTCGCCGCCAATCTCGGCACCAGCGTCATTCCCTGGGCGCTGCTCTACCAGCAGGCGGCGACCGTCCATAAGGGGCTCGGTCCCACGCATCTCCCTGCGGCGCGGGTCGAGACGCTGATCGCTGTCGTCGTCTGCCAGTCGATCACCTCCGCACTGCTGATCGCCGCTGGCGCGACGCTCGCCGCCCACGGCGCGCTAGACTCGGTCGCCGACATCGAGACCGCATTCACGGCGACGCTCGGGACTGCATTCGGGCATGTCGTGTTCGTCCTCGGGCTCACCGGCAGCGCGCTGACGGCGACGATCGTCGTCTGCCTGACGCTCGCCTGGTCAGTCGGCGAGGCGTTCGGCGTCGGCCGTTCGCTCGACCACAGTCCGGCCCAGGCGCCGTGGTTTTATGGCGCGATGGCGGTGATGCTCGCTGGCGGCGGCGCGCTGGTCGCTTCGGGCGCCAATCTGGTCAGCCTGTCGATCGCCGCCGGCGTCGCCAACGCCGTGCTGCTGCCGGTGGTGCTCGGATTCTTGTTCTTTCTCGCCCGCACGGCGCTGCCCGAGCCGCTGCGCCTACGCGGCTTCTACGCGGCGGCGACCGCATTCGCGTTTCTGACGGTCGCCGGCGTCGGCGTCGGCTCGGCGATCGCCGGGCTGCTGTGAGGAAAGACGAGGCGGAGGGTCGCCTTGCGCCCGTCGTCCCGCTCGTGCAGGGAGAAGGCGGGCGCAACGGGCGCCAAAGCGCCAGGCGCGGAACGAGCATGAAACGGGTGATCGACGTCCTGTGGCCGATCGTCGGCCTCGGGGCGGTGGCTTTCACGTCCTGGCTGCTGTTCAAGGAGCTACGCGGTCTATCGCTCGCTCAGGTTGAGGACGCGGTCGGCGCGATTTCGCCGCTGCGTTGGGCGCTCGCCGTCGTTTCGACCGCCGCCGCCTATTGCGCGCTCGCTTGGTACGATCAGATCGCGCTCAGCCATCTCGGCCGGCGGTTGAATTGGCGCTTTGTCAGCCTCGTCTCCTTCACCACCTACGCACTCGCTCATAATGTCGGCGCCTCGGTCCTGTCGGGCGCGGTGGTGCGCTACCGGGCCTATTCAACCAAGGGGCTGGGAGTCGGCGAAATCGGTCTGCTGGTGGCGTTCTGTTCGTTCACTTTCACCCTCGGCAACGTGCTGCTCGGCGGCCTGACGCTGCTGATCGATCCCGCTCTCGTCGACCGCTACGTGCCGGGCCTGCCCGACTGGGCGGGACGCGGGCTCGGAATCGTCCTTCTGGCCGGCCCGTGGCTCTATACGGTCGGCTCGCTGCTGCATTTCAAACCGCTGAAGATGCGCGGCTTCGAACTCGTCTATCCGCGTCCGCCGATCGCCGCGCGGCAGTTGCTCGCTGGTCCGCTCGAGCTGATCGGCGCTGCCGGCATCATCTATTTCGCCTTGCCGCAGGCCAGCAATCCCGGGTTCCTCGTCGTGCTCGGGGTGTTCCTCGCCTCGTTCACGCTGGCGCTGGTCAGCCACGCGCCGGGCGGCCTCGGCGTCCTCGAATTTTCGTTTCTCAAGGCGATGCCCGACGCGCCGCCGGCGAGCGTGCTCGCCGCTCTGCTTGTCTTCCGTCTGCTCTATCTTATCCTACCGCTGCTGTTCTCGCTGTTCGTCGTCGTCGCCTTCGAGCGCGAGCGGATCGGCGAGCTGGTCAAGACGCGGTTGCGGGGACGAATCGATGGCTGACGCGCTTGCTCCAAGCGACGAGGACGCGCTGATCGTCGCCGACGTGCAGAACGATTTTGTGCGCGGCGGCGCGCTGGCGGTTCCAGGCGGCGAGACGATCCTGCCGCTGGTCAATCGGCTGATCGGAGCCTTTGCCCAGGTCGTGCTGACGCAGGACTGGCACCCGGCCGGCCACGCTTCGTTCGCTTCGTCGCATCCCGGCGCCAAACCGTACGACATGATTGCCATGCCCTATGGCCAGCAGGCGCTGTGGCCCGACCATTGCGTGCAGGGCTCGCACGGCGCGGCGCTGGTCGCCGGTCTCGCCGTCGATTCCGCCTTCCTCGTCCTGCGCAAGGGCATCCATGCCGCAGTCGATTCCTACTCCGCTTTCCTCGAGGCCGATCGCAAGACGACGACCGGGCTCGGCGCGCTGCTCGCCGCGCGCGGCGTCGGCCGCGTATTTGTCTGCGGGCTCGCCACCGATTTCTGCGTCGCCTTCACCGCCCTCGACGCGCGCGCCGCCGGCTTCGAAACCTACGTTGTCGAGGACGCTTGCCGCGCGATCGACGCCAATGGTTCGCTCGCCGCGGCGTGGGCGCGCATGGAGGCGGCGGGCGTGCGGCGCATCGCGTCCTCCGCGCTTCTCGGCTGAACGTGGGCGTGAGCGGAGGCTTAACGGCTGCTTAACCAGCGACGCTCCATGACTGCCGCTGTTGTTCACGGCTGTCGTCGGCGCGTATTGCGATGATCACCCTCCATCACCATCCATTTTGCCCGCAATCACGCTTCATTCGGCTTGTCTTGGCCGAATTCGGCGTGGAGCCGACGCTGGTCGAGCAACGGCCGTGGGAGCGGCGACGCGATTTCCTGCTGCTCAACGCCGAGTGCGCGACGCCGGTGCTGAGCGAAGAGAGCGCGCCGAGCGTCCCGGGCGCCGACGTCATCGCCGAATACCTCGATGAGACGCGCGGCCTCGCCCTCGGCGAGCGCCGCCTGCTGCCCGAGGACCCGCTTGGCCGGGTCGAGGTCCGGCGGCTGATGCGCTGGTTCAACGTCAAGTTCTACGCCGAGGCCAGCTACCTGCTGGTGACCGAGAAGATCTACAAGCGCTACATGAATTCTCGCGACGGCGGCGGCGCGCCGGACATGGACGCGATCCGGGTCGCGCGCGCCAATCTGCGCTATCATCTGCGCTATATTGGCTATCTAGCCGGCACGCGCACTTGGCTGGCCGGCGACAAGCTGACCTACGCCGACCTGGCGGCGGCGGCCCACCTGTCCTGCGTCGACTATCTCGGCGACGCGCCGTGGAACGAGAGCGAGACGGCCAAGGCATGGTACGCGCGGATCAAGTCCCGGCCGTCGTTCCGGCCGCTGCTCAGCGAGAGCTTGCCGGGCGTGAGCGCGAGCGAGACCTACGCCGACCTCGACTTCTGAGCGGCCTCAAGGCGCGCGCCCGCGCGCTCGGCTTCGACGGTTGTCGCATCGCGCCGGCGTCTCAACCGCCTGGCGCGCGCGATGGGCTCGAGGCCTGGCTCGCCGCCGGCTCGCACGGCGAGATGGCGTGGATGGCGGAGACTTTCGCCCGCCGCGTCGATCCGAAGGCCCTGTGGCCGCAGGCGCGCAGCGTCGTCATGCTGGCGCTCAACTACGGACCCGCGGTCGATCCGCTTGCAGCGCTGGAACTCAAGGAGCGCGGCGCAATCTCCGTCTACGCGCGCAACCGCGACTATCACGAGGTGGTCAAAGGCAAGCTGAAGACGCTCGCCGCCTGGCTCGTCGCCGCCGCCCGTCCGCAGGCGGCCGAGGTCAAGGTGTTCGTCGACACCGCGCCGGTGATGGAGAAGCCGCTCGCCGCGGCGGCTGGCCTCGGCTGGCAGGGCAAGCACACCAATCTCGTCAGCCGCGAATTCGGCTCGTGGCTGTTCCTCGGCGCGATCTTCACCGACCTCGAGCTGCCGCCGGACGATGGTGAGCGCGATCATTGCGGATCGTGCCGCGCCTGCCTCGACGTCTGTCCGACTGCGGCCTTTCCGGCGCCCTACAAGCTCGACGCGCGCCGCTGCATTTCGTATCTGACGATCGAGCACAAGGGGACGATCGCGCGCGAGCTCAGGGAGCTGATCGGCAACCGCATTTACGGCTGCGACGATTGCCTGGCGGTCTGTCCGTGGAACAAGTTCGCCCGCGTCGGCGGCGAGGCGAAGCTCGCCGGGCGCGACGAACTCGCGGCGCCGCCGCTGGCCGAACTCGCCGCGCTCGACGACGCGGGCTTCCGCGCGCGCTTCGCCGGCGGGCCGATCAAGCGAATCGGTCACGTCCGCTTTCTGCGCAATGTCATGATCGCAATCGGCAACTCCGGCGACCGGTCGCTGGTCGCCGCGGCGCGGAACAGGATCGAGGCGGATTCGCCGCTGGTCAGAGCGATGGCGGTGTGGGCGCTCGGCCGACTCGCCGCGGCTGCGGACGTCAACGCCGCCGCACTGCGATTCGCGCCGGAGGAGCGCGACGCTGCGGTGCTGGAAGAGTGGAAAACCGCTCTCTCGGCCCCGGCGGAGCGCTGAGCCCCGCGGGACCGACGGACCCTATATGCGGAAGGGATAGAAGCGAGGGGACGCTTCAGTGCGTCGTCGTTTGTTCCGCCTCTTGCCTGAGCTTCTCGATCTCGTCTTTAAGCTGCAACTTCTTACGCTTCATCTCATGGAGCTTCACATCGTCGATTGACGGGTGCTGCTCTTCCACGGCGATCGCGTTGTCGATCGCCTGGTGGCGTCGCACAAGTTCCGTCAGATGCGATTCTAGGGACATTGGCAGGCTCCCTTGGCTCATTGACGAACAAATTGTGACACAAAGCCCATTCCTTGCAAGCCCTCCAGGCAAGTTTGGCGTTCAATTCGAAGGCAAATTTCGCGACCAATGTAAGCGCTTCGTGACCTGGCCCGCAGCCGCCGGGGTTTGGTCCCGCCGACGGCTTGCGCGGTGAGGCGCTCGCTTGCATAGTCGCTTCAACAGGCGTTCGCTTTGGCGGGCGTGATTCGGGCCAAATGCGGCATGGCGCATAGCGAAATGAGCGAGGAAGAGCGCGCGGCCCTGTCGATTCAACTGGAGCGGTTGCGCGAGGAACATCGCGATCTCGACGCCGCGATCGAGGCGCTTCTCTTGGCCGGCCAGGCCGATCAACTCCAGTTGCAGCGGCTCAAGAAGCGTAAACTGCTCCTGCGCGACCGATTGACGCAACTCGAAGACGCGCTGACCCCCGACATCATCGCCTGAGAGCGGCGAATCGGTCCTGGCGCCGGCGCGCGGGCGCAGCGTCCAAGGGGGCGCCGATGGCGATCTTCATATTTTTTCTGGGAACGCTGGTATTCGCCTATTTCAGTTGGCGGTATGCGGTCTTCAACCCGCGGCGGCAAGGTCCATATCGATTCGTCGTGTTCGAGGGAATCCTCGCGCTGGCGTTGATGAACGAGGGGGCGTGGTTCAATGCGCCGGCCTCGCCGGTCCAGATCGTTTCTTGGATCGCGTTCGCCCTGTCGATCTTTCTGGCGATCGCCGGCTTCACGTTGCTGAGAAACCGCGGCGGGCCGCAGGGACATTTCGAGTGCACGACCCTGCTGGTGACGGATGGGGTGTATCGCTACATCCGCCATCCGATGTACGCGTCGCTGTTCCTACTGGCGACCGGGGTCGCCCTGAAGCAGCCGACCTATTGGCCGGCGATCGTCGTCCTTGCGATCGTCGTCGTCGCCGTCTACCTCACCGCCAAAGCGGAAGAGCAGGGCACGCTCGAAGCGTTCGGCGCGGCCTACGCCGCCTATATGAAGACGTCGAAGATGTTCATACCCTTCGTTGTTTGACCGAGCGGCCACGGCGGCGCGCGATGGGTCCGTTGCGCGCCGCCGCGTTTCGCTCGCTCAGACGTTGTCGGCTTCGGTCGAAGTCGCGCGCGCCGCGCCCTTGGCCGCGCCCCACGCCCACCGCTTGATCTCCGGCATGTCGTCGCCGTGGACGCGAATGTATTCGCGGTGGTCGACCAGTGCGTCGCGGATCGCCTGTTTGACGTAAGCGCAGCGCGCGGCGAGGCCGGGCACGCGATCGATGACGTCGTTGGCCAGATGGAAGCGGTCGATGTCGTTGATCACGCACATGTCGAACGGGGTCGTCGTCGTTCCTTCCTCCTTGTAGCCGCGCACGTGGATGTTGGCGTGGCCATGACGGCGGTAGGTCAGGCGGTGGATCAGCCACGGATAGCCGTGGAAGGCGAAGATGATCGGTTTGTCGGTGGTGAACAGCGAGTCGAAATCGGCGTCCGGCAGGCCATGCGGATGCTCGCTCGCCGGCTGCAGCTTCATCAGATCCAGGACATTGATGAAGCGGATCTTCACCTCGGGCAGGTGCTTGCGCAGGAAGTCGATCGCCGCCAGCGTCTCGAGCGTCGGCACGTCGCCGCAGCAAGCCATGACGACATCCGGCTCGCCGCCTTGATCGTTGCTCGCCCAATCCCAGATGCCGAGGCCGGCGTCGCAGTGCTTGATCGCCTGGTCCATGGTCAGCCACACCGGCGCCGGCTGTTTGCCCGCGACGACGACGTTGACATAGTTGCGGCTCCGCAGACAGTGATCGGTGACCGACAGCAGGCAATTGGCGTCCGGCGGCAGATAGACGCGCACGACTTCGGCCTTCTTGTTGACGACGTGGTCGATGAAGCCTGGGTCCTGATGGCTGAAGCCGTTGTGATCCTGCCGCCAGACGTGGCTCGACAGCAGGTAGTTGAGCGAGGCGATCGGCCGCCGCCACCCGATGCCGTTGCATACTTTCAGCCACTTGGCGTGCTGGTTGAACATCGAGTCGATGATGTGGATAAAGGCCTCGTAGCACGAGAAGAAGCCGTGCCGGCCCGTCAGCAGGTAACCCTCGAGCCAGCCCTGGCACTGGTGCTCGCTGAGCATCTCCATCACCCGCCCGTCGGGCGCCAGGTGGTCGTCGTAGGACAGGGTCTCGGCGTCCCAAGCGCGGTTCGTCACGGTCAGGACGTCCTGCCAACGATTGGAGTTGTTCTCGTCAGGACTGAACAGCCGGAAATTGTGCTGGTCGAGATTGAGCCGCATCACCTCGGCGAGATAGCGGCCCATTTCGCGCGTCGCCTCGGCGTTCACCGCTCCTGGCGCCGGCGTGGCGATGGCGAAGTCGCGGAAGTCGGGCAGGCGCAGGTCGCGCAGCAGGACGCCGCCATTGGTGTGCGGATTGGCGCTCATCCGCCGCGTCCCCTTGGGCGCGAGTTTGGCGATTTCGGGTTTGAGCCGCCCGTCGGCGTCGAACAGCTCATTCGGCCGATAGCTCTTCATCCATTGCTCGAGGAGATGGACGTGCTCGGGGTTCTCGTGCATTTCGCCCATCGGCACCTGGTGGGCGCGCCACGAGCCCTCGGTGCGCTTGCCGTCGATTTCCTTCGGGCAGGTCCAGCCCTTGGGCGAGCGCAGCACGATCATCGGCCAGGCGGGGCGGGCGGAGGTTTCGCCGTTGCGCGCCGCCTGCTGGATCGCGTCGATGTCGGCGATCGCTTGTTCGAGCGTCGTCGCCATCAAAGCGTGCATCGTCATCGGGTCGTCGCCCTCGACGTAGCGCGGCGCGTAGCCGTAACCGCGCATGAGCTGATCGAGTTCGTCGTGCGGGATGCGGGCCAGCACGGTCGGGTTGGCGATCTTGTAGCCGTTGAGGTGCAGGATCGGCAGCACCGCGCCGTCGGTCTTCGGGTTGAGGAATTTGTTCGAGTGCCAGCCGGTCGCGGCCGGGCCGGTTTCAGCCTCGCCGTCGCCGACGACGCAGGCGACGATCAAGTTCGGATTGTCGAACGCCGCACCGTAGGCGTGCGACAGCGCGTAGCCGAGTTCGCCGCCCTCGTGGATCGAGCCTGGCGTCTCGGGAGCGACGTGGCTCGGAATGCCGCCGGGAAACGAGAACTGCTTGAACAGCCGCTTCATCCCCGCTTCGTCGGTCGCGATGTTGGGGTAGACCTCGCTGTAGGTCCCTTCGAGATAAGCATTGGCGACCAGCGCCGGGCCGCCGTGACCGGGTCCGGTGACGAACAGCACCTCGAGGTCGAGCGCGTTGATGAGCCGATTGAAGTGCGCGTAGATGAAGTTGAGGCCGGGCGTCGTGCCCCAGTGGCCGAGCAGCCGCGGCTTGATGTGTTCCTTGACCAGCGGCTTGCGCAGCAACGGATTGTCGAAGAGATAGATCTGGCCGATCGACAGGTAGTTGGCGGCGCGCCAGTAGGCGTCGATCAGCTCGAGTTCGCGTTGCGCAAGCTGCGTGCCCATCGCTGTTCCTTCCAGGTTTCGCTGTCCGAGGCCGATTGGCGTGTCGGCGGCCCGTCTGCCGAGTTCATGCGCGCCGCGTGCGACGCTGGGACGACGTCGGCGCGCCTCCTGCGGGCTCGCGCGGCGGCGGCATTGAGCCCGATTCTAGCGGGCGGAACAACCGGCCGCGACAAATTTGCGCGGTCCGCCGCCTTGGCGGACCGATGCAAGCCGCCGAAGCGAAGGCAGGGGCCCGAAGTGGGGTCCGCGCGTGCGCGGCAAGACTCGGTGCGGCAAGGCGGCGACCGGCGGAAACTTCCGCCAGGTCTATGACGTTCTTGTCAAAGCCGCGTGACCTCCAATCGTCTTGTGGAGGGGCGAAACAGGATCGCCGCACGCAGACGGCCGGCCGGCGAAAGGAGACTGCGGTGCCCTATCGAACCAATGAGGATCTGCCGTCGTCTGTGCGCGACCATCTGCCCGAGCACGCACAGGACATCTACCGCGAGGCGTTCAATAGCGCCCATGAAGCCCATGTTGGCGACCCGCGCCAGGAAGAGGCCGCCCACCGCATCGCCTGGGCGGCGGTCAAGCGCAGCTACATAAAGGCGGGGGACGAATGGGTTAGGCGGGAATAGGATTGCCGCCGCGACCGGGGTCCGCGTAGATCTTGCGTCCCGCATATGCTTGCGTTAAGCGCAGCCGCAGGCTGTTTCCGCTGCATTTTCGTGACCACGAAGCTCGAAGAGCTTGGCGTCGATTACGAGGCGCGGATCGTCCGCCCCGGCGCAGAAGCGCGCCGCTTCGCCCTTCAATGGACGTAGAATCGAGTCAACGAGATGAGCGAGCATGCAGGATCGTCTTGAAGCGCGGCGGCGAGGCGAAGGAGCGGTTCTCTTCTTTGCCTTCGCGGCGTGCGTGCCTCTCGCTAACTGGCTGATCGACAATGTCGGCGTCATCTGCGTCGCGCACGGGCCGTGCCTGATTCCCGTCGCGCCGGGCCTAAACGCGCCAAGCGGGGTGCTCGTCGCGGGCCTGGCGCTGATCTTGCGAGATTTGGTGCAGCGGCGTCTCGGTCTCGTCTGGTCGGCGATTGCGATCGTCGTTGGTTCGGCTCTGTCGGCGACGTTTGCCCCGCCCAGCCTCGTCGTCGCCTCGACCGTCGCATTCGCCTTGTCGGAGACGGCCGACCTGGCTGTGTACACGCCGCTGCAGAAGAAGGGCCTCGTCAGGGCGGCGTTCGCCAGCAGCTTGGTTGGCTTGGTCGTCGATAGCGTGGTTTTCCTCGGTTTGGCGTTCGGCAGCCTCCAGTTCCTGCCTGGTCAGGTCGTGGCCAAGCTGTGGATGGTGCTTCTCACGCTTCCCGCGCTGCAGTGGTTGCGCGATCGCGATCGACGAATCGGGCTCTGGCCGGCCTGATCCGGAGTCGAACCAGCGAACGTTGAGCGGCCCGGGGTCGACTTGGCGCCGCCTCCGTCTTGCGCCCGGACCGCGGTTCCGATAAGCGCAGCGCCGGGGCCTTTTCGCCCGTCTTTCCCGGCAGGGGCGTTTGAGCGGAACTTCCAAGCCCGTCGCCATCATCATGGGCAGCCAATCGGACTGGGCGACGATGCGCCGCGCCGCCGAAACGCTCGACGAACTGGGCGTCGGCTACGAAGCGCGCATCGTTTCGGCCCACCGCACCCCCGACCGCTTGGCCGCCTTCGCCAAGGGGGCCAAAGCGGCTGGCTTCAAAGTCGTCATCGCCGGGGCGGGCGGAGCGGCGCATCTGCCCGGCATGACCGCCGCCTTCACGCCGCTGCCGGTCTTCGGCGTGCCGATCGAAAGCAAGGCGCTCTCGGGCCAGGACAGTCTGCTGTCGATCGTGCAGATGCCGGCCGGCGTGCCGGTCGGGACGCTGGCGATCGGGCAGGCGGGGGCGGTCAACGCGGCGCTGCTCGCCGCGGCGGTGCTGGCGCTGAGCGATGCGGCCCTCGGCGAACGGCTTGACGCTTGGCGCGCCGCGCGCACGGCGGCGGTCGCGGAATTCCCCAATGACGGCGAAGCGGGATGATCCTCGCCCCCGGCGCGACGATCGGCATTCTCGGTTCCGGCCAGCTCGGCCGCATGCTGGCGATGGCGGCGCTTAAGCTCGGCCTGCGTTGCCACATTTACGCGCCCGAGAGCGACGCGCCGGCCTACGATGCGGCGAGCGAGCGCACCGTCGCCGCTTTCGACGACGAGGCGGCGCTCGTCCGCTTCGCCGACGCGGTCGACGTCGTCACCTATGAATTCGAAAACGTGCCGATCGGCTGCGTCGAGTTCCTCGAAAAACGCAAACCGGTCAGGCCCGGCGCGCGGGCGCTAGCCGCAACCCAGGACCGGCTCGCCGAAAAGACCTTCCTACGCGACCTCGGCCTCGCCACCGCGCCGTTTTGCCCCGTCCCCGACGCCGCGGCGCTGGCGCCGGCCTTGGCCAAGATCGGTCGCCCGGCGGTGCTCAAGACCCTGCGGCTCGGCTACGACGGCAAGGGCCAGGCGATGATCCGCGAGGGGTCCGACCTGTCGGCGCTTCACCGCGGCCTCGGCGGCGGGCCGATGATCCTCGAGGGATTCGTCGCTTTCGACTGCGAGGCTTCGGTGGTCGTGGCGCGCAGCCTCGAAGGGGCGATGGTCGCCTACGACCTGTGCGAGAACGAGCACGACCGCCATATCCTCGCGCGCACCCACGTTCCAGCGCGCGTCGCGCCGGGGGTCGAGGCGGCGGCCAAGGCGCTGGCGGCAAAAGCGATCGAGGCGCTCGCCTATGTCGGCGTGCTCGCCGTCGAGTTGTTCGTCGCGCGCGACGCGGCGGGCGGCGCCCGCCTCTTGGTCAACGAGCTGGCGCCCAGGGTCCACAATTCAGGCCATTGGACGATCGAGGGCGCGCAGACCTCGCAGTTCGAGCAGCACATCCGCGCCATCGCCGGCTGGCCGCTCGGCAGCCCGGCGCGGCGGGGACGGATCGAGATGTCGAACCTGATCGGCGACGAGGCCGACGAATGGCGCGACATTCTCGCCCAGCCCGACGTGTCGCTGCATCTCTACGGCAAGCTGGAGACCCGCCCGGGCCGCAAGATGGGCCATGCGACGCGGGTGTTCGCCGAGCCGCCGCAGGGCGGGTGAGACGGCGCGGGAAGGGCTGTTTTGGAGCGGCTTTGGCTGGACAGCGCAGGGGGAATCTGCTACGGGACCGACAAGTAGGCGCGCTCCTCGCAGAGGCGGCGCGCCTCTCTTGTCTTTCGCAAATCGCAAGGACCTACGGGGCCGACGCCCCACCAACATAGGATCGCCCGTGCAAGTTCTCGTCCGCGACAACAACGTCGATCAGGCCCTCAAAGCGCTCAAGAAGAAGATGCAGCGCGAGGGCATTTTCCGCGAAATGAAGCTTCGCGGCCACTACGAGAAGCCCTCCGAGAAACGCGCCCGCGAGAAGGCTGAAGCCGTGCGTCGCGCCCGCAAGCTGGCGCGCAAGAAATTGCAGCGCGAAGGCCTGCTGCCGATGAAGCCGAGGACGGCTGTCGGCGCGCCGCGCACCGCGGGCTGATCGTCGAGGCGCGCGTTCCGCGACCCGCGGAGCGCAGGCGCAGGTTACAATCCGCTTCGTTATGGCGGCGGAGGTTTGGCGGCTGATGCGGAATAATGCGCGAACTGTTCGCAGGGCGGTCGGGCCGGCGGCTCTGATTTGCGCGGCGCTGGCGCTTGCGGCCTGCAGCGAGACCCTCGGTCCGCTGCAAGGCGCGCCGAGCAAGGTCGCAGAAGTCGACGCGGACAATCCGGGCGCCAACGCCGGCAACATCGCGTCGCTGACCGACGTCATCCAGCGCAATCCCAGCGACTCGGTCGCCTACAACACCCGCGGCATCGCCTACGCCAAGGCCGGCAACTACAAGAGCGCGATCGAAGACTTCACCAAGGCGGTGCAGATCGATCCGAAGTTCAACGCCGCTTACACCAATCGTGCGCTCGCTTACCGCCAAATGGGCAAGGACGGCCCGGCGCTCGCCGACTTCAACGCCGCCATCGCCGCCAACCCGAACGACGGTTCGGCCTATCTCGGCCGCGGCAATCTGCTGAGATCGCAAAACCACCTGCCTGAGGCGATGGCCGATCTCGACGCGGCGATCCGCCTCAACCCCGAAGGCGCGCAGGCGTACCACGCACGCGGCCTGATCTATCAGCGCCTCGGCAACAACGAACAGGCGATCACCGACTTTAACAACGCCATCGATCGCGACCCGTTCGCCGGCGCGCCCTATCAGGCGCGCGGCCAGAGTCTGCTGGCGACCGGCAAGTACGACCAGGCGGTTGACGACTTCAACGCGGCGCTCAACGTCGATTCGAACAACGCCGAGGCCTGGGCGGGATTGGGGCTCGCCTACGAGAAGCTTGGCAACAAGCCCAAAGCGGTCGAGTCCTACCAGCGGGCGACTATGGTCTCGCCGAGCAATCCCTCGGCAAAGGCTGGGCTGTTGCGGCTGGGCGCAGCGTAGGTCGCGCTGCGGCTCAAGATTTCCGAGTTTGTGTGTCGTGGAACGACGGCGCGGCGCCGATTGCGGCGACGCGCCGTTCGCCTCAGTGCGCCATCGCTTTGACGATGGAGTCGGTCATCTTCTTCGCGTCGCCGAACAGCATCAGCGTGTTGTCGCGGAAGAACAGCTCGTTTTGGACGCCGGCGTACCCCGACGCCATGCTGCGCTTGACGAACAGCACGGTCTTGGCCTTCTCGACGTCGAGCACCGGCATGCCGAAGATCGGCGATTTCGGGTCGGTCTTGGCGGCTGGGTTGGTGACGTCGTTGGCGCCGATGACATAGGCGACGTCGGTCTGCGCGAACTCGCTGTTGATGTCCTCGAGTTCGAACACCTCGTCGTAGGGCACATTGGCCTCGGCGAGCAGCACGTTCATGTGGCCGGGCATGCGGCCGGCGACCGGGTGGATCGCGTACTTCACCTCGACGCCGTTCTTCTTGAGCGTGTCGGCCATTTCGCGCAGGGCGTGTTGCGCCTGGGCGACCGCCATGCCGTAGCCTGGCACGATGATCACTTTTGAAGCGTTCATCATCATGTAGGCCGCGTCCTCAGCCGAGCCCTGCTTGACCGGCCGCGCCTCCGTGGCGCCCGCCGGCCCCGCCGTCTCACCGCCGAAGCCGCCGAGGATGACCGAGATGAACGAGCGGTTCATGCCCTTGCACATGATGT
>JBEKVR010000052.1:0-27596 GCA_049513815.1 Roseiarcus sp. | reverse complement strand
GGCAAGGTCAAACGCTTCAAGCGCATCGCGTTACGCTGTGAGAAGACGGCGAGAAACTTCGCCTCCCTCCTCGCTCTGGCCTGCGCCTTCATCTTGATCAAATCCGTCCACACGGCCTAGGACGAGAACGTCTGAATTGCCCAACACATGCGATAAGCAATTGTCGCCGTGTTGTCTTCTTACTTGTAAGCGTGGGTTTGGGAGATGATGCGCTTCCCCTCGATGGTGAAGAACCAAGGCGTCCCCACGTCCTCGTCGCGCAGGCTGTCACGCAGCCAGGTGAGGTCGGCGGGCCACGCGTTTGCCTGCCGGACGTCATAGAAGCTGGCCACCCGCACCTCGCGAAACGTCGCGCCGCGCGACTCGACGCGCTGGATGAGCGCGGTCTCGTAGTTGGCTTCGAAATCGGCGCAGTACGGGCAATTTGACGCACCAAGGTATATGACCTGTCGCGCCGCGCTGGCATGGCCCACTCCGGGCGAGACCGCGAGCGCGAAGGCGCCCGCCAGAAATGCTCGCCGATCCGTCACGGTAGCTGTCCTCGTCACGGCCTACTCTCCCTTTTGCATCGCTCACTCGCCGCGCCGCCGATCCTCGCCGTAGCCGACTCCGGCCTCGTCCTCGATCGCGGCGTATACCGATTCGGGGGCGTCGAGGTAGGTCTCCGGTCCTTCGTTCCGGAACGAGAACAGAAAAAGACAACTATACAATTAACTGCGCTTCCTTCATCGCAAGCAGAGCTGATGCGGAAGCCCACGCCGACACTCGACAGTAAGCGACGGACATTTCTGGTTTTCTGGAAAAGAATATCATGGGATTACGGAGACGCGTGCACAATTCACCATTCGAGTGTCGCCCGCCCTCGCGGAACGCACCTCGCCGTCGAGCTCTTGCAGAGTCCCCTTTTCCAAACCGCAGCGGCTGTCAAGGACGCGCCTTTCAGGCGCGCCGCCGCGCGGCGGTCGCCGCAGGCGATCCTTGACAGCCGCTGCGGTTTGGAAGTTTCGCCACAAGAGCTCGACGGCGAGGTCCGTTCCGCTCTCCGCCCCGTCTTGCGCCCCGGCGACCCATCGCCGTCGTCGACGCCCGACGCCGAATGCCCAACGTGGATGTCGGATTCGCCGCGCCGCCGAAACGAAATCGGACTGTTTCTGCCGACGCCGCAGGACCGGTCTGAGTAGTTTCCGATCCTATCCCCGGCGGCGTCCGGTCCGCTAACCTTTCCTGAACGTTCGTTTCGCGAACGCCCGTTTCCAAGCCGCTCGCCGACAGGCCGAAGAAGCACAATCCTCCGGCTGCGCCGGGCGGGAGAGGCGGGATAGGTTTTTGATCGCCCGACAGGACGAGAACAGGAGCGCGCTCCATGCGCCCCCTCTTTTCAGATTGTGGCGCCACGTCCTGAGAGGAGGAATTCCTCCTCCCCAAATTGGGAGTGAAATCTCATGGCAACGCAAGGTTTGCTGCGACGAGAATCGCTGAAGCGGCTTCTGCAAGGGGCGGTCATCGGCGCCGTCGCGACGCTGGTCATTGGGTTTGGCTATGCCGGGTTTACCCTCGGCAGCACCGCCAACGCGATGGCGGACGCCGCCGCCAAGAGCGCCGCGGTCGCGGCGATGGCGCCGATCTGCGTCGACCAATTTCAACGCGCCGCGGGCGCCTCCGACAACCTGACGACGCTGAAAAAGACCGGCAGTTGGGAGCAGGCGGCGTTCGTTGAAAAGGGCGGCTGGGCGGTGATGCCCGGAAGCAATGCGGTCGAATCCGGCGTGACGCAAGCCTGCGCCGCTCTGCTCAACAACCTGAAGTAAGTTCGCGAGGCGCTTCGATTGCGGAGCGGCGGCGGTCGTTCGCCGAGTCGGCGCCGCTACCTCGGCCGCTTCGCCGCGCGCACTTTGCCGCTGCCGCCGCCGCCGCAGAAGAACGTGTCGCCGCCGTCGGACTCGAGGCCGGAGACGTTGACGCCAGGCGGCATGTCGAGTTGCGCCAGAACTTCGCCGCTCTCAGGATCGATGCGGCGGATCTCGCTTTCATCGCCTTCCCAGGTGGCGTGCCACAGCTCGCCGTCGACCCAGGTGACGCCGGTGACGAAGCGGTTCGACTCGAGCGTGCGCAGGATCGCGCCGGTCTCGGGATCGACCTGATGGATCTTGCGGGCGCGATGCTGCCCGACCCACAGCGTCCCGTCCGCCCACGCCATGCCGGAGGCGCCGCCGTCGGGCGTCGGGATGGTCGCGATCACGCGGCCGCTCTCGGGGTCGACCGTCTGGATGCGGTCGCCGGCGATCTGGTAGAGGCGCCGGCCGTCGAAAGCGGTTCCGGCATGGGCGGCGACGTCGAGCTTGCGCGCCATCTTGCCGGTCTTGGGATCGAACGCGGCGAGCGCGTCGCCGGTCGCGATCCAGACATGGGCGCCGTCGTAGCTGACGCCGCCGACCCGGTCGACGCCGGGAAACGGGCCGTATTCGCGTTCGATCGTCGCTGTCGTTCGTTTCATGCGCGTTCCTCCGGCCGCGGCGGCCAACCGTCCCTTCTCCCTGCACGCGGGGAGAAGGGACGCGGCGGCGTCGCCTCGTCGCCAACCTACCCATCCGCCGGCGCGGTCGGGAGTAACAAGGTTGTCGGGAAACCCGGGGCCGGCGGCGCGGTCCAGCGGCGCGCGCGGCCGCGGCCGATCGCCTGCGCCTTGCCGTGCCGCGTCAGCGCCTCGAGCGCGCGCTGCGCGGTGCGCGAGCTGGCGCCGAGCGCCAGCGCCAGCGCCGAGCTCGACCAGGCTTCGCCGTCGGCCAGCAGCGCCAGCACATCGGCGTGCGCGTCGTCGCTCGGCGGCGCGAGCGCGACGACCTCGCGGCCGCTGAGCGGCTTGAGCGCGAAGCCGTCGCGCGTCGCCTCGACGCCGGCGACCGGGACGAGCGCCTTGCGCAGACGGCCGATCTCGACGCGCAGGCGCGCGCGATGCGATTCGTCGGCGTGCCGGGCGCGGAAGGCGCGTTGAAGCAGCGCGGCGCGCGTGGCGTCGCCTGGCCAGGCTTCGGCGAGCGCGCGCAAAAGCGCGAACAGCGCCGGGCGCGTCTCCAGCGAAATGGTCTCGCCCGCGCAGCGCACGACATGGCGGCAGGCGTCGACGACGAGCGCCTTCGACGCGAGCGCCGCCTCGACCTCGCCGAGCCGCAGCAGCCGCGTTTCGCCGCGCGCGACGAGCCGCGCCGCGGGGGCGTCGAGGACGCGGGCGAGGCTTTCGACTTCGGCGAGCAGCGCCGGGAGGCCGGCCTGGCGCGCGGCGCGTTCGGCCCGCTCGAGCGCCGCCGCCGCCGACTTGATCCGCAGCCGCCGCATGGCGAGGCCGGCGACGACCAGCTCGTGGCCGGCGCGCGAGGCGGGCGGCAGCGGGGCGGGATCGAAACCTTCGAGCAGCCGCTCGACCTCGTCGAGGCGGCCGATCAGCAACAGGTAGCGGCCCTTGAGGTAGCGCGCGTGCGCGGCGTTGGCGCGGTCGCCGCGCCGCTCGAGCGCGTCGTGCGCCGCGTCGAGCGCCTTCACCGACGAGGCGAGGTCGCGCGAGACCAGCGCGATCTCGGCCTCGGCGACGGCGCAGCGCGCGCGGGCGAGCGCCTCGCGCGGACCGAAGTCGCGCGCCGCGCGCTTGAGCAGGCCTCTGGCGCGGTCAAGATCGCCGAGCTGCGCCATCGCGACGCCGCGCAGCGCCAGCGCCGGCGGATCGTCGCGCAGGGCGACATAGTTCAGCGCGCCGAACGCGTCGCCCGAGGCCAAGGCGCGCGCCGCGGCGGCGATCAGCGAGTCCATGCAAATCCCGACACGCTTGTCACTCCCTCCTCGCGCCGCCGCGGCGCCAGGATCGCGGCGATCGAAGCCGCTTCGGCGCCAAAGCCGAGGCGGTCGTCCAAACCGGAGATTGCGACCATGCCGAATTCGCCTGACAACCGCAAAGGCGGGCAGCCCGCCATACAGACGCCGCCGATCGTCTCGCCGCAGGCCTGGGAGACGGCCCGCCAGCAGATGTTGGTCAAGGAAAAGGCCCAAATGCGCGCCCACGACGCGCTCGCCGCCGAGCGCCGGCGGATGCCGTGGATGGCGGTCGAGCGGACCTACGCCTTCGACGGGCCGCAGGGCAGGGCGAGCCTGCTCGATCTGTTCGAAGGCCGGCGGCAGTTGATCGTCTATCGCGCCTTTTTCGAGCCCGGGGTGTACGGCTGGCCCGACCACGCCTGCCGCGGCTGCTCGCTGGGCGCCGACCAGGTCGGCCATCTCGCCCACCTCAACGCGCGCGACACGACGCTCGCCTACGTCTCGCGCGCGCCGCAGGCCGACATCGTCCGTCTGAAGGCGCGGATGGGCTGGACAATGCCCTGGTACACCATCGCCGACAGCTTCGACGCCGACTTCGGCGTCGACCTGTGGCACGGCCACAACGTGTTCATCCGCAACGGCGATCGCGTGTTCCGCACCTACTTCATCAACTTCCGCGGCGACGAGGCGATGGGGACCGTCTGGAGCTATCTCGACCTCAGCCCGATCGGCCGCCAGGAGGCCTGGGAGGACTCGCCGGCGGGCTACCCCCAGACCCCGACCTACAAGCGGTGGAACTGGCACGACAGCTACGCCGAGGGCGCCGCGCCCGATAAGCGGTGGATCGAAGTGACGGACGCCGGAGAAGCGGCGTTTCGCAAGCGGCAGGAGGCAAGCGCGTGAGCCACGCTTGCTGCGGCGAGCCCGAGGTCGACGTGGCGCGGCGCGGCGCCGCCGCGTCGGCGGCGGCCAATGCGCTCGCCCTCGCCGCCGCGCCGACCTTCGCGCTGCTGGCGCTATGGACCGCGTTCGCCGGCGATCGGTCCGACATGCTCTGTATGGGCATGCATGACGCGTCGTCTTTGAACGGCATGGCGCTCATGTACGCCTTGATGAGCGCCTTCCACGCGACGCCTTGGCTGAAACTGATCTCGCGCCGATGAGGCGCGAGTCGCGAGCCGTCGCGCATGCCTTTACGCCAATGGGGTCGCCGCGGTTGCGGCGACCGCTTCGCCCGCCCCCTCCGCTCGTCTCGGGTTCTCTCTCCACGCCGAAGCTCGCCAGCGGCGATCGAACGATCGTCCCTTGAGAATGGAACCCGCATCGCCAATTGGGTGTTTCGATGCGGAGGGTTCGGATTGGCGCGGCTGACGACGCCGGGCGGCGGCGAGAAAGAACAAGCGGGCTGAGATGGAAATGGCTTCGCTCATCGCACTCGCAGGCTTCGTCGCCGCCTGTTTCCTCGCGGCGCTGACGGGCGCGTGGTTTCGTCCCGGCGGAATGGTACGAGCGATTGAAGAAGCCGACATGGCGGCCGCCGAACTGGCTTTTCGCCCCGGTGTGGACCGTTCTCTATCTGACGATTGCGCTCGCCGGGTGGCTCGTCTGGCGGCAAGCCGGCTTCGCGGGCGCCGGCTTGGCCCTGGCGGCCTACGCGCTGCAGCTCGTTTTCAACGCCGCGTGGACGCCGCTCTTCTTCGGCCTGCGCCGCCCCGATCTTGGCTTGGTCGACATCGTTCTGCTCTGGCTGTCGATCGTCGCCACCATCGCGCTGTTCGCCCCGATCAGCGTCGTCGCCGCGTTGCTGCTCGTCCCCTACCTGGCGTGGGTTGCGTTCGCCGGCGCGCTGAATTTTGCGTTGTGGCGTCTCAATCCGGCGGTCGCGCCGCAAGCGTCGCGGTGACCGGGCGCTCGGCCTCGCGTTCGACAACGCCGAGCGACCGCCTCTTCCCGCCTAAGGCGTTTGCGCCGATCGAACTGCTGACCGTCGGCCGCCGCGAGGCCGTCGCCAGGGCAGGCGAGTCGCCGCAAAGGCGCTCGCGCCGCTCACAAAAACAACGCTCCGCCGTTCACCGCTAGCGTCTGGCCGGTGACAAAGGCGTCGCCGACCAAGAACAGCACGGCCTGGGCGATGTCGTCGCCGGCGCCGACCCGGCCGACGGGAATGCGCGCGCCGACGCCCGCCGCAATCAACGGCGCGCCCATCTCGGTGTCGATCAGGCCCGGCGCGATCGCATTGACCGTCACGCCCTCTGGCGCGAGCCGCAGCGCGTAGGCGCGCGTCAGGCCTTCCAGCCCCGCCTTGGCGGCGGCGTAGGCGACGGAGACCGAGCCGGCGCCGACGCGGGCGCCGATCGAGGAGATGTTGACGATCCGGCCCCAACGCCGCGCCCGCATGTCGGGCAGCACGGCCTGCGTGCAAAGAAAAGCCGATTTCAGATTGACCGCGACGGCGCGGTCGAAATCCTCTTCCGTAATATCGTCGAGGCCGCGCGTCGCCGCCATGCCGGCGTTGTTGACGAGGATCTCGATCGAACCGAACCGGTCCTCGGCCTCGGCGACCATCCGCTGCACGGCGGCGGCGTTTGAGACGTCGGCGGCGACAGCGGCGGCGTGGCCGCCGCCTTGGCGGATCGCCTCGACCACCGAAGCCGCCTCTTCGCCGCGCTCGCGATAGTTGATGGCGACCGCGGCGCCGGCCTTGGCGAGCGCCAGGGCGATCGCTTTGCCGATGCCGCGCGATCCGCCGGTGACCAGGGCGACGCGGTTGTTCAATTCAGGCATGGCGAAGCTCCTGCATCTGAAAGCGAGGGTGACCGCCGCATGGCGGATCGCAAAGAGGCTGCGCGGCGGCGCCGGCCTTCTTATGTGCTGCTTGGCGGTAGGAACGGAGGGTCACATGATCGACGACGCCATTTCAATCGTTCGCAGGGTCTATGAAGCTTACGGTGCGAAGGACCGCGCCGCGATCGAAGCGATCATCGCCGACGATTTTCATTTCACCAGCCCGCTCGACAATCGCATCGATCGCAAGACATATTTCGATCGATGCTGGAAGGCCAGCGAGACAATCACCAGCTTCAGATTCATCAACCTGGTTCGTGACGGAGATCGGGTCTTCGTCACTTATGAAGGACAGCATGTCTCTGGCAAACCCTACCGCAACACCGAGATCCTGACCGTGCGCGGCGGCAAGATTGTCGAGGTCGAGGTCTATTTCGGCTGGTCGATTCCGCACGACGCCGCCGCGGGCGGCTTTGTCGATCCGTGAGATCGGACGCCATCAGCCATTCGCGTGACCGATAGCGGTCGGCTTGCTCTCGAACTCGCGCGGTGGTTGACGGGCCCGAACTGACGGAATGAACTAGGCGCGCCGCGGACCACACCCGGAGTCTTCATGGAAAACGCTCGCGTCGCCGTCATCGCCGGAGGAACGCGCGGCATCGGGCTCGCTTTGGTTGCGACGCTCGCCCGCGCGTGGGCGTCCGGCGACATCGTCTATTTGACAGCGCGAAAGCCGGCCGATGGCGAACGCGCGGCGGCGGCGGCGCGCGAAGCTGTCGGTCCGTCGGCAGCGCACATCGATTGGCTTCCGTTCGACCTCGTCGATCGCCAGGGGGCCGAACGGCTCGCGCGAACCCTCGTCGAGCTTCACGGCGGCGTCGACGTCGCCGATCTCAACGGCGCATTCGCGCCGGCTGAGGACGCGCCGCCCGAACGCGATGCGCGGCCGATGATTGAAGCGAACAACCACGGCGCCCTGCGATTTCTGCGCGCCATGGCGCCGATCATGCGCAAGAACGGGCGCCTCGTCGTCACCGCGAGCGGCTTCGGGCTGCTGAAGAACCTGCCCGAACGCTTGCGTCCGCGCTTCGACACGCGGGTGAATTCCACCGAGGCGATCGACCGGGCGATGGACGACTATGTCGCCGCGGCCGAGCAGGGCAGACTCGAAGAGGAGGGCTGGCCGCGCTGGATCAACGTCCCGTCGAAAATCGGCCAGGTCGCGGTGACGCGCGCGTTCGCGCGGGCCTACGCCGCCGATCCGGCGCGAAAGCCCGGGGTCCTCATCAACGCGGTCTGCCCAGGCGTAACCTTGACCGAAGCGACCGCGGCGATGATGGACACCGTGTTCAAAGGCCGCGCCGTCCAGACGCCGGACGAGGCCGCGGCGCACGTCGCGTGGTTGCTGACCCTCCCGGCCGGGACGACGGCGCCCTATGGCGAACTCGTGCAACAGCGCCGAGTCCTACCCTACGGCGATTGAATCGCTGAAAATCAAAATCGTCGCACAAGCGCGCCGGCCTCAGCGCCGGCCCTTCGTTGATGGCTTTCTCTCCAACTCACCGCGCGCCGAGGCCGCGGCGGCCGAAGGCGGCGGTCAGTCGGGCAACGCCACGCCCGACAGCCTGCCGCACTCGGCGATCAACCGGTCCTGCAATTCCGCCGAACCGGTCTGCGGATCGGGCGCGCGCGGACGCAGGTAGCGGAAATACTTGCCGGTGACCCGCGCTTCCGGCTCGTCGCTGACGGCGAGCCAGACCTGGGTGCGATGGGCCTGGTCGAGGTCGTCGGGCGCGTTCGCGCCGCCCATGCGGGTCGCCACCCAGCCGGGCTCGAGCGCGTTCGACAGCACGCCGGGCCAGCGCCGCGCGACGGCGAAGGCGATCAGCACGTCGAGAAACTTGCTCTCGGCGTAGGCTTCGGCCGGGTTCCAGGAGCGCTTCGTCCATGTGAGATCGTCGAGGCGGGCGTTGGCGCCGCGGTGCATGCCGGAACTGAGATAGACGAGGCGGTCCGGCCGCTCGATCAGCGCCGTCAGGACGTAGGGCGCGAGGACGTTGACCGCGAAGACATGCGGCAGCCCGTCTTCCGTCTGGTTCGGCAGCGCCTCGCGATAGCCGACGCCGGCGTTGTGGATGATGGCGTTGAAACGGCCGAGCTTGTTGGCCTGCTCGGCGACGCTGCGCGCGCCGGCGACGCTGGAAAGGTCGCCGACAACGACCGCCTCGGCCTCGGGCAACGCGCGGCGGGTTTCGTCGGCGCGGGCCCGATTGCGGCCGTGCAGAACGACGCGATGGCCCTGCTCAACCAGCAGCTCGCCCGCCATCAGGCCGAGGCCGGTCGACGATCCGGTGACGAAGACTCGCGCCATGACCCGATCCTCCGATGCGATCTCGCTTCCCGGCCTGCCGTCTTCGACCGGGGCGGCGATCCGCCGGCGACCAGCCTAGCGACAGCCGCGGGGCTCAGATAGGCGCCGTCAAGCGGCTCGCAAACGACGATTGAGTCGGCGCCGCCCGCTCTCGCGATCGGCGCCGACGCGATTGACGAGGGCTGTGCGACGCGAAGCGCGCGCGCCTTGCGCCGCGCCCTGAGTTGCGCCGCCACGACGGCGTGCGTGATCAGGTAGAACGGCGCCAGCACGGTCGGCGCCAGCGAGAAGGGCAGGGACTGCATCGCCTCCGAGCCGACGCCGACATGGAGGAGTTGCAGCGGGCCGCCTTGCCCGCTGGTCAGTCCCAGGCCGACGGCGGCGAAGAGATCGAGCGCGCCGAAGGCGTTCCACGCCGCGATCGGCGCCGGTTCGCCGCGCGCCACGCGCAACGCCAACGGAATGGCGAGGAGGCCGGTGACGATGTCGCCGAGCCCAGCGGAATAGGGGAACGGGCCGCTCAGCCGCCCGACCGCGGCGAGCGCGAGGAACAGGACGCCGACGACGCGCAGCGCGTTGAGGCCGATCAGCAGCTCGGTCGGGATCGCCAGCAGCGCGGCGCGGAAGCTCTGCGAGCCGAGCCATAAGGCCGCCGCGGCGAGCAGCGGCGTCGCGAACAGCGCGCCGACCACGGGGACAGGCTGCTCGGGCGAATAGGCGAGCGCGCCGGCCGCGCCGAGCGCGGTCGCCAGCCCGACCCATGCGCCCGCGACGCTCGCTGCGACCAGGCGCTGGCTGAGCGTCATCGGCACAATCGAGACGATCGCGACGACGTCGACGAGTATCGCCGCCATTCCTGTGATGTGTCCAAGCAGGTTCAACATGGCCGTCTCCTTTTAGTGTAACTACACGTAATTGACATAAAGACGTGTCGGCGCGCCCGAGGTTTCAGGTCAGGGTTGCGTTCGCCAGCCGGCGCAGCGCCGCAACGTCCGCGCCGCCCAAGGCCGCGGCGACGGCGTTTTGCGCCTTGCGCCAGGCGGGGAGGGCGTCTTGGGCGACGGCGCGCCCCTTCGCGGTCGCCGAGACCAGATGCGTCCGCGCGTCGTTTTCGTCTACGTGCGTTTCGATCCAGCCGTTGTGCATGAGCAGCGTGAGGTTGCGGGTCAACGTGGTGCGATCGGCGCCGAGCGCTTCGGCGAGCGCCGTCACGGGCGTCGCGCCGCGCAGGATGAGGTTGGCGAGAATCGTGAACTGGGTGATCCGCAGCCCATGCGGCCGCAAATGCCGGTCGAAAACACTGGTGACGCCGCGCGCGGCGCTGCGCGAGGCTTGGCACAGGCAGTTGCGGCAATCGGCGAAGGCGGCGACGTCGGTCATGACGATGAGTGGATCTACACTTATCGCCAAGTCAAGCTCGAGTTCGCGCGGGCGCCAGCCGCTTTGCGGAGGAGGGGGGCGTTCGGCGCGGCAAACGCCGGTCCGCGCTTTGTCGGCGCCGGGCCATGGCTTATTCTTGCCAGCGTTCATCGACTGCGAGCGACGCGAGCCACTCTTGTCCAAATCCACCCGCGCGACCAAGGCCCTCGAACAGGCAGGGGCGGCGTTTTCGGTCCACGCCTACGATTACGATCCCGACGCCGACAAGATCGGCATGCAAGCGGCGAAAGCGCTGGGCGAAGCGCCGCAACGGGTGCTGAAGACGCTGATCGCACTCGTCGACGGCAAACCGGTCTGCGTCGTGCTGCGTTCCGACCGCGAAGTGTCGATGAAGAAGCTCGCCGCCGCGCTCGGCGGCAAGTCGGCCGAGATGATGAAGCCGGCCGAAGCCGAGCGCATCTCCGGCTACAAGATCGGCGGCGTCAGCCCGTTCGGCCAGAACCGGCGCCTCAGATGCGCGCTCGACGCCGAAGCGCTCGCCGAGCCTTACGTCTTCGTCAACGGCGGCCAGCGCGGGTTGCAGGCGCGCCTGAGTCCACAAGACGTAGCCAGGCTGCTCGACGCGATCGTCACGCCGATCACGGCCTGAGCCGGCCCCTTCGGGCGCAGCGCCAAAAATCACGCTTGAAAAGGCAACCAAAAGGTTGCATATTTTCGCCATGAGCATGGATGCGGTTTTTCGCGCGCTGGCGGATCCAGTCAGGCGGCGGCTGTTGGATCGGCTCCATGGGCGGAATGGGCAGACCTTGAGCGAGCTGTGCGAGGGCCTCGACATGACGCGCCAGGCGGTGACCAAGCATCTCGCCATCCTCGAAGCGGCGAACCTCGTCGTCAGCCAGAAGCGGGGGCGCGAGAAGCTGCATTTCATCAACCCGGCGCTGATCAACGACATCGCCGAGCGCTGGATCGGCAAATTCGACGCGCCGCGCCTCGCCGCGCTCAAACGCAAGCTGGAAGAAGGGAAGGGCCATGACTGACGGGATCAGCCGCTTCGTTTACGTGACCTATATCCGCACCACGCCCGAGGAATTGTGGGCGGCGCTGACCAAAGCCGAATTCATCAAGCAGTACTGGTTCGGCGTGAACATCGAGACCGACTGGAAGGCCGGTTCGCCGTGGAAGATGGTTTACCCCGACGGACTCGTCACCGACGAGGGCGAAGTGGCGGAATGCGATCCGCCGCGCCGCCTCGCCCTGCGCTGGCGGCATAAGTGGAAGCCGGAGCTGGCGGCGGATGGCGAAGCGTTCTGCGTCATTGAGCTCGAGCCGGTCGAGGGCGCGGTCAAGTTGACCATCAATCACACGGTCGCGCGGACCGATTCGAAGCTGATCGAGGCGGTCGGGGGCGGCTGGCCGCGCATCCTCGCCAACCTCAAGTCGCTGCTCGAAACCGGTCAGACCATTCTCAAACCCAAGGCCTGACCGTTTTCGCGTCATGGTCGAGCCGGCGCGCACAAGCGACTGCAAGCATTTCCATTTCGTCCGAGCTGGCGGCGCTGGCGCGCCGGCCCGCCGCGCCGCCTTCGCGCAGCGCGTGAAGGGGACCTCGCCGCGGCCGCCGCGGCGCCCCGGCGCTTTCAGCTTTGACTTTCACGTCATGCGATATCATCCGATAGAATCAAAAGAATTCATCGTCGATCGACTCGCTTGCGGCGGCCGCCGGGCGCCTGCGGCGGGCAAGGCCGCGTGGATTTGCCGGCGCGACTTTCATGGCGCCGAAGGCGGCGACGGCCCCCGTGGCGATGAAGGAGCGGCGGGATGACGAAGCAAGTGAATGCACGCGAATTCCGCATGGCTGCAGCGGCGATGAAGCGGCCCAAGGCGGTCGCCGACGCCGCCGCTGACGCGTTGCTGGCGAGCGTCGAAGTCGCCGCGCCGCCGGAGCGCGTCTTCGCCGCGCTGATGACGAACGAGGTCGAGCGCTGGTGGAAGCACCCGGGCGTCTACCGGCTGAAGGACTGGGGCGGGCGGACCTTTGCCCCCAGGGCGGCTGGAGCGTCTGCGTCGCATTCGACGACGGCAGGCGGTTCGACGAATGGGGCGAGATCTGCGCGGTCGAGGCGCCGAATCGGGTCGTGCTGACCCGCCATTTCGCCGCCGATCCGCTGATCGGCGAGCGCGAGACGACGCTAACCTGCCGCTTCGAGCCGTCGCCGCACGGAACCTTGGTCACGCTGCGCGAGGACGGCTTTCTCGGTCGGCCGCAGGCGGCGCACGGCGCCGCCGAAAACTGGGAGAAGATCCTCGGCTGGCTCGACGCCTATCTCTGTCAAGCCTAGCCAGCCTCAGCGCCCGGCGTGGATCGCGTCCCAGTTGACGCAATCAGCCAGCGGTTCGCCGTTCACCAGCCGGCGGATGTTCGCCGTCACGCGCGCGGCGATGCCGCGATAAGAGGCGTCGGTGACGCCGGCGACGTGCGGCGTGGCGAGGACGTTGGGCCGCGTCAGCAGCGGCGACTGCGGATCGAGGGGCTCCTGGTCGAAGACGTCGAGCCCGGCCCCGAGCAGCCGTCCCGAATCGAGCGCCTCCAGCAGCGCGGCGTGGTCGACGACGCCGCCGCGGCCGACGTTGATCAGGCACGCGCCCTCGGGGAGCTGCGCCAGCGCGGCGCCGTCGATGAGCCTGCGGGTTTCTTCGGTCAGCGGCAAACAGAGGAAGAGATAGTCGCTGACGCGCAACAAGTCGGGAAGCCGGTCGAGCGGGCCGATCCAGTCCATGCCCAACCGTTCGGCAAGCTCGGGATGGGCGCGCCGGGCGATCCCCGCCATGCGCACGCCAAAAGGCTTGAGCCGCCTCGCCAGCGCCTCGCCGAGGCCGCCCATGCCGACGATGCCCGCCCTTCGGCCGAGGAGCGCTTGGCCCATCGGCGCGCCCCAGGCGCCGCCGCGGCGAATTGCGCGCTCGGCTTGGGCGAGACGGCGGCTGAGCGCGATCGCCGCCATGACGCACCATTCCGCGACCGATTCGGCGTTGCCGCTGCCGGCGCTGGGGGCGCTGGCGACGGGAAGGCCGCGCGCGGTCGCCGCGGCGACGTCGACGCCTTCCAGCCCGACGCCCCATTGCTGGATCAACCGCAGGCCGCGGACGCGGTCCATCAGCGCGCCGTCGACGCGCGACATCGTCGGGACGAGGACGTCGGCGGCGGCGCCGTCGCGACGCAGCGCCGCCTCGTCGATCATCGTCAGCCGGGCGTCCGGAAACGCCTCGAGCACGCAGTCGCGGACGCCCGCGAACCCGGTCGAGGCGACCACGACTTGCAGCGACGGCATGGCGCGGCTCCTTGGCGCGGCCGCGCCGAAACGCGCGCCGCGGCGATTCCTCGACGATTGCAAAGGTCCGCAGCCCTGATAGCCGATTTGGCGGCGCTGCGGGAGCGACGCGGCGTCGCTGTCTGTCGCGGCCAGCGACGCTACTTTCCGATGTTGGCGGGCGGGATCGGCGCGTCGTCGGTGGGGAAGAAGCGCTGGCTCGGCGTGTTGCGCGGCGTCGGGGCCGGGAGCGGCGCCGGCAGCGGGATCGTCACCGGCGCGCCCGGCGCATTGAGGTCGAGCGGGCCGGGCTCGGCGGGCGTAGCCTTGCGCTTCTTCGGCGTCGGGGTCGGGCTCGGCGTCGGCTGGGCGCCGGGCTTGCCGGGCGGCGGGGTCAGCGGGCCGAGGTCCGCGCCACCCGCATCGGACGGCGCGTCGGCGACCGGCGGCGCCTCGTGGATGAGTTCGCCGTCGCCCTTACAGTCGGTCAGCCAGATGTCGTAGACCGGGTGCTCGACGCCGTGCATGCCGGGGCTGTCGGCGAACATCCAGCCGGTGAAGATGCGGTGGGCGCTGTGGTCGACCGCCACCTCGTCGACTTCGGCGAAGGCGTCGGTCTGCGGCGCCTCGGTCGGCGGCCGCGAGAAGCAGATGCGCGGCGTGATCTGCAGCGAGCCGAACTGCACCGTTTCGCCCATCGCCGCCTCGAACGAGATGATTCGCCCGGTGATCTTGTCGAGCCCGGAAAAGACCGCGGTCGGATGTTTGATCTTGTCGGCGAAGGCGGGCGCGCCGGCGGCCAGGAGCGTCGCCCCGGCAAGGACCGCGAGGCGCCGGAATCGTCGTTTCATTGTCGGGGTCCGGGCCGCTGCATGGTTAGGCGCGCGCTCACGTCGCATCGGGCTCCCTTGGCGGCTAAGCCGGGCGAAACCAAGGCGCGTCGTCAGCCCTCCGGGCGCCAGGCCTGATAGTCGCCGGCCGACGCCTGGCGCTGGCCGCGCCCGATCGTCGATCCCTTGGGCCGAATCGCCGCCCTTGTGCCGGTCGGGTTGGCCATATGCGGCTTTTCCCAGGGCTTGGCCTTGTAGTCCTCTTCGCTCGGCGCCACGTCGACCGTGTGGTGCAGCCAGCCGTTCCAGCCCGGCGGCGTCGCCGAGGCTTCGCTGAGGCCGTTGTAGATCACCCAGCGGCGCTCGAAGCCCAGCGCCGGGTCCTTCTTGCCGCCGCGCGTGCGGTAATAGGCGTTGCCGGCCTCGTCGTGGCCGACCAGCTCGCCGTGGCGGCGGGTGTGCCACAGGGTGTTGAGCGTGGCGCCGTTCCACCAGGTGAAGAATCGAAGGAGAAAGAGCTTCATCGCGTTTCCGCAGCCGCCCAAGAAGGTTTTTCGCGGCCGGACTATGGCGACCGGAATGGGGCCTGTCCAGTGCGAAAGCCGCCGTTTGGCAAGGCCAAATTTTCCCCTTGCCGAGCCGCTCCGACTCGTCCGATGCTGTCAATGCGGCGGGGCGTTTACCGAACGTTATATATTTTTCTCCACAACATATTGTGTCGGCGACGAGCAATCGCACAAGCTGTTGACGCCGCCGTCACAGAGTTGTAATGTTCGGAGGTTCTCGGCGCACGGCGGCTTTTCGGCTCTAGGAGGGGCCAAGCAGCGGCGGCGGTCGCGTGAGAGCGCATCGGCGACGGAGCGGGGCGTTTGGGGCGCCAAGCGCCGGAAACTTGTGGGCGTCGGCGCGCGTAGAAACGTCAGACATTGCTATGGGGGGGCCGCTGCGGCGGTCGTGGCGGGCGTGCGCCTGCCGAGCATCGGGGTTTGAGGCCATGCATATCGAGCGGCGGTACACCAAGACGGCGCAGTCGCCCTACGCGTCGATCGCGTTCGAGACGACCAAGAGCGAGATTCGCAACCCCGACGGCTCGGTGGTGTTCTCGCTCGACAAGCTCGAAGTGCCGGCCGGCTGGAGCCAGGTCGCCGCCGACGTGCTGGCGCAGAAGTATTTCCGCAAGGCTGGCGTGCCGGCGCGCCTGCGGCGCGTGGAAGAGAACGGCGCGCCGTCTTTTTTGTGGCGGTCGGTTGCCGATACGGAAGCTCTCGAGGCGCTGCCCAAAGCCGAGCGCTACGGCTCGGAAACCTCGGCCAAGCAGGTGTTCGACCGGCTCGCCGGCGCCTGGACCTATTGGGGCTGGAAGGGCGGCTATTTCGATGCGGAAGCCGACGCCGAAGCCTATTTCGACGAGATGCGCTTCATGCTGGCGCGACAGATGGCCGCGCCCAACTCGCCGCAATGGTTCAACACCGGCCTGCACTGGGCCTACGGCATCGATGGGCCGGGGCAGGGCCATTATTACGTCGACTACGAGAGCGGCAAGCTGACCAAGTCCAAGTCGGCCTACGAGCACCCGCAGCCGCACGCCTGCTTCATCCAGTCGGTCGCCGACGACCTCGTCAACGAGGGCGGCATCATGGATCTGTGGGTGCGCGAGGCGCGCCTGTTCAAGTACGGCTCCGGCACCGGCACGAATTTCTCGAGGCTGCGCGGCGAGCACGAGAAGCTCTCCGGCGGCGGCCGCTCGTCCGGCCTGATGAGCTTCCTCAAGATCGGCGACCGCGCCGCCGGCGCGATCAAGTCGGGCGGCACGACGCGCCGCGCCGCTAAGATGGTCGTCGTCGACGTCGACCATCCCGACATCGAGGCCTTCATCGACTGGAAGGTCAAAGAGGAGCAGAAAGTCGCCTCGATGGTCGCCGGCTCCAAGGTGGTCAAGCGCCACCTCAAGGCGATCCTCAAGGCCTGCGTCAATTGCGAAGGGCCCGGCGACGACTGCTTCGCCATCGACAAGAACCCGGCGCTGAAGCGCGAGGTCAAGCTGGCGCGTCGCGACGACGTGCCCGACGGCATGATCAAGCGCGTCATCCAGTTCGCCCGCCAGGGCTATTCGAACCTCGAGTTCGACACCTACGACACCGACTGGGAATCGGAGGCGTACCTGACCGTCTCCGGCCAGAACTCCAACAATTCGGTGCGGGTGACCGACGCCTTCCTGCACGCGGTCGAGGCCGACGGCGAGTGGAACCTGACCCGCCGCCTCGACGGCAAGGTCCACAAGACGCTGAAGGCCGCCGACCTGTGGGAGAAGATCGGCTTCGCCGCCTGGGCCTCGGCCGATCCCGGCCTGCAGTACCACACGACGATCAACGATTGGCACACTTGCCCGGAATCGGGGCCGATCCGCGCCAGTAATCCGTGCTCGGAATACATGTTCCTCGACGACACGGCGTGCAATCTCGCCTCGCTCAACCTGCTGCCGTTCCGCGACCCCGAGACGCGCACCTTCGACGTCGCTTCCTACGAGCACGCGGTGAGGCTGTGGACGCTGACGCTCGAGATCTCAGTGGCGATGGCGCAGTTCCCCTCCAAGGAGATCGCGCGCCTGTCCTACGACTACCGCACGCTCGGCCTCGGCTACGCCAACATCGGCGGCCTGCTGATGAGCTGCGGCATCGCCTATGACAGCGACGAAGGCCGCGCGATCTGCGGCGCGCTCTCCGCCATCATGACCGGCCGCGCCTACGCCACCTCGGCCGAGATCGCCGCCAAGCTCGGCGCCTTCCCCGGCCACGCGCCCAACGCCAAGCCGATGCTGCGCGTCATCCGCAACCACAAGCGCGCCGCCGACGGCCTCGCCGACGGCTACGAGCAGCTTTCGGTCGCGCCCACCCCGCTCGACCATCCTTCGCTCGCCAAGGCCGGCGTCGCCTGGGCGGATCTGTCGGCGGCGGCGCGCGCCGCCTGGGCCGACGCGTTGGCGCTCGGCGAGGCCCACGGCTACCGCAACGCGCAGGTCTCGGTCGTCGCGCCGACCGGCACCATCGGCCTGGTGATGGATTGCGACACCACCGGCATCGAGCCCGACTTCGCCCTGGTCAAATTCAAGAAGCTCGCCGGCGGCGGCTATTTCAAGATCATCAACCGCGCCGTGCCCGAGGCGCTGCGCGCGCTCGGCTACGCCGAAGCGAAGATCGGCGAGATCGTCGCCTACGCCGTCGGCCACGCTTCGCTCGGCCAGGCGCCGGGCGTCAACGCGGCGACGCTGCGCGCCAAGGGCTTCACCGACGCCGTGCTGGCCAAGGTCGAGGCGGCGCTCGCCGGCGCCTTCGACATCCGCTTCGTCTTCAACAAGTGGACGCTCGGCGTTGATTTCCTGACCGGAACGCTGAAAATCCCGGCTGAGAAATTGGATGAGCCGGGCTTCGACCTGCTGTCGCACCTCGGCTTCGCCAAGTCCGAAATCGAGGCCGCCAACATCCACATCTGCGGCGCGATGACGCTCGAAGGCGCGCCGCACCTGAAGGCTGAGCACCTGCCGGTGTTCGATTGCGCCAACCCGTGCGGCCGCACCGGCAAGCGCTATCTCTCGGTCGACAGCCACATCCGCATGATGGCGGCGGCGCAGCCGTTCATCTCGGGCGCGATCTCGAAGACGATCAACATGCCCAACGACGCGACCGTCGACGACTGCAAGGACGCCTATCTGCTGTCCTGGCGGCTCGGCCTCAAGGCCAACGCGCTCTATCGCGACGGCTCGAAGCTGTCGCAGCCGCTGAATTCGCAGTTGATCGAGAACGACGACGAGGACGACGACGCGGTCGAGACGCTGGTGGCGCAGAACGCGCCGGCGCGCGCCGCCGCGGTCGCCGAGCGCATCGTCGAGCGCGTGGTCGAGCGCGTCGAGCGCCTGCGCGAGCGCGAGAAGCTGCCCAACCGCCGCAAGAGCTACATCCAGAAGGCGGTGGTCGGCGGCCACAAGGTCTATCTGCACACCGGCGAATACGAGGACGGCCGGCTGGGCGAAATCTTCATCGACATGCACAAGGAAGGCGCCGCCTTCCGCTCGCTGATGAACAACTTCGCCATCGCGATCTCGCTCGGCCTGCAATACGGCGTGCCGCTCGAGGAATACGTCGAGGCCTTCACCTTCACCCGCTTCGAACCGGCGGGCCTGGTGCAGGGCAACGACGCGATCAAGAACGCCACCTCGATCCTCGACTACGTGTTCCGCGAGCTGGCGATCTCGTATCTCGGCCGCACCGATCTCGCCCATGTCGCGCCGGAGGACATCGGCGCCACCGTGCTCGGCGGCGGCGTCGCCCAGGGCAAGACGCCCGGCGGCGGCGGCGGCCCGTCGGCGTCCTCGGTCGTCTCCAAGGGCCTGCTGCGGTCGAAGATGGACAAGCTGATGCTGGTGCGCAGCGGCGCCGTCGGCGAGGCGCAAGCCGTGCAGTTGGTCGGCGGATCGGGCGCCCAGAGCGGCTACGTCCAGGGCGCGACGGCGCTGAAGGGCGGCTTCGCGGAGGCGCCCGAGTCGATCGGCGGCGTCTCCTTCGCCGCCCCGGCCGCCGCGCCTTCGCCCGAAGCGAAGGCGATCGACCGCCGCACCGAAGCGCGAATGAAAGGCTACGTCGGCGAAGCCTGCCCCGAATGCGGCAACTTCACCATGGTGCGCAACGGGACGTGCCTGAAGTGCGACACGTGCGGGGGTACGACGGGGTGTAGCTGAGGGGAGGGGGCGCCCTGATCCAAGTGGGGGAGTCTGGCTGCGTCTTCCTACGTTTGCGACCCACATTGTGACGAAATGCTGATGTGCCAGACTCCTGTGATCGGACATGGTTGGCGACAATGGTTCCGCACATAAGTGGAATTCCGACAGAGACCGGAGTAGCCGACCGCAGGGCCCAGGAAACCGACTCCGCGCGGACGCAGAACGACGACGCCGAGCAGAGGGCCAAAGCGGACGCCGTATTCGCGATGATAGGAACTCCATATTCCATCGACCCTCCACTCGATGAACCAGAGCGGCCGCGCGAGTTGGCAATGGAAAAGTCCGGGGTCGACGAGGTCGGCTCCCAGCGTGATTCTCACAATTCTGCGCAGGCGATCGGAGACTTGGTCGGTGAGGCGAGAAAGCCGCGCGAGGCAGAAGCTCCCTCCGTAATTCCATCCGACCCTTCCGTCGGTGTCCCCGACGCGCGACCCGCCAGGCTGAGGAAATGGAGCAAACTCGAAAACGTGGCCATCGCGAATTTCAAGGCGATTAGGCAGACAACGATACCCCTCGGCGACGTCACGATTCTCGTCGGCCCGAACGGGTCAGGCAAATCGTCGGTGCTGCAGGCGGTTCACTGGTCGGTGAGGGCCGCGAGTTACATCGCGCCTAAGAATGCCAAGGAGATGATGTCGTTCGACCGGATCGATTACCTGCCCTCCAGCGAACCGCTCAAGACCGCACACAAGGACGAACTGAAGTCGGACACCAAATCCGACCCCACGACGGTAATCTTCAACCACGTCGCGACGTCGAACGAAGAGGCTGCGCAGTCGGCAACCGTGAAGATCTTTGCGGCGCGCAACCGGGGTGGCATTACGGCCCACATTGAAGGGGGCGCGGCCGTGACCCCATACAAACAGCGCGACAGTTTCATCACCGCGTACATCCCCGGGCTCGCCGGACTTGCCGAGAAGGAGACCATCCTCGCCCAGCCGCTGTTGAGACGGCAGGCGGCAAGCGGCGATGCCGGCGGCGTACTGCGCAACGTGCTCTATAATTTGGCCTCGCGCCTTCCGACTGACCGGGAACCGACCGCGGGAACGATCCGCTTGGCGCGCCTGAACGCACTCGTCCAGGACGTGCATCAGGGCGTTGAGGTCAACGTCGAGTTCGACGCGCGCGAGGACTACAACATCAGCGCGAGCTACCGTGATTCCGCGCTCGGCGGCAGGTTCCGCTCATTGGAGACCGCTGCGACGGGACTGTTGCAGGTGATCCAAATCTTCGCGTACATAATCCTGTTTCGTCCGCGCATCGTCCTGATCGACGAACCCGATGCCCACCTGCACCCCGATAAGCAGGAGCGACTTGTGGAGGCGTTGGAACAGGCCGCAGCCGAGTTCGAGACGCAGATTGTCATGACGACTCATAGCCCGCACGTCGTCCGCGCCGCTTCGCCGAACGCGAAGTTGGTGTGGATGGCAAACGGCGAAGTCCGGACCGACGATGACGACGCGATTCGCAAGATGCTCGGCTGGGGTGGGCTCGACAAGGACGTCTACTTCTTCGTCGAGGACGAATGCGACAAGGCAATCCGCGCGATTCTGCGCCAGTGGCCAGCGCTGTCGCGCCGGGTAGCGGTGTGTCCGTGCTTCGGCGTCGACAACCTACCCAAGGAGCGGCTGCTCGAAGGGCTGCTCACACGCGCCGGCCTCGAGCTGAAGGCGGTGATCCACAGGGACCGCGACTTCATGACCGACGCGGAGGTAGTGAAATGGCGCGAGGCTTACGCGAAGTACGGTGCCTTTCCGTGGGTGTGCGCCGAAGGTGACGTGGAGAGCCACTTCTGCCGCGCGGACTATCTCGCCGCGCTGTACAACGTCGACCTGTCGACCGCCGAGGCCTGGCGGGCCCAGGCGGCAGCGGCGATTCCCGCCGCCAAAGCCAAAGCGAAGTTCTTCGAGAAGCGGAAGGTTGTGAATTGGGCTGTGTATCGCGAAGACGGCGGCTCCCCATCGTCGGAAGCGCTGTGGGACCAGGGTGGGGGGCCAACGCCGCAAAACCAATTGGGCAAGAGCTTGTTCAAGGCGCTCAAGCCAATCTTGAAGGCGGCCGGTCATGACGACAAGTTACTCGACAGCTTCAAGATCCCTGTGGGCTACGAGATGGGGAAAGACCTCAAGGAAACGCTTGAGCAAGCCTTGCTGAAGCAAGACTTGCTCAAGCAGCTTCTGAGCTGACGCAGTCGAGGCAACGGCGGTCGAGCGCTGCGCCGAAGCGCGCGTGAAAGGCTGCGTTGGCGAATTTTGCCGCGAATGCGGCAACCTCACCATCGCTCAGAATTGGACGTGCCTAAAGCGCGACACCTGCGGCGGGACGACGGGGTGCTCGTGAGGAAGAGGGGTAGAGGCGGTGCAATGGCTGACGCTCCATTACAAAACAAGAATGTCTTTCAGTCGGAGAGCGGCTACCCGTCATTGCTGGCCAACCCTATGCCGCCAATTTCAATTCGGTGTCCTCATTGCAGGCACCTCGGTTCGTTCGGCGGCATTGGACAAGGGCTCCACTACAAGAAGTCGATTACACCTCCGACGAGGCAAGAAAACTTCAACGCACAGGTGCGCTTATGTCCAAATCCTGGCTGCAATGGCCTTGTATTTACGGTGATGCGAGAAGGAACCGTTGCATCAGTTCAGCCACCGGAGTTGATTGAGATTTCGACGGACAACTTACCGTCGATTTGTCAAGTCACGCTCGTCGAAGCTGCTGCCTGTCACGCTGCAGGAGCTTACCGCGCGTCGGCAATGATGGTTCGTAGATTGCTCGAAGAATTGTGCGAACTAAACGGGGCGTCCGGTGCCAATTTGCACCAACGCATTGAATCTCTTAGAAAATTGATCTCCTTGCCGGAGCCACTATTTGAAGCAATGGCAGAACTAAAAGCGCTCGGTAACGACGCCACTCATGTTCAGGCCAAATCGTACGATGACATTGGGCGCGATGAGTCGGCAGATGCCATCGAGTTGGCATGCGAAATACTTAAGTCTCTGTATCAATTAAAGGGTCTCGTAGAGCGACTGCAAAAGAGGAAAGTTTAGTTAATATTCGCATTACGTGCATTACGGGGACACAATACTCAATTGCCGAACTGCCCGCCGGCCCCGTCGCGCCCTCGCCGTCAAGCGCCTGCGACGCTGCTGCGCTGCGCTCCGCTCCGGTCCCTTCGGGATGACCGCGCCGGAGCGACGGGGCGTTTCGCCACCAAGGCCTTCTACGCGAAGCCGGCCGCGCGCGGCCGGTCTGCGGCGTCGAAGGCCTTGAAAACCGACCGCCTGATCCGGGCGCAACGGTCGAGCCTCGCCGCAGGCGCCGCGCGCCCCATTTCGTGTTTCACGACGCGCCCGGCTTGCCTTTGCCCACCGCCGCCTTTTCAAGGATCGCCGCGCAGTATTTGTCTTTCAGCGGCTTTACGAACGGGTCGACGAACTTGTTGCCACGAAAAGGCGCGACTTTGCGGTCGACCGCCGCTTCCATTTGCCGTATGGCCGCTTCGAGGCCCGCGGAGTCGCCGGGCCTGAGGGTGATTTTCGCCAACTCGCCGTCGAGAGATCGAAACGCTCGGCACGCATCCTCGACGCGCAACCGCATCTGAAAGAGCTCCATGATCTTGGCGATCTTGGCCATTGGAGCGCCCCTCCGCTTGTTATCGCGCGAAGGGATATTATCCGAATTCATGAACCGCGACGATCACGGTCCGCGGGCGTGGCGCCGCGATCTACGGCGGGCATTACATTGACGCCTACTCAATTGGCGAACTGCTCGCCGGCCCCATCGCGTCGTCGCCGTCAAGCGCCTTCGGCGCTCCTCCGCTGCGCTCCGGTCCCTTCGGGATGACCGCGCCGGCGCGATGGGGCGTTTCGCGATCAAGGCCTTCGACGCGCGAAGCCGGCCGCGCGCGGCCGGTTTGCGGCGTCGAAGGCCTTGTTACGGAGCGCATTCAACGCGAATGCCGCCGGTTGGCGCGATCGCCTCAACGCGCCGTCCTAGAGGCAGACGACGCTCCTTGCCAATCTGGAGCGGCGCGACGGTTGTCGGCCTTTTGTTCGCGGCGCGCCCGTTTCGTTTACGGGCGCCTTCGGAGCGGATCGAAGTTATAACGCTCACGCGAAAAGATTATAACCGGCCTTGCTGCGGGCCGAGAGGCGGGTTATAACTGTTCTGCGAAAACGTTATAACGACCCGTTCCGATGAAGGAAATCGACCTCGTCTACCGAACCATGTTCGCCGAGCTGTCGCAACGCAGCCTGGACGCCGCTTTCCAATCGGACTTCCCGCTCGACGGCCGGTTCGTCACCGTCCCCGTCAAGGGTCGCAGCTATTGGTATTTCGACCAACGGCAGGGCGACAGGGTGGTTCGCCGCTACGTTGGCCCGCACGCCGACCCGGAGATCGCCAAGCGCGTTGCAGCGTTCAGGGAGATCAAGGACGACCTGAAGGCCCGGCGCAAACTCGTCTCGACGCTGACCCGCGAAGCCGGGCTTCCGGTTCCCGAACGATTCACCGGCGACATCGTCGAGACGTTGGCCGACGCCGGGTTCTTTCGCGTCCGTGGCGTGCTCGTCGGCACGGTCGCATTCCAGTGCTATTCCGGCCTCCTGGGCGTGCGGCTGCCGTCGGCCTCGATGCAAACCGGCGACGCCGACTTCGCGCAGTTCCATTCGATCTCGGCCGCGGTCGACGATTCGATCCCCTCGGCGCTCGAACTCATCCGCAAGGTCGACCCGAGCTTCCGCGAGGTTCCTCACCAAATCGACAGCCGATCCTCCACAGCCTTCGAGAACAAGACGAGGTTCAAGGTCGAGTTCCTCACGCCGAATCGAGGCAGCGCGGACCACGAGGGACAGCCAACCGACATGCCGGCGCTCGGCGGCGCAGCGGCGCAGCCGCTGAGGTTCCTGGATTTCCTTATTTACGAGCCGGTGCGCTCGTTGATGCTGCATCGCAACGGCGTCGCCGTGACGGTGCCGGCGCCCGAGCGCTACGCCGTCCACAAGATGATCGTCGCCTCGCGTCGCCGCGCCGACGGCGGGGGCTCGCTGAAGCGCGACAAGGACATTCGCCAGGCCGACCTGCTCGTCGAGGCGCTGGCGACGACGCGTCGCCAGTCTGACCTCGCCATCGTCTTCGCCGAGGCGTGGAAGCGCGGACCGGCATGGCGCGAAGCAATCGCCATGGGGATGACCTACCTGCCGGCGACCCGGGCCGATCAAATGCGCGAAATCTTGACCGTGGGGCTGCGGGACATCGGCGAGAACCCGGATGACTACAGTATGGCGAGCGCAAGCCGCGCTGAAGCCTGACGGGAAAATGGCGGCGACGCGGTCGTCGATCGTTCGTCAGCGGCCCTCGCTGCTGTCGTGGCGGGAGCGTCCCGGAACCAAGGATGCGAAGTTCGCGCTGGGGCGCCGGAATTGGTTAGAGCATGATGCATTGAAGTCGAATCGTATCCGTTGTCATTGCAAGCAAAGCGAAGCAATCCAGACTTAGGGATTGCGGCCGTCGCTTAGCCTGGATTGCTTCGCTTTGCTTGCAATGACGACGGAGGGTGGCGCAATTCAAAAGCAACATGCGCCGAGCGCTTCACGGATGGCTTTGTTCGCGATGGCGGCTCTTCAGCAACTGGTCCCGCGCGGCGTTCAATTCCATGGCGAAATACGCCGACCCGCCGAGATCGGGATGCACGCGTTTCATCAGATGGTTATAGGCGGCGTGAATTTCGTCTTCGGTTGATCGCGCGCCAATTCCGAGGATTTCGAGCGCCCGATCGGCGTTCATGTCGCCGGCCATTCCGTCGCGCCGACGATCCTCCTTTTGCTGCTGCGCTTTGCGGTCCTGTTCAGGCGCCTCGGCCTGGCGGCGCCGTTGCGCATTCTGTTGCTCGTGGAGAACGCGCTCGGCCGCTGGCCGTTGCCGTTCCTGAGCGTCGCGCGCCATCTGCAGGCGCTCTCGCTCTGCGGATTCCCTCTGTCGCCGCTGGTCGCCTTCGTCGTTCGGTTCGTCGCGCCCCTTGTCGGCGCCGCCGCCAAACAGGCGCGCGAACAGTCCCGGTTTCAGCTCCGCTTGGGCGGCGGAAAGTCCCTGATCCGCGGCGAGCTTGAACAGACGATCGGCCTCGCGCGCGTCCTCCGGCAGTCCGCCACGACCTTGCTGGTACATGCGGCCGAGATAGTATTGCGCAACCGGCACGCCCTTGTCGGCGGCGAGCTTGAACAGGCGCGCGGCCTTGCGCTCGTCGCGTGGCGCGCCGCCGCGACCAAATTCATAGAAGACCGCGAGATTGCACTGCGCAGATGCGTCGCCTTGATCGGCGGCGAGCTCGAACAGCAGCGCGGCCTTGTGGTCGTCCTGCGGCAACCCGACTCCGCCCTGCGCGTATTTCGCGCCGAGGCTGCACTGCGCGGCGGCGAACCCCTGGTCGGCGGCGAGCTTGAGGAGACGAACGGCCTCGCGCTCGTCCTGCGGCAGCCCGCCACGGCCCTGATCGAACAAGAGCGCAAGATTGTATTGCGCCCTGGCGTCGCCGCGGGCGACGTCCAGCATGTAACGACGTGCGTCTTGGTCTTTCTCTGACATCGCTTTCCATAGAGGTAACTAAGCGTGTCGAGGTAGAACAAAGTTATTATGCGGAAAATAGGTTTCCAGATCGTGAATATATCGTATTGAAACTGACGAATCTGGCCGCCCTTGATGGGGCGGCCAGTTGAATGCTCGAACGCCAGCGGGAGTTTCTCGATCCTTAGCCCAAGCAAGCGCAGGAAACCCGACCCCGCGTTACGGCAACAGGAGTTCACTTCCCGGCTAAGCGACCAGACGCCGGCGGCGTCTCTTTGCGCGGCCGGCGGACTCAGAGACAGAGCCGCTGCCGGCCTTAGTGACGCTCGCTCGGTTGACGGACGTCTTCGGCGGCCCGAACGGCGATTTTATTCCTGACGCCGGTCACCCCGGACACCCGGCGGACAATCGATTCGGCGTGGGACCTCAGGTAGGCCCGCTCAACGATTCCGTGCAACGTGACCACGCCGGATTCCACCTCTGCGGTGACCCGGTAGCGCGGGATCGCCAGATCCCAGTGAAGCGCGTTCGCGACTTCAACGCCGACATCGGCCATATTACGACCTCCCTATCGTTTAGCGCTCACCTGAACTCGGTTCAGTTCAGGTTTTCATCAAATTGTCTGACCAGAGACAATTGTCTGATAAGTGCGAATGTTCGTAGAACGGGTCCGTTCAACCCATAAGCACTTAGCAAGTCGTATTTACAGCGCTCGCCAAGCCAAGACAACCGTGTGGGATAATTAATTACGGGCGAATTAAACTATGCTTGCGGCAATATAACGCGGCATGCGCCTAACCGGCGCCTGCTTGTACAATCGAATTCCGTCATGGCGCCGTCTTCTTCGCGCGCGGCCCAAGACGTCACGCCGCCGCCCGCGAGATTTGGCTCTGGGCCGACGGGATTACGGCGACCGTGCGTTCAACTCCATTTCCACCTGCCGGCGCGTTCCGCCGAACGCGGGCGCCGCGGACACAGCCGCGCGGCTTGATGGCCTGCTCCAAGGCGACGAGGCCGTCGGGAATCGCGTGAAGGCGACCGCGCCATATTGGGCGTCGCCGCCGCGCCAGCGTCAGTTATTCCTTTCCGATAATCAGAAATCGCGCTATCTTCCATTGTCGGCCTTCCCGACCGCCAGCGCCGCGGCGGGGAGCAAAGGAGACTTCCCCTTGACGGTCCGCAACGCATTGACAACGCACGCATATCCAACTTGATGTCAAGCGCGGCGCTTGACGGGACTTGACGAAACTTGACGCGCGCTTGACGCCGGAATTTGACCGCTCGCTCGGAGCCGCCCCCTTGCCTCGCGACCCGTACCCCATCCGCCGTCTCGGTCCCGACGACGCCGCGATCGCGCTTCATCAGGACCTCGGCGTGCGAGGACGTCATCCATTGCGGCTTTGCGGTCGGGCCGCCGCGCCGGTGAGCACGGCGCTGCAACGCTCACGCCGAGACGGCGGCTTGCGACTCTTCGATCCGCTCGCTGGCCCCGAGATCGGTGTTGAAGCGCAGGCAATTGCGCCCCGCTTTCTTGGCGGCGTAGAGCGCCTGGTCGGCCCGGCGGTAGAGATTGGCGAAACTTTCGCCCGGCGCGCGGAGCGCCAGGCCGGCGGAGATCGTCGTCCGGATCGTTCCGCCGTCGATCGCGATCGGCATCGCCTCGACCCGCGCCCGCAACTCGATGAGCTTGACGATCAGATCGTCGTAGGCGCTCGGCGGCGCGAGCAGCGCGAATTCCTCGCCGCCGACGCGCGCGACCTCGCCCGCCGCGCCGAGAACCGACTGCA
>JBEKVR010000051.1:0-27646 GCA_049513815.1 Roseiarcus sp. | reverse complement strand
CAGCGCGCTCTGCGGCGTCGTGGCGGCGAGCGCCGCCGCGAGGGCGACCGACGGCGCGATCAGGCGCGCAAAGCCGTAGGTATCCATTCGTCGTGTCCCCGTCATGTCGAAGGCCATCGCCGCCTCATCGTCACTGCGCCGCCGATTGCGGCGCGCCGAACCGCACGATCGTCAGGCCTGATCCGCCGGCGTCCTGGTTGTCGCCGACCGTTTGGGCCGGACCGGCGCTGTCGACGAGACTGCGCAAGACGAGATGCAGATTGGCGTTGCCGGCCCGCTCGGCGAGAATCACCTGCTCGGCCTGCTGCGGATCGAGCTCCAGCGTCGCGTTGCCGCCGATGACGACCTTCTTGCCATTCTCCTCCTGGACGTTCTGGCCGATCGCCAGCACCTTGACGTTGGCGAGAATGGTCTGGGCGCCGAGCACCTCGACGCCGCGCGTCTTGGTCGCCTCGTCGTCGCGGAAGATCTTGATCACGTCGACGCGGTCGTTGGGCAGGATGAAGCCGCCGGCGTAGTCGTCGCCGGCGTTGTCGACCTTGATCGCGACCGCGCGCAGACCCGAAGGCAGGATCGCCGACATGAAGCCGCCGGCGCCGGCCTTGACCAGTTTGTCGCGCCGCATCGGTTCGCCGCGGATGAAGGCGTCGCGGGTGAGCGAGCCCTTGACGTCGTCCATCGCGTTGGGGCCGGACGACTTGACGATCATGAGTTCGGAGATCGCCGCCTTGGGCCACATCTGCCAGGAGACCGAGGCGTCGCTGATCGCCGTGCCCATCGGAATGTCCTGAGCGGCGACGAGGACCTCGTCGGTGGCGAGCTTGGGCGCCTCGACGACGTGCTGCGGGGCGGGCGCAGGCGCGCTGTTGAAAAGAACATAAGCGCCGCCGAGTGCGACTACCGTCGCGCCGAGCACGGCGATTTGCACTTTGTTCATGAAATCAGGCCCTTCCGCGCCTCAGACGCCACGCGAGGGCAATATGGCCCGCCAATCGTCAAATTACGGTTAATCAGGCGTATCCAACTGATTAGCGAATCCTGAAGACTTCAATGCAATGCTACAGGCCGGCCGCGGCGCGCCAGATTTCGGTATGCGGATAGAACATCATCCCCGCCGCGGCGAGCGCCACGCCGTAAGGGACGCCGGTCTTCGAATCGTGCAGGCGGGCGATCCACGCGTGGCGCGACAACCACAACGGCAGAACCTGTCGGCGGCCGAGCAGAATGACAATGGTCAGCGCGCCGCCGTAGATGGCCGCCGAAAGGCTGTAGTCGAGCAGCGCGCCCCAGCCGAGCCACAGCGCGATCGCCGCCGCCAACTTGGCGTCGCCGCCGCCGATCCAACCCAGCGCAAACATGGCGAACATCACCGCCAGCACCGCAGCGCCGCAGGACAGGTTGACGAGGATCGTTTGCGCGGGAAGGCCGACGGCGATGGCGAGGACGAAATAGCCGATCGCCAGCGCCGCACAGACGCGGTTTGGGATCGTCATCGTCACCACGTCCATCGAAGCCGCCAGGGCCATCGCGGCAGGGAAGAAGAACACCGCCGCCGCAATCAGGATCGTCGCCGTCATCTTTCATCCGTCGCAGTCGAGGGCTTCGCTGTGGCCGAAGCTAGCCGCCAAAGCTTGCCCGCCGGTTACTTGATGGCGGCGCCGATCTGGGCGAACTCGCTGCTCATATTGGTGCCGAGCGCCGACAAGGCGCCGATGAGGAAGACAGCGATCAGGGCGGCGATTAGCCCGTATTCGATTGCGGTCGCGCCGCATTCGTCGCCGGCGAATGACTTGAGAAGGATGCTCATGGCCGTACTCACGCAGGGGAGGCCGAGAACTAGCGCAGAGCGTCCCTGGCGTTCCGCCGAGCGCGACCGTCAATCTCGTCGGCGACGCGCTACGCCCTTGTTAAGTCCGCGCCGACAATTCTAGGAGTCGTAAAATCCGGCGCCGATGCGGTTGGCGCCGGGTTAACAGGATCGCCGGAGTCGGCCGCGAACCGCCGTTATTTGAGCGCCGCGCCGACTTCGGCGAATTCGCTGCTGAGGTTGGTGCCGAGCGCCGACAGGGCGCCGATGATGAAGACGGCGATCAGCGAGGCGATCAATGCGTATTCGATCGCTGTGGCGCCGTCTTGGTCGTAGAGGAAAGCTTTAAGTGTCCTGATCATCCCGAACCCCTTCTGCAAGGGCGCGGGTCCGCGCGATGCGCTGACCCGGCCTCAACGGACCGTCGCTTGCAGAAATTTCCCGCGGGTAAAGACTGTCGAGGCAATTTAGGTCTGTAACGGCCATTCACGAGGTCGTGATGCCAATTCAGCCGCTGGGGTTAACGCGCCTTCATATTCGGCGCGGCGACGGCGCTAGAGGTTCGGCGAGATCGAGCCAGCAGCGACCGTCGCGGTCCTCGACCTCGACCAGCCACAGATCGGAGTCGAAGGCGATCTCGCGGGCGACGCGCCGCTCCGTCTCCTCGGGCGCGACCCACGCTTCGGAGTGGGCGCGCAGCCACAGCCGCTCGATCCCGCGCTCGCCGGATTCGGATTGCGGCGCCGGCCCGTAGAGCGCCGCGCGACCGTCGAGCCGATCGACCTTGATCCAGATCGCGCCCGCTTCCGCCGCGCCGCGCCGGCGCAAGACCGCCGCCGCCCCTTCGACCGCGACGCGGCGCAGATAGGCGGCGACCCATATGTCCGAGCGCAATCGCACCGTTTCAGCGTCCTGCGACGTTCACGGCGGTGGACAACGCCTTGAGCAGGCGCGGCGTGACGTCGTTCGACGGCGGCAGGCCGTGGGCGCGCTCGAAGTCGCGCAGCGCCGTGCTCGTCGCCACGCTCGGCTCGCCGTCGGCCTTCACCACGTAGCCGAGCTTGACCAGCGCCGCCTGCGCCGCCACGAGGCGCTTCTGCGCTTCCTGTTCCTGGTCGGCGCGGAGCATGTCGCCGATCGCGTCGCCGCCGCCGATCGCCGCGGCGCCGCTGAATTGGACCGGTCGCGCCGGCGGCGTCGGCGTGGCGGGCGCGCCCGTCGTTTCGGCGGCGGCTTGGGCAGGCGGCGGCGCAGGGGTCGACGCGGGGGCGGCCGCGACTGTCGGCGTATGGGCGAAGAAAGGCGCCGGATGGCGCGCGTGCTGGAGCGCGAGCGCATTGACGACGATGCCGACCAGCGCAGCGGTCAGCGCCGCGGCGGCGTAGCCGCGCGCTGGGGTCGCGCCGAGACGTCGCAACGCCGAGACGACGACCGCGGCGGATTTGCGCCCGGCCGCCGGCCGAGGCCGGCCAACGAGCGTCGGATCGGGGCGCAGACGCGCTGACGCTTCAGGCAATTCTCTTCTCCTTGGCGGCAAGCGGGTCGACGTCGTCGACGCCGGCGTTCAGGCGCGCTTCGGTCTCCACCGGGGCGGGCGCGCCCGTCGTCGCGTCGGGCTGGCATACGCGCGGCAGCCGCACGATGACCCGCGTTCCGACGCCGGCGAGGCTCTCGACCTTGAGAGAGCCGCCGTGCAGCCCGACCAGGCCGCGCACCAGCGAAAGACCGAGGCCCGCGCCTTCGAAGTTGCGGTCGTAGTCGTTGCGCACCTGGAAGAACGGATCGCCGAGCCGCGACAGGCTGTCGGCGGGAATGCCGAGGCCGGTGTCGGCGACGAAAATGTGCGTCATGTCGCCGTGCGCCGCCGCGCCGACGACGACGCGTCCGCCGCGATTGGTGAACTTGACCGAGTTGGCGAGCAGATTGAGCAGGATCTGACGGCAGGCGCGCTTGTCGGCGACGAGTTCGCCGACGTCCTTCATCGGCGCCTGCTCGAGCGCGACGCCGCCCGCCTCCGCCTTGAGGCGGACCATGTCGCAGCAATCGGCGATCAGCGATTCGAGCGCGAACGGTTCGGGCAGGATGCGGAACGTGCCGGCGGCGATCTTCGACGTGTCGAGGATCAGATTCACCATCGACAGAAGATGTTCGGCCGAGGCGTGGATGATCTTGGCGTATTCGCGCTGTTTGGCTGGGTCGCTCGGCGCGAGTTCGGGCTCGCCGAGGATTTCCGCGAAGCCGAGGATCGCATTGAGCGGCGTGCGCAGCTCATGGCTGACATTGGCGAGCAGGCGGTCCTTCCAGGCGTTGGCGACTTCGGCCTCGGCGCGCGCCGTCTGCAGCCGCTCCTCGACGGTCTTGGCGGCGCTGACGTCGCGCACGACCGACATCGTCGCGGCGCCGTCGACGTCGGCGTCGAGGCGGCGCACGCGCAGTTCCGCCCAGCGGAATTGCGGCTCGCGCTCGTTGGCGCCGGCGCGCAGGCGCACAGTGGCGGCAGCCGCGCCGTCGCCGCGCGCCGCACGGTCGAGCGCGTCGAGATAGGCAGGCCGATCCCCGACATGGACGAGATGGAAGAAGCCGCGGCCGATAAAGCTCGCGGCGTCGTGGCCGAACAGCGCCGCCTTTTCGCCGTTGGCGGCGAGCACGGCGCCGCTGCGGTCGTGGCGCAGGACGAGATCGCCGATCGCCCCGGCGAGCGCGGCGTAACGCTCGGCGCCGCCGACGGCCTCACGCCGGCGGGCGCGACGGGCGCGCGCGGCGGCGATCAGGTGCAGCGCGGCATAGGCGGCGGCGGGCGCGGCGACGGCGGCGAACCCCAGACCGCCGAGCGGCGGCGCGGCGGCGCCGAACCCCCAGCCGCGCAGCAGCGCGATCAGCAGCAACATGGCGATCGCCAGCAGGCTGGCGAAGCGCAGCAACGACGCCGAATCGGCGATCGCCGCTTCGAGCGGCAGCAGCATCAGCCAGCCGAGGCTCATCTCCGGCGACAGCCGCGCCCCGACGACGACGACGCAAGTGAGCAGCGCCAGCGAGAACAGCGAGATGAGCTGCGCCTAGACGAGATCGCCGGTGCGAGCGAGGTGGACGATCGCCGCCAGCGGCAGCAGCAGCCAAGCGAAAGCGCTGATTCGCCACAGCGGGTCCGCGCCGGCGGCGGCGAGATAGCGCGGCACGAGCGCGGCGACGAGGACGATCGTCGCCAGTCGGGCGAAGACGAACAGCTCGTGGCGAGCGCGATCGGCGGCGCTGGCTCGCGCGTCCAGACGGACGAGAGCCGCGAAGCGTCGACGCGCTCTGGCGAACGAAAACTCCAATTCCGCCTCCGCGGACTTAGGGGGCAGAGTCTGCCCCGGACAAACGATCTCAGTCGCCGCTTAAATCAACGCTAAGGGGAACCAACGCATCGCGCGCGGAACGAGCTGCGCGGCGGAAGGCGAGCGCTTTGCCTACCGACATGGTTGACGTGCAGTTAAGGGCGCTTCGCCTACCATCCGGTTGCCGCGATCGTTCGAATTTGTCGGAATTCGGGCGCCGGACCGAAATGCGGACACGCTAGGGTTCGTTTCGCCGTCGCAGGAGTCGACGGCGAAACGGCGTGACGGGTCCATGCGGTTCCTTCTGCGATCGGCGTTCTGGCTCGGCTTGACGTTCCACGCGATGCCGTGGGGCGACGCGAAACTGAGCGACGCCTTGCCTGCCGCAACCCCGACGGTCGTCGGCCTCGCCGTCGCGGCCGCGAACGGCGACGGCGCGGTCGGCGCTTTGGCGCGCGGCGCGTTGCGCGGCGCGCTCGATCTCGACGCGCCTGTCGCGGCAAAGCCCCAACGCGCCTCGCTCGACACGCTGTCGGCCGCAGACCGGCTGCCGCCGTGGCGCGGCCCGCTCCTCCGTTCCTCTCTTTAAGCGGATCCCTTCACTAGCCGCCGCGGCGCCGCGGCGCGAAGCCGCGCCCGGCGCTTCGGCTATGAGGGTGGCCCTCGGCGGCGACGCGCGGTTATAATGCCGGTTTACCCCCCCCTCAAGCCGAGAGCGATCCGCTGGCTTCGATCGAGACCATTCGCGCCGATTTCGCCTTCCTCGACGATTGGGAGGACCGCTACCGCTATGTGATCGAGCTCGGCCACACGCTCGAACCGCTTCCCCCGGAGGCCCACAACGAGGCGACGCGGGTGCGCGGCTGCGTCAGCCAGGTGTGGCTCGAGCGCGAGGCGCGCCACGACGCGAGCGGCCGCACGATCCTGCACTTCCGCGGCGACAGCGATTCGCACCTGGTGCGCGGACTGGTGGCGATCGCCATCGCGCTCTATTCCGACCACACGCCGGAGGAGATCCTCGCCACCGACGCGCTGGCGGCGTTCCGTGAGCTTGGCCTCGAGCAGCATCTGACGCCGCAGCGGTCGAACGGCGTTAGGTCGATGATCGAGCGCATCCGCGCCGACGCCTACGCGCCAGCCTGAGACGGCCGCTTTATTCCCGCCACGATCTTTGCTTGCCACGGTCGCAATCGGTCAACGATCCGTTAATCCGATCGGTCGAAACTCCTCTCAAGGTCCGCGTCCGCACGGGAACGCATTGATGAGCGACAGCCAACCGACCTCCGGCGATTCGCCGCGCGTAGAGCCCTCGTTCGCGGGCGATCCGTCGCCGTGCGTCGATCCGCCGCGCCTCGAACTCCTGCCCTATGCGGTCGCCGACCACGCGCCGCCGCGCGCCGGCCTCTCCAAGGCCGTCGTCTGGGCTTCTTCGCTCGCCGCCGGCCTGGCGTTGATCGCCGGCGTCGCGGCGGTGACGCTGTACGATCACGCGCGCGAAACGAGCCTGCTCGCCGCCAAGAGCGAAGAAACGCGCAGCCTCGCTCAGACGGTGAAAGCCCTGAAAGATCGCATCGACGCGATCGAAGCGGCGCGTAGCCGCGACGAAAGCGCCGACACGCGCAAAGTCGCGGCGGAACTGAAGAGCGCAAGCGCCGGCGTGCGCGACCTCTCCGCCAGTCTCGGCCAGACCAACGCACGCATCGACAAGCTCGATCGCGACCACGGCGCCCGCCTCGACAAGCTCACCGACCGTTTCGACCATGAGACCGCCGGCAAACTCGCCGACCTGTCGGGCAAGGTCGCCGACGTCTCGGGACGTCTCGACAAGGTCGAGAAACGACCGCTCGCCGCCGCCCCTGTCGCGCCGGCGCCGCCGGCCAAGCCCGCGCCGGCCGCCGCCGCCGTCTCCAACGAGACGACCGGCTCGATCGATCGGCCGAAACTGCGCGGCTACTGGCTGGTCGACGCCGACGAAGGCTATGCAGTGATCGACGGCCGCGACGGACCGCAGCAGGTCGCGCCGGGCGACGTCGTGCCTGGAATCGGTCGCGTGCAGAGGATCGAGCGGCGCGGTCGCGACTGGGTGGTGGTGACCAGCGCCGGCGTCATCGCCGGCGATCAGCCGGCTTTCTGACCCGAACGGCGCACCCGCACCACGACGTCGACGCCGGCGATCTCGCAGCCGCTCGGCGGCGACGGCAATTGCCCCATGGCGATGTCGCGGTCGGGGATATCGACCAGCGCGCCCGTTTCCTCGATGAGAAAATGGTGGTGCGGCGTCGGATTGGTGTCGAAATAGGCGCGCGCGCCTTCGACCGCGACTTCGCGCAGCAGTCCCGCGGCGGTGAACTGGTGAAGCGTGTTGTAGACTGTCGCCAGCGACACCGGCAGTTTCGCCGCCCGCGCTTCCTCGAACAGCATTTCGGCGGTCAGGTGGCGGTTGCCGCGGCCAAACAACAGCCAGCCCAGCGCGATGCGTTGCCGAGTCGGCCTGAGACGCGCCTGCCGCAATTTGCCGCGCAGCGAGTGAACGGGACAGGCGCCCATGGCGCCGCTGCGGCGGGAGACTGAAACGGGCGGGGCGGGAAGGGACACGGCGGCTCGAAACGTCCTGATCAAAACGCATTTTCGACGGGCGGACCCCTGCCCTTATCACAGCCCGACGCTCCCGTCAGCCGTTACGGTTGGCGATGTCGCAGGTCTGATAACGGATGCGGCGGAGCGCTTTCGAGACGCCTGCGCCTGTGTTACGAAGCGGCGGAGCGGACCGAGCGCCGGTTGGCTGTCCGCCTTGACGAGGGAACGCGAAAGAGCATGTCGGAACGGCGTTCACAATTCGCCTTCGAGGATCTACTGGCCTGCGGCCGCGGCGAATTGTTCGGCGCAGGCAACGCACAATTGCCGCTGCCGCCGATGTTGATGTTCGACCGCATCGCCGACATCAGCGAGGATGGCGGCGCGCACGGCAAGGGCGGCGTGCGGGCGGAATTCGACATCAAGCCCGAACTCTGGTTTTTCTCCTGTCATTTCAAAGGCGATCCCGTCATGCCGGGCTGCCTTGGGCTCGACGCCCTGTGGCAGTTGACCGGGTTTTTCCTCGGTTGGCTCGGCTTGCAGGGCCGCGGCCGGGCGCTCGGGGTCGGCGAGGTCAAGTTCATCGACCAGGTGCTGCCGACGATCAAGAAAGTGATCTACGGCGTCGACGTAAAGCGCGTTTTCAGGGGCAAGTTGATCCTCGGCATCGCAGACGGCTGGCTGGAAGCCGACGGCAAGCGCATTTACGAAGTCAAGGACATGCGCGTCGGCCTGTTCGGCGCCGCCGCCCAGGGCCACGCTTGATTTGGGCCAGGCTCGCAGCGGCGATGGTGGAGTAAGGCAATGAGACGCGTCGTCGTCACCGGTATGGGCATTGTCTCGTCGATCGGCGCCAACGCCCAGGAGGTCTTGGCGAGCCTGCACGAGGCGAAGTCGGGAATCACCCGCGCCGACCGCTACGCCGAACTCGGGTTCCGCAGCCAGGTTCAAGGCGCGCCGACCGTGAAGCCGGAAGAGATGCTCGATCGCCGCGCGATGCGCTTTCATGGCGGCGGCACCGCTTGGTGCCACGTCGCGATGGATCAGGCGATCCGCGATTCCGGGCTTGAGGCGGACGATATTTCCAACGAGCGCAGCGGCCTGATCATCGGCTCGGGCGGCCCGTCGACGCGCACGATCGTCGAGTCGGCCGACATCGCCCGCACGAAGGGCCCGAAGCGGGTCGGACCCTACGCCGTGCCCAAATCGATGTGTTCGACCGCGTCGGCGAACTTGGCGACCTGGTTCAAGATCAAGGGCGTCGCCTATTCGATCTCGTCGGCCTGCGCGACCTCGAACCATTGCATCGGCGCGGCGGCCGAACAGATCCAGCTCGGCAAGCAGGATCTGATGTTCGCCGGCGGCTGCGAAGACCTCGACTGGACGCTGTCGGTTTTGTTCGACGCGATGGGCGCGATGTCGTCGGGCTATAACGCGACGCCCGAGCGCGCGTCGCGCGCCTACGACAAGAACCGCGACGGCTTCGTCATCTCCGCCGGCGCCGGCGTGCTGGTGCTGGAGGAATACCAGCGCGCCAAGGCGCGCGGGGCCCGCATCTACGGCGAGGTCGCCGGCTACGGCGCGACGTCCGACGGCGCCGACATGGTCGCGCCTTCCGGCGAAGGCGCGGCGCGCTGCATGCGCCAAGCGCTGGCGACGGTGAAGGTTCCGATCGACTACATCAACCCGCACGCGACCTCGACCCCGGTCGGCGACCGGAAAGAGATCGAGGCGATTCGCGCGGTGTTCGGCTCGGGCGAGAAATGCCCGCCGATTTCGGCGACCAAGTCGCTGACCGGCCATTCGCAAGGCGCGACCGGCGTCCACGAGGCGATCTATTCGCTGCTGATGATGCAGAACGGCTTCATCGCCGAGAGCGCGCATATCGACGAACTCGACCCCGAGTTCGCCGACATGCCGATCGTGCGGCGGCGCGTCGACAACGTTCGCATTGGCGCGGCGCTGTCCAATTCCTTCGGCTTCGGCGGGACCAACGCAACGTTGGTGTTCAAGCACGTCGACGCCTGACCACCAAGAGACGAGCGGGATGAATCCAGGCCTGATGAACGGCAAGCGCGGCCTCGTGATGGGCGTCGCGAACGATCATTCGATCGCCTGGGGCATCGCCAAGGCGGTCGCCGCTCAGGGGGCCGAGCTCGCCTTCACCTACCAGGGCGACGCGCTGGGCAAACGCGTCCTACCGCTCGCCGAAAGCCTCGGCTCTACGCTTTCGCTTCCCTGCGACGTCGAGGACGTCGCCTCGTTGGACTCGGTCTTCGCGGCGCTCGCCAAGCAATGGGGCGATCTCGATTTCGTCGTCCACTGCATCGGCTTCTCCGACCGCAACGAGCTGAAAGGCCGCTACGCCGACACGACGCGCGAGAACTTCGTCCGCACGATGGTCATCTCCGCCTTCTCTTTCACCGAGATCGCCACGCGCGCCGCAACGCTGATGCCGCGTGGCGGCTCGATGCTGACGCTGACTTTCGGCGGCTCGACGCGGGTGATGCCGAACTACAACGTCATGGGCGTCGCCAAAGCGGCGCTGGAAGCGAGCGTGCGCTATCTCGCCGCCGACTACGGCCCGGCCGGCATTCGCGTCAACGCGATTTCGGCCGGCCCGATCCGCACGCTGGCCGGCGCCGGCATCGCCGACGCGCGCTTCATGTTCAACTTTCAGCGCCACCATTCGCCGTTGCGCCGCACGGTGACGATCGAGGACGTCGGCGGAGCGGGGCTCTACCTGCTGTCCGACCTCTCCGCCGGCGTCACTGGCGAAACGCACTTTGTCGACGCCGGCTACAACATCATCTCGATGCCGCGCCCCGACGACATCAAGGGCGACGGCTGACGGGCCGTCCGCGTCGACATGGTTAATGGCTTCGCAACGGCTCGCCGCTAGCTTAAGCGCGCGCCGACCAGCGAGGATCATGGCCATGACGCGCTTCGCTCCGACCGTCTGGGGCCGCTTCGCCGCGGCCGTCGCTCTCGCCGCCGCGCTTGTCGTCGCCGCCGCGCCGGCGGACGCCGCGCCGCCGCGAAAGACCGCAACGGCGGCGATGGCGAAAAAGGCCGCAGCGGCGACAGCGGCGAAAAGGGCCGCCGCCGAGGCGGCGCGGAAGACGGACGCGGCTTTCCGCGCCTTCGTCGACGGGCTGTGGCCGCTCGCCGAAGCGCGCGGCGTCAAGCGCGCGACCTTCGACGCCGCCTTCGCCGGCGTCACTTTCGATCCCCGGATCGTCGCCCACACGACGAATCAGGCCGAATTCGTCCAACCGATCTGGGTCTATCTTGCCAACGCGGTCTCGCCGGCCCGCGTCGCGCACGGCCGCGCCAGGACCGAGGACGTGCGCCCGTGGCTCGCCAAGGCGGAACAGGCCTATGGCGTCGATGGCGGCGTGCTGATGGGCGTCTGGGGCATGGAGAGCGAGTTCGGCGTCTTCAGCGGCGGCGATTCGGTGGTCCGCGCCCTCGCCAGCCTCGCCTTCGTCCACTACCAGGGCGACTATTTCCGCGACGAGCTGATCGCGGCGCTGGCGATCCTGGAGGAAGGGGACGTCGAGCCGCGCGAGATGAAGGGTTCGTGGGCGGGCGCGATGGGCCAGACCCAGTTCATGCCGTCGAGCTTCCTCGCCTACGCGGTCGATTTCGAGGGCCACGGCCGCCGCGATATCTGGGACAGCGCGCCCGACGCGATCGGCTCGACCGCCAATTTCCTTGCCAAACACGGTTGGATCGCCGGCGCGCCATGGGGATTCGAAGCGCGGCTGCCGGACGGTTTCAAGCTGACCGCCGCCGATTCGGCGCGCTTCGTCCCGTTCTCCTCTTTCGCGGCGCGCGGCGTCACGCGCGCCAATGGCGACGACCTGCCCAAGGACGGCGAGGCCGAATTGCTGATTCCGGCCGGTCTCAAGGGGCCGATCTTCCTCGTCACCGCCAATTTCAAGACGATCAAGGCCTACAACAACTCGACCGCCTACGCGCTCGGAGTGGCGCTGCTTGGCGACGCGGTGACGGGCCGCGACGGGCTCAAGACCGCCTGGCCGACGCGGGACAAGCCGCTCGCCGAGAAAGAGGTGCGCGAGCTGCAGCGCGAGCTCGACCGGCGCGGCTATGAAGTCGGCGACATTGACGGGCGGGTCGGCGACCGTCTGCAGGCGGCTTTGCGCGACTACCAGGAATCGATCGGCGAGGCGCCGGACGGCTATCCGACCCTCGCCCTGTTGCGTCGACTGCGTCGCCGCGGCTAAGGGGCTTGCATGTCGCGCCGGTTTTCCGCCTAATTCGCCCCCTAGCCTGAAGGTCCGGCCGCTCAAGGCCGCAGTTGGCGCCGATGTTGTTTGCTTTCGACCGCCCGTTTGTCGCGCGCGCGTTGCGCCTCGTCGCCGTTGCGGCGTTCGCCGTCGCCTTGACTGCGCCGGCGGCGCCGGCCCAGGAAGGCGGTCTCGGCGGCTTTCTCCAGCAATTGTTCGGCGGCGGCCAGCCGCCGAAACCGCCTGAGGCGCCCGCCAGCAAGCCGAAGAAGAAGGTGCGCGACTTCGTGCCGGCGACGACGACGCGCGAACCGGGCACGCCGGGCGGCGCGGCGGTGCAGCCGACCTTCTTCATCGACGTGCTCGGCGATAGCCTTGCGTCGCTCTCCGCCGGCGGCCTGACCGAGGCGTTCGCCGACAAGCCGGAGATCGCCGTCGCCGACAAGTCGCACGACGCCTCCGGCCTGGTGCGCGCCGATTATTTCGACTGGCCGAAGGCCGCCCACGATCTCGCCGCCGGCAAGGACCATATCGACTTCGTCGTCATCATGGTCGGCATCAACGACCTCCAGGCGATGCGCGACGGCGCCGAGAACCTCGACCCGCTGAGCGACCGTTGGAAAGCGGCCTACGCCGCCCGCATCGACGCGGTGCTTGCGCCGTTCCAGGCGGCGAATATTCCGGTCGCCTGGGTCGGCATGCCGCCGATGCGCACCGACCGCTTCAACGCCGACATCGTCAAACTCAACGAGATCGACCGCGCAGAGGTCGAGAGGCAAGGCGTGAAATATATCGACATCTGGGACGCCTTCGCCGACCAGAACGGGCAGTACGACGCCTCCGGCCCCAACGTCGACGGGCAGATCGTCAAGCTGCGCGGCTCCGACGGCATCCATTTCACCAAGGCCGGCGGCCGCAAGGTCGCCCATTTCCTCGAGGCGGAGATTCGCCGCGTCTTCGACAAGGGACGGCCGCAGAACGAAACCGCCGACCTGCCGCCCGACATCGAGCAGGCGGCGGGCGACATCAACGCCCAGATTCGGCGCGAGATGGGAGCGCCCGAGGCGCCCGGCGCCGCGACGCTGGAGCCGCCCAAGCCTCTCGCCGGACCGATCCTGTCGCTGACCGGACGGCCGCTTTCGCCCGGCGGCGCGCTCGCCTCGCGCGAGCCGAACCCGCCCGGAGAGACGGACTTGGTGGCGCGGGTGCTGCGTCAGGGCGAGCCTGCCGATCCGCGCAGCGGCCGCGCCGACGACTTCTCCTGGCCGCGGCTCTGAGCCGCAACGCCCCTCGAGCGCGCTTGTTCGGGCCGACGGCGCGTGTTACGCGACGCGCCGAAACACAAGATCGAGCGGCTGGGAGTTGAAGTTATGGCCGAAGAGAACGGCAATGGCGGAGTGGACGCGGCGTCGCCGCGCTTCTCGGTCGTCGCGCAATACGTCAAAGACTTCTCGTTCGAGAACCCGAACGCCCCGCGCAGCTTCGGCCAGCAGCCGGCGGGCCTCAACCTTCAGGTCAACGTCAACGGCCGGCAGATCGCGCCGACCGATTACGAGATCGAGCTGCTGCTCGAAGGCGGCGCGGGCGAGGGCGCGGGCGTCGTTTTCAAGTTCGAGCTCCACTACGCCGGCGTGTTCCGCCTCGAGAACGTCCCCGCCGATCAGGTTCAGCCGCTGGCGATGATCGAAGGCCCGCGCCTGCTGTTCCCGTTTGCCCGCCAGGTCATCGCCGACGCGGTGCGCAACGGCGGCTATCCGCCCCTCTACGTCGACCCGATCGACTTCCACCGCCTTTATCTGCAGCGGTTGCAAGCAACCGGCGCTGCGACGGCGAACGCCTAGCCTCCGTTGCCTCCTGCGGCCGGCGCGTAGCGGCGCCAAATCGCCGATTCGCCAAGCGAATCGATCAACGCATCGTGGGCGTCGAGCTCGGCTTGGCTCGCGCGCTCAGGCAGCGGCGCCGGCCGGGCGCGCTTCGACGTCGCGACCAGCCCGTCGCCGCGCGCCGTCTCGACCGTGGCGAAGGACAGCGAACGCTGGCGACCGCCGGTCAGTTCGCCGTAGACCTCAACCAGAATTTCGGCGTCGAGCAGCGCGCCGTGGCGCACCCGCTTCGAGCGATCGATGCGATAACGGTCGCACAGCGCATCGAGATTGTTGGGCGCGCCAGGGTGCTTGCGGCGCGCCAGCAGAAGCGTGTCGGTGACCCGTTCGAAGAGGATCGGCGGTCGGCCGAGCGTCGCCAGTTCGGCGTTGAGGAAACGCATGTCGAATTCGGCGTTGTGGATGACGAGGCGGTCTTCGCCGATGAAGGCGAGGAAGTCGTCGACCACGGCGGCGAAGACCGGTTTGTCGGCGAGCGAGGCGGTCGAATGGCCGTGGACGCGGAACGCTTCTTCCGGCACTTCGCGTTCGGGATTGATCAGGGCGTGAAAGACGGCGCCGGTGGCGATCTGGTTGACGATCTCCACCGCGCCGATTTCGACCAGGCGATCACCCTTGCTGGGGTCGAGGCCGGTCGTCTCGGTGTCGAGGACGATTTCACGCATCGGCGGTCGGCCTCCGGCCGGGGACGGCGGCGAGCGCCCGCAGCAGGGCGGCGACCTGCGCGCGGGTGGCCGGATAAGGGCCGCGCGTATCGATCACCCAATGGGCGCGACGACGCTTCTCGGCGTCTGGGGTCTGGCGGGCGAGGATCGCCGCGAGCTTCGCCTCGCTCATGCCGGGCCGCGACAACGCGCGCGCGCGCTGCGCCTCGAGGCCGGCGCTGACGACGACGACGAGGTCGACCGTCTTCTCCCCGCCCGTCTCAAACAGCAGCGGCACGTCGACGATCGCCAGGCGTCGTCCCACCGCAGCGGCGGCGGCGAGGAAGGCCTGGCGGCGACGCGCGACGTCCGGGTGCACGATCGCTTCGAGGCGCTTCAGCGCCGCCGGGTCGCCAAGCGTGGCGGCCGCGAGCAGACCGCGATCGACGTCGCCGTCGACCCGAACGCCGGGAAAGGCCGCCTCTACCGCCTCGGCTTCGTCGGAGCGATAGAATTCGCGCACCGCCGCATCGGCGTCGAACACCGGCGCGCCGAGTTCGGCGAACATGCGGCCGACCGTCGACTTGCCCATCGCGATCGAACCGGTCAGTCCGGCGACGATCACGTTCGGCCTTTTTCCGCGGCGCGCAGATCGGCTTCGACCAGCGCGCGCAATTCCGCCGTCACCTCGGGCGTTTTGCCGAACCAGCGGGCGAAGCCGGGCGCGGCCTGGCGCAGCAGCATGCCGAGCCCGCCGACGGCGACGCAGCCGCGCCGCCACGCCGCCTCGACCAGCGGCGTCGTCAGCGGAACATAGACGACGTCGGCGACCACCGCTTCGGCCTTCAGCGGCGCGAGGCTGACGTCGAGCGGCGGCTGGCCGGCCATGCCGAGGATCGTCGCGTTGGCGAGCAGGCCCGCCTTGGCGAGCAGCTGCGGCAATTCGTCCCATGTCGCCGCACGCGCCGCCGGGCCGAAGCGCTCGGCCAGCGCGACGGCGCGCGAGCGGGTGCGGTTGACGATGGCGATGCGTTCGACGCCGCGCGAGACCAGCCCCTGGACGATCGCGCGCGCCACGCCGCCGGCCCCCAGCACCACGGCGTTGTCGACGCGGTCGCGCCAGCCGGGCGCTTCGGCGTCGAGGGTGGCGAGAAATCCGGCGACATCGGTGTTGTCGCCCCACAGGGCGCCGTCTTCGCGCCACAGCGTGTTGACCGCGCCGGTGGCGCGGGCCGAATCGGTGAGCCGGTCGCAAGCGGCGAAAGCGGCCTCTTTGTGCGGCACGGTGACGTTGGCGCCGACCAGCCCATCGACGCCGATCGAAGCGGCGAAATCGGCGAATCCGAGCGGCGGCACGGCGAAGCGCTCATAGGCGCCTTCGAGGTGGTAGCGCGCGAGCCAGTAGCCGTGGATCAGCGGCGAGCGCGAATGGGCGACCGGCCAGCCGCAGACGCCGGCGCGTCGAACGGCGCTCATAGCGCGAGGAGTCCGAGGCCGCGCAGCGCGGCGAGGAGTTTCAGCATTGGCAGCCCGAGAATCGTGGCCTGATCGCCAGAGATCGATTCGAACAGATGCGCGCCGAGGCCTTCGATCTGGTAGGCCCCCACGCTCGCCAGGACGGCGGGCCCGGCGATGTCGAGATAGCGGGCGATCTGCGCCGCGTCGAGAGCGCGCATTGTCATATCGGCGCTGTCGCTGTCTTCGGCCAGGATCATCCCGTCGCGCGCCAGCGCAAAGGCGGAGACGAGGCGGTGGCCGCGCCCGCTCATCGCCTGAAGCGCGACGGCCGCCGCCGCGCGCGTCGGCGCCTTGTGCATCGGCTGGCCGTCGAGAATCAGGGTCTGATCGGCGCCCAGCGTCAGGGCCTCTGGCCGGCGCGCGCTGACCGAGAGCGCCTTGGCGCGCGCCAGCGCCAGCGCGAGGCCGCTCGGCGCTTCGCCGCGCTGGCTCAGCGCCTCTTCGACGCCGCGCTCATCGATGTCGGCCGCCTCGACCTCGAACGGCACGCCGACGCCGGCCAGCAGCGCGCGACGACTCGCGCTCTTCGAAGCTAGGATGATCGGCGAGGCGCCGATCCACAAAGTTGGGGCGGGCATTGGGGGTGTTTTCAGCCGTGGGCGATGAACTTCTGTTTGTGCTCGCGATAGAGATCGAGAATCGCCGCCGCGGTCTCTTCGATCGAACGGCGGGAGACGTCGATGATCGGCCAGTTGCGCTCGCCAAACATACGGCGCGAATCGTTGACCTCGTGCGCGACGGCGATGCGGTCGACATATTCGGTTTCAGGATTGGCCTGCAGCGCGAGCAGGCGGTTCTGGCGGATCTGGACGATCCGATCGGGCGAAGCGACCAGGCCGACAATCAGCGGCCGGCGCAGATGGTCGAGGGCGGCGGGCGGCGGCACGCCAGGCACCAGCGGAATGTTGGCGGTGCGGTAGCCGCGATTGGCGAGATAAATGCTCGTCGGCGTCTTCGACGTGCGGCTGACGCCGAGCAGCACGATATCGGCGCTTTCCAGCGTCTCCGTGAGCTGACCGTCGTCGCACATCATGGTGAAGTTCAGCGCGTCGATCCGCTTGAAATATTCGGGATTGAGCATGTGCTGAGCGCCGGCGCGCGGCGTCGAGCTCTGGCCGAGATAGGACTGAAACAGGGTCAGCACCGGACTGAGCACCGAGAGACACGGCGAACCGGATTCCTCGCAGGCCGCCTCGAGGCGGCGCGAAAGGTCGGGGTCGACCAGGGTGAACAGCACGATGCCCGGCGCGTTGTCGATCTCGGCGACCACCCGCTCAAGTTGGGCGCGGGTGCGCACCAGCGGGTAGACGTGCTCGATCGAGGCGACGCCCTGGTACTGCGCCGCGGCGGCGCGCGACGCGGCGATCAAAGTCTCGCCGGTCGAATCGGAGACCAGATGAAGGTGAAAATAGCTGCGCCCCATCGGCTGCTCCGCTCGCGAGAGGCCCCCATATAACCTGCCGCAACGCTTGTGGACAGACGTGGAGAAGCCGCAGCTTCGGCGACGCCGGGGCTGCCGCGGCGGGAATCGGCCGGTCGCGGTCCACAGGCGATCGTCGGGCGCCAGTCATGACGCCGGCGCGCCTCGAACCGGCAATTGTGGGGACGACGGATTTCTATCCACATCCGCACTTTGGTCGGCCGCGTTGAATCAATTAACGATTTGTTAACCAGTCCCCAGCCGCCCTCGCCGACGCTTGGATGCGGCCCGTCGGGGTCGGAACGCTTCTCGGCGGTGGACAGAATTGCCTGCGCGCTTTCTGCCGCCAAGAAGAATCGAATCAGAGAGTCATATACCTAGATTCCTTTGGCGGGCCTCCTGTGGGTAACGCGCTTGGCTTTGCCCGGGTCGCGCTTGCGTGGCAAGTTGCCTGCTCTCGACGCAATAGCGGTCTTCTCGCGCATGGATTCGATCGATCTCTGGATCAAGGTCCTGCATATCGTCGCCGTCGTCTCGTGGATGGCGGGCATGCTCTATCTGCCGCGGTTGTTCGTCTATCACGCCGATACGGAGCGGAAATCGGCGATCTCCGAGCAATTCAAGGTCATGGAGCGACGGCTGCTGAAGGGCATCGTCAATCCGGCGATGGTCGCCGTCTGGATCACCGGGCCGCTGCTCGCCTGGCGCGAAGGCTACGTTCTGTCGCCGTGGCTGCACGCCAAACTGGCGCTCGTGCTGCTGCTGACGGGGCTGCACGGCTTCTTCTCGGCCCAGGTGCGGGCCTTCGCCGAGGATCGCAACGTCCATTCGTCGCGCTTCTACCGATTTATCAATGAAGCGCCGACCGTGATTATGATCCTCGTCGTCTTCCTGGTGGTGATGAAACCGTAAGCGGCGGCGGCGGCCGCGAAATCGGGCCGCGAAATCAGCCGTTGAAAGATTCGCCGAAGCCGGTTAAACGGGGGCCCTCGCCTTCCACGGGCGCCCCCGCCGACGCGCGGATCTCCCCGATCCCGATGACGTCGGCCGAAGCGGTCAACCGCTTCGACGCGGGTCCCGCGCCCATCTCTCCCTTGCCCTCGCTGAACATTCGAGATCATCCCAATGCGGGAAATCAAACTCCAAGACCTGAAGAAAAAGTCGCCGACTGAACTCCTTTCGTTTGCCGAGGAGAACGAGGTCGAGAACGCCTCGATCATGCGCAAGCAAGAGCTGATGTTCGCCATCCTCAAGCAGTTGGCGGCGCGCGAGGTCGAAATCATCGGCGAGGGCGTGATCGAAATTCTGCAGGACGGCTTCGGCTTCCTGCGCTCGCCGGACGCCAATTATCTCGCCGGTCCCGACGACATCTACGTTTCGCCGTCGCAAATCCGGCGACTGGGCCTGCGCACCGGCGACACGGTCGAGGGCGTGATTCGCAGCCCGAAGGAAGGCGAACGCTACTTCGCGCTGCTGAAGTGCAACGCGATCAATTTCGAGGATCCGGAGAAGACGCGTCACAAGGTGCACTTCGACAACCTGACGCCGCTCTATCCCGACGAGCGTCTGAAGCTCGAGGTCGACGATCCGACCCGCAAGGACATGTCGGTCCGGGTGATCGACATCGTTTCGCCGATCGGCAAGGGCCAGCGCGCGCTGATCGTTTCGCCGCCGCGCACCGGCAAGACGGTGCTGCTGCAGAACATCGCCCAGTCGGTGACCGCCAACCACCCCGAATGCTTCCTGATCGTGCTGCTGATCGACGAGCGGCCGGAGGAAGTCACCGATATGCAGCGCTCGGTGCAGGGCGAGGTCGTCTCCTCGACCTTCGACGAACCGGCGGTGCGTCACGTCCAGGTGGCGGAAATGGTGATCGAGAAAGCCAAGCGCCTGGTCGAGCACGGCCGCGACGTCGTCATCCTGCTCGATTCGATCACCCGCCTTGGCCGCGCCTACAACACCGTGGTGCCGTCGTCGGGCAAGGTGCTGACCGGCGGCGTCGACGCCAACGCGCTGCAGCGGCCGAAGCGCTTCTTCGGCGCGGCGCGCAACATCGAGGAAGGCGGCTCGCTGACGATCATCGCCACTGCGCTGATCGACACCGGCTCGCGCATGGACGAAGTGATCTTCGAAGAGTTCAAGGGCACCGGCAACTCGGAAATCATCCTCGACCGCAAGGTCAGCGACAAGCGCACCTTCCCGGCGATGGACATCACCCGCTCCGGCACCCGCAAGGAAGAGCTGCTCGTGCCGCCCGACATCCTCAAGAAGATGTACGTGCTGCGCCGCATCCTCAATCCGATGGGCACGGTCGACGCGATCGAGTTCCTGCTCGGCAAGCTGCGCGAGACCAAGACCAACGCCAATTTCTTCGAATCGATGAACACCTGATCGGATCGACGCCGTGACGGAAGCCGCCGCAGAGGAACTCAAGGGACTGCGGGTCGAAATCGATCGGCTCGACGCGGCGATGCACGCGCTTTTGATCGAGCGCAGCCAGATCATCGATACGCTGATCGCGATCAAGCATCGCCAGGGCGGCGGCTCGGCCTTCCGGCCGGCGCGCGAAGCGGCGATGATGCGCGCCATCGTCGAGCGCCACACCGGCCATTTGCCGCTCGATACGGTCGAGAGCATCTGGCGGGTGATCATCTCGACGTTCACCTATGTGCAGGCCCCCTATAGCGTGCATGTCGACGTTTCGCGCGGCGACGCGGCGATGCGCGATTCGGCGCGGTTCCATTTCGGTTTCACTGTGCCCTGCGCGCCGCACATGAGCGCCGCGGCGGTGATCGCGGCGGTCGCCAACGCGACCGGCGATCTCGGTATGCTCGCGCTTGACCGCGGCCCGGCGTCGGGCGCCTGGTGGATGGGGTTGGCGCGGCCCGACGCGCCGAAGGTGATCGCCCGCCTGCCGTTCGTCGAGCGGCCCGATCATCCCGCCGGCATGCCGATCTTCGTCATCGCCCGGCCGCTGGCCGACGGCGCGGCGCGCGACGTGGTGCTGGAGGCGGTGACGGTCGACCGCTGGCGGGGCGAATATCCGCAGGCGGTCGCCGAGCTCGGCGGCGAGATCGTCGGCAACGCCGCCGACGGGATGGGCCTGTCGCTGCTGGTGGCGCGGCCGGGGGCGCTGCGCGACGGATCGGCGGCGACGGCGCTCGCCGCGGCGGGGGCGGCCGACGCGCGCAGCCAGGAGATTGGGGCGCACGCTGCGCGCTACGACGGCTCGAAGCTGCGGCCGCGCCGCGGCTAGAGGATTGACGAGGGGACGATGCTGAGCACCAAGCCTGTGCGGCCCGAGCCGCGCGCCGAGGTCATGGCGATCGACGCCTATGTGCCCGGCAAGAGCGCCGTCGCCGGGCTCGCCAAGGTCCACAAACTGTCGTCCAACGAATCGCCGCTTGGACCCTCGCCGCGCGCGATCGAAGCGTTTCGCGCCAACGCCGATCAACTGGCGATCTATCCCGATGGCTCGTCGCGGCTGCTGCGCGAGGCGATCGCCAGGCGATTCGGCCTCGACGCCGAGCAGATCATCTGCGGCAACGGTTCGGATGAGCTGATCTCGCTGCTCGCCCACGTCTACCTGCGGCCGGGCGACGAAGGGCTCTACAGCCAGTACGGCTTCCTCGAATATCCGATCGCCATCCGCGCCGCGGGCGGCGCGCCGGTGATCGCCGACGAGGTTGGCCTGACGGCGAACGTCGACGCGATGCTCGCCAAGGTGACGGCGAAGACGAAGATCGTCTATCTCGCCAATCCCAACAACCCGACCGGCACCTACCTGCCGTTCTCCGAGGTCAAGCGCCTGCACGCCGGCCTGCCCAGCGACGTGCTGCTCGTGCTCGACGCCGCCTACGCCGAATATGTTTCGCGCAACGATTACGCCGCCGGCATCGAACTGGTGTCGACCAGCGACAACGTCGTGATGACGCGCACGTTCTCGAAGATCTACGGCCTCGCCAATCTGCGCATCGGCTGGGCTTACGCGCCGGCGCGCATCATCGACGCGTTGAACCGGGTGCGCGGGCCGTTCAACGTCAACGGAGCGGCGATCGCCGCCGGCGTCGCGGCGATCGAGGACGCCGGCCACGTCGCGGAGGCGGCGGCGCATAATGCGCGCTGGCTGCCGTGGCTCGCCGACGAGATCGCCATGCTCGGCGTCGACGTGACGCCGAGCGTCGGCAATTTCCTGCTGCTGCGCTTTCCGGGAACGACGGGCAAGACGTCGAAGGACGCCGACCGTTACCTGAGCGCGCGCGGTTTCGTGTTGCGCGCGGTGACGGCCTACGGCTTGCCGGACTGCCTGCGGCTGACAGTCGGCGTCGAAGAGGCGAATCGTGGCCTCGTCGCGGCGCTGGCGGAGTTCATGGCGGGCGGCCGGTCATGAGCGAGCGTCTCGGCCCGCCGCTCGGCGCGCCGCTTTTCGACCGCCTGGCGCTGATCGGCGTCGGCCTGATCGGCTCTTCAGTGGCCCGTGCGGCGCGGCGCAAGAATCTCGCGCGCGTCATCGCCATCGCCGACGAATCGGCGGAGGCGCGCGACCGGGCGACGGCGCTCAAGCTCGGCGACGAGATCGTCGCCGATCCGGCGGAAGCGGTGGCGGAGGCCGACCTCGTCATCCTCTGCGTGCCGGTCGGCGCCGACGAAGCGGTGGCGCGCGCGATCTCGCCCAAGCTCAAGGCCGGGGCGATCGTCTCCGACGTTGGCTCGGTCAAGGGCGCGGTGATTGCCGCGGTCGGACCGCATCTGCCCAAGGGCGTCGCTCTGGTGCCCGCCCATCCGGTCGCCGGCACCGAGCAATCGGGTCCCGACGCCGGCTTCGCCACGCTGTTCGTCAACCGCTGGTGCATCCTGACGCCGGCCACCGATGTCGACCCGGCGGCGGTGGCGAAAGTGCGCACGTTCTGGGAGGCGCTCGGCTCCAACGTCGAGACAATGAACGCCGCCCACCACGATCTGGTGTTGGCGATCACCAGCCACGTGCCGCACCTGATCGCCTACAACATCGTCGGCACCGCCTCCGATCTCGAGGAGACGACGCGTTCGGAGGTGATCAAGTTTTCCGCGGGCGGCTTCCGCGACTTCACCCGCATCGCCGCCTCCGATCCGACGATGTGGCGGGACGTGTTCCTCAACAACAAACACGCGGTGCTCGAGGCGCTCGGCCGCTTCAGCGAGGACCTGACGGCGCTGCAGCGCATGATCCGCTACGGCGACGGCGACGGGCTGTTCGCGCTGTTCGCCCGCACCCGCGCGATCCGCCGCGGCATCGTCGAAATGGGTCAGGAGACCGCCGCTCCCGACTTCGGCCGGCGCAAAGGCGAAGACGACAACGGCGCGAGCTGAGGCGGTGCGCCGCTTCGCCATAGCGAAACGGCGGAGCCGCCGCCGGGCGGCTTGACGGAGACGGCTCGACGTGGCCGGAAGTGGCGAACCATGTCGAAGAGCGCATTAGACATGCCGGGCGCGCCGCCGCGCGATTTGTGGGTGTTCGGCTACGGCTCGCTGATGTGGCGGCCGGGCTTCGCCTATGTCGATCGCCGGTTGGCGCTGTTGCGCGGCTGGCGGCGGCGGCTGTGCGTCTATTCGCATATCTATCGCGGCACGGCCGAGCGGCCCGGTCTGGTGCTGGGCCTCGACCGCGGCGGCGCCTGTCATGGCGTCGCCTTTCGCGTCGAGGCGGCGCTCAGCGAAGCAACGGTGCGATACCTGCGCGAGCGGGAGCTGGTGACGGCGGTCTATCTCGAGCGGGTGGTGCCGGTGACGCTCGACGACGGGCGGCGGGTCTCAGCGGTGAGCTATCTCGCCGATCGCGCCCACGGCCAGTACGCCGGCCCGATGTCGCGCGAGGCGCTGCTCGAACTGGTCCGGCAGGGCGTCGGCCGGTCAGGCCGCAACGCCGAATACGTGCTCAACACCCGCGACCATCTGCGCGGGCTCGGCATCGTCGACGCCGAGCTCGAATGGCTCGCCGATCAGCTCCGCGCCGCATAAGGCGCGGCCGCGGCGAGGTCGTCGAGCGCCGCGCGCCGCTCGGCCGCCGTTGCGGCGAGCAGATGAAGGTGAAGCTCGAGCCGCCCGGCGGTCGGCGTCCGGGCGAGACGGGCGACGACCGGCTCGGGAAAGGCGCCGGTGTCGGCGAGGGCGACGATGCGCCGCCGGCCGTCGGCGTCCGCCGCAACCACGATCAGCGCCGCGTCGCAATAGGCCGGGCAGGCGCGCGCCTCGTAGACCGAGGCGATGTAGCGGCGGCCGGACGCGCCGCGCCAGGCGCAAAAGCGCGGCGACAACGGCTCGTCCGCGAGCGCGGCGAGCGGCTCCGCCTCCGTCTCGGCGAGATAGGGCGCCGTCGGCGGGGCGGGCTCCGGCCAGGGATCGACGGGCGGGCGCGACGCCACGAGAGCGGGCGAAACGAAGTCGAGGCCGAGGGCCGCCATCGGTCCATCTCCAAGCGGGTGGGCGGGAGAGAACAAAACTAGAACATCGGCGCCGATTCGTCAAGCCTCGCGACGCGCATGGCCGGCCTGCGGCCCATCGATTGTCGCTTTGCCCGCCGCGAGAACCGGCGCAAGGCGCGGGTCGGCGGCGACCGCTTCCGCGTTGATCCGCGCGCAGGCCACCTCGATCGTGCTTTCGAGCCGGTCGGCGAAGACGTCACGGTCGAGTCCAGGCGGAATCGCCGGCAGGTACTCGATCACCGCTACGCCGGGACGACGGGTGGAGTTGCGCCGGCCCCAGTAGAGGCCGGTGTTGACCGCGACCGGCAGGCAGGGCGCGCCATTCTCGGCGTAGATCACCGCGACGCCGTATTTGTAGCGCGGCGGCGCTCCGGGCGGCCGGCGCGTGCCTTCGGGGTAGATCATGATCTGCCGGCCGTCGCCGAGCACGGCGCGCGCCTTGGCGACGATCTGCGTCAGGGCGGCGCGGCCATGCGAACGGTCGATGGCGATCTGACGCCCGCCGATCAGATAGAGTCCGAACAGCGGGATCCACGCCAACTGGCGCTTGAAGATGATGGCGAAGTCGTGCGCGTGGCGAAGCAGCGCGAAGGTTTCGAGAAAAGACTGGTGCTTGGCGGCGAGGATGTAGCCGCCCTGCGGGACATTTTCGACGCCGCGGAACTCGACCCTGAGGCCGCAGAGCTTTTCCAGCAGCCACAGCGAACTGGCGCTCCACAGCCGCGCCATGAAGAACACGCCGTGGCGGCCGAACAGGACCAACGGCAGGCCGATGATCATCAACACGATGATGTTGACGTAGAAGGCGACGTTGAAAGCGAGCGAGCGCAGCGCGGTCATGGCGGTCCGATGCGAGCGAAGGGGCGAGCGTTCACAAGAGCAGACTGAGTTGACGGAAGACGATCCGGCGCGACAGCACGCCGGTCAAGACAGCGATCGCGCCGGCGACGACGGCGATCGCGGCGTAGCCCGGCAGGCCGAGCCGGAAGGCGCCGAACAGCGCGGCGATTTCCGCGCCGGCCGATGTGCGCCGGGCGACGAAGGACGCGAGCGCCGCCACGGCGAAGAACGCCGCCGCCGCGCCGCCGCCGATCCCCGCCCCTTTGAGGCCGAGGCGGAAGAAATGTTCCTGGAACTGGCCGGCGATGTAGGAATCGGCGGCGCCGACGAAATGCAAGACCTCGACGATCTCGCGCGCGCCCGCCATCGCGCCGCGGGTGGCGAAGCCGATCGCCGTTCCCATCGCGACGATCATCAGCGCGAACAGGGCGGCGGCGAAGACGACGATCGCGCCCGCCATCACGTCGAGGCGCGACAGCCACAGGCGGTGATCGTCGAGACTCGCGGCGGGCGCGTCCGCCGCGAGCGCGGCGCGCAGCGGTTCGAGGTCGTTGCGATGGCCGGCCTGCATGTGGACGATGATCAGGCGCGGGATCGGCAACTGTCCAAGATCGACGCCGTCGCCGAGCCAGGGAGCGAGGATCGCCTCCGATTGCGCCTTGGTGTAGGCGACCGCGTCGGCGACGCCAGGCGCCCGCGACGCGGTCTCGGCCGCCGCGGCGACCACAGCGTCGACATCCTCTCCGGCGCGTGGCTTGATCTGAATGGTGACGTCGCGCGCCACGTCGCCGCGCCACGCCTGCGACGCTTCGCCGACCAGGATCGCCCCGCCGGCGGTCAGGCAGGCGAGAAAGGTCATGATGGCGATCACGACCACCAGCGCGCGTCCGGCGATCGAGTCGGCCGGCACCAGCGGCATGTCGCGTTTGAGTTGCGAATCGGCGGGTATCGCCTGGGGGTCGTCGTTCATCGCGGGTCGCCCTCGAACACGCGCAATTGCCCGTCGCCGACGACGAGGCGGCGGGCGTAGCCGAACTGGTCCATCAGCGACAGATCGTGGGTGGCGATCACCACCGCGGTGCCGGATTTGTGCAATTCGACGAACAGCCTCAGCAACCGCCGGGCGAGGCTGGGGTCGACGTTGCCGGTCGGCTCGTCGGCGAGCAGCAGTTCGGGCCGGACGATCAGCGCGCGGGCGATCGCCGCGCGCTGCTTCTCGCCGCCCGACAACACCGGCGGCAGCGCGTTCATGCGGTCGCCGAGGCCGACCCAGCGCAGCAATTCGACGACTTCGGAGCGATAGCCGGCCTCGTCCCTGCCCATCACCCGCAGCGGCAGGGCGACGTTCTCGTAAGTCGTCAAGTGGTCGAGCAGGCGGAAATCCTGGAACACGACGCCGATGCGCCGCCGCAGCGCGGTGATCTCGTCCTTGCTGAGCGCGCCGGCCTCCGCGCCGAATATGTGAATCGTTCCGCGCGTCGGCTTGAGGCTGAGCAGCATCAGCTTCAGCATCGTCGTCTTGCCGGCGCCGGACGGGCCGGTGAGGAACTGGAAGCTCTGTGGCGCGATGGAGAAATCGAGGTCGCGCAGCACTTCCGGTCCGACGCCGTAGCGCAAACCGACGTTGTCAAAGCGCAGCAACGGCGACCCTCGCGGGATGGTGGCTTAACCCGGCCTTAACCATGAACGCGACCAAATGCCAAACCTTCCATCAGCGAGCTGGAGCGGGGCTGATTCGCCATGGTTGTCGTCTGCAGGACCTGCTCCGCTACATATCATATTCCCGACGAGATTCTCGGCGACGAGAGTTGCCGTTTTCGCTGCTCGCGCTGCGGCCATAGCTGGGACATTCAGCCGCGGCCGACGCTCGCCGGCTCGCTGGCGCCCTTCCGCGGCGCAGCGCCGGCGGTCCGGACCGCGCCGAGGAAGGCTCCGCGCTTGCGCCGGCTCGCCGCCCGCGTCCGTCGGTTCGCCGCGCCGGTCGCCTGCGCCGCAGCGCTCGCCGGGGCGATGGCGGCGGTCGCGGCGCGGGCGGAGATCGTCGCCATCGCGCCGGCGACCGGCGGCCTCTATGCAGCGATCGGCCTGCCGGTCAATCCAGTCGGATTGGCGATCGCCGACGTCAGCGCCCGGCTCGGCGCCGGCGGCGATAAGTCGCTGCTCGCGGTCGAAGGCGCCCTCGTCAACCTTCGCGGCAAGGAGACCGCCGCCCCGAACCTGCGCATCGCGTTGCGCGCCGCCGACGGGCGCGAGCTCTATGTCTGGACGACGCGCCCGCCCAAGGACCGGCTCGCCGCCGGCGAACGCGTTCCTTTCGTCACCCGCCTCGCCTCGCCGCCGCCCGGCGTCGTCGACGCGCTGGTCAAATTCGTCGCGCCGCGCGATAAGGATTCCCTCGCCCCGGAGGGATGAGGGATCATGAGCGGCGCGCGCACAGTCGAAGTCCTGTTTCCGGAAAAGCTGATCGCCGAACGCGTCACGACGCTTGCCGCGGAGATCGCCGCCGCCAAGCCCAAGGACCTGCTGGTGGTGGCGATCCTCAAGGGCTCGTTCATGTTCGCCGCCGACCTGCTGCGCGCGATGCATCGCGCCGGTCTCGAGCCGCATGTCGAGTTCTTCCACCTGTCGAGCTATCGCGAGGGCACGGTGTCGTCGGGCACGGTGAAGATCCTGCGCGATATCGAGTCTGCGGTGAAGGATCGCGACGTCGTGCTGATCGACGACATCCTCGAATCCGGACGCACGCTCGCTTTCGCCAAGGACTTGCTGGTGGCGCGCGGCGCGCGGCGGGTGCTGGTGTGCACGCTGCTCGAAAAACGCGGCAAGCGTGAGGTGCCGATCACCGCCGATTTCGTCGGCTTTGAGTGCCCCGACGATTTCGTCGTCGGCTACGGCATGGACGTCGCCCATTCCTATCGCGAGCTGCCGT
>JBEKVR010000050.1:0-38137 GCA_049513815.1 Roseiarcus sp. | reverse complement strand
ATGTCGCCGCAGGCGAAGACCTTCGGCCGGCTCGCGGCGTAGCGCTTCGTGTCGGCGGCGACGTTGCCGCGCGGGTCGAGCGCGACCTTGAGCTCGTCCAGCATGCCCTCGCGGGTCGGCGCGACGAAGCCCATCGCCAGCAGCACGAGATCGGCCTCGAGGGAGAATTCGCTGCCGGGAATCGGCTTCATCTTGTCGTCGACGCGGACGCATTCGAGCGCGGTGACGACGCCGTTCTCGCCGCGGAAAGCGCTGGTCATGACGGCGAAGTCGCGCTCGGCGCCTTCCTCGTGGCTTGACGACGTGCGCAGCTTGAGCGGCCAGTTCGGCCAAGTCAGCAGCTTGTCCTCGGCCTTGGGCGGCATCGGCAGAATCTCGAGCTGCGTCACCTTGAGCGCGCCCTGACGGATCGCCGTGCCGATGCAGTCCGAGCCGGTGTCGCCGCCGCCGATGACGACGACGTTCTTGCCGGCGGCGTGGATCGGCTCGTTGGCGCCCACCTGTTCGCCGGACACGCGGCGGTTTTGCTGCGGCAGGAAGTCCATGGCGAAATGGACGCCGGCGAGCTCGCGACCGGGGATCGGCAGGTCGCGCGACGCTTCGGCGCCGCCGGCGAGCGCGACCGCGTCGTACTCGTCGACCAGCGCAACGGCGGCGACGTCGCGGCCGACCGCGACGCCACAATGGAAGACGACGCCCTCGGCGGTCATCTGCGCGATGCGACGATCGATCAGAGTCTTCTCGAGCTTGAAGTCGGGAATGCCGTAGCGCAGCAGTCCGCCCGCCTTGCCGTTCTTCTCGTAGACGTGGACTTCATGGCCGACGCGCGCCAGCTGCTGGGCGCAGGCGAGGCCCGCCGGGCCGGAGCCGACGACGGCGACCCGCTTGCCGGTGCGGCGCGCCGGCGGCTCGGGCTTCAGCCAGCCTTCGCGCCAGGCGCGGTCGACGATCGCGCATTCGATCGTCTTGATCGTCACCGGCGCGTCCTGGAGGTTGAGTGTGCAGGAGGCCTCGCACGGCGCCGGGCAGACGCGGCCGGTGAATTCGGGGAAATTGTTGGTGCTGTGCAGGTTGCGCGACGCCTCCTGCCAGTCGTCGCGGTAGACCAGATCGTTCCAGTCGGGGATCTGGTTGTTCACCGGACAGCCGTTGTGACAATAGGGGATGCCGCAGTTCATGCAGCGCGCCGCCTGGTCGCGCGTCGCCTCTTTGCTGAGCGGCAGGACGAATTCGCGATAGTTGCGGATGCGGTCGGACGCCGGCGCGTACTTGCGATCGGAACGATCGATTTCCAGGAACCCCGTAACCTTGCCCATGTTCACCTCGTTCCTCTCGCCGGCTTAGCGAGAGACAACCCCCTCGATGACGTCGTCCGCGCCCCGCGCCAAACGCGGGCCGCTTCACTGAAGCCTGAGATCGCGTTCACAGCGCGCGATCCACGCGCGCAGATTTGGACGCGACGCCAGATCGAACCCCCCTTCATGCGCGAGCCGCGTATAGGGCAGCAGCGCGATATCGGCGACGCTCAGCGCCTCGCCGATAAAATACGACTTGCCGACGATCAGGCGCTCCATCGTATCGAGCGCTTTCTCGCCGCGCTCGACGACCCGCGCCTCGCGCTCGCTCGCCGGCTTGCCGAGATAGATCATCTGAAAGCGCGCGACCGCGACATAGGGCTCGTGGCTGTACTGCTCCCAGAACAGCAGCTCGTCGGCCTTGGCGCGCGCGAAGCGGTCGGTCGGCACGAGCGCCGATCCGCGCGCCAGATGCAGCACGATCGCGTTTGATTGCGCCAAGCAGCGGCCGTCGTCGAACTCGACCACCGGAATCTGCCCGAACGGATTGCGGGCGAGAAATTCCGGCGTGCGGGTCTCGCCCTTGGCGATGTCGATCGCCTCCCACGAATAGGGCAGGCCGAGATGGTCCGCGACGAACTTGACCTTCTGGCAATTGCCGGAGCCGAGGTCGCCGAAGATGCGCATCGACCCCACCGGTCATTCTCCGGCCGCCAGCATCGGAACGTTGCTGCGTGCCGCCAGCTCGGCGAGCGCGCGGCGGTATTCGACCGGCATCACCTTGCGGAACTTGGGCAGGTACGCCTCCCAGTTCTCAAGGATCTTGCGCGCCCGCTCCGACCCCGTGTAGCGCGCGTGGTTGGCGATCAATTGGCGCAGGCGCTCGGCGTCGAAGCGGCTCATGTCGCTCATGACGTCGACCCGTCCGTGGCCCTGCAGATCGCCGCCGGAATGGTGATGGCGCTGCATCGCTTCCTCTTCGGACGCGACCGGCTCCAGCTCGACCATCGCCAAGTTGCAGCGCTGGGCGAAGTCGCCCGCCTCGTCGAGCACGTAGGCGATGCCGCCCGACATGCCGGCGGCGAAGTTGCGGCCGGTCTCGCCGATGACGACGACGATGCCGCCCGTCATGTACTCGCAGCCGTGGTCGCCGGCGCCTTCGACGACGGCGAGCGCGCCGGAATTGCGCACGCCGAAGCGTTCGCCGGCGACGCCGCGGAAGTAGCATTCGCCGGCGATCGCGCCGTAGAGCACGGTGTTGCCGACGATGATCGACTTCTCCGGCGTCAATTGCTCCGCCTCCTTGGGCGGATAGATGACGATGCGGCCGCCCGACAGGCCCTTGCCGACGTAGTCGTTCGCTTCGCCCTCGAGTTCGAGCGTGACGCCCTTGGCGAGGAACGCGCCGAAGCTCTGCCCCGCGGTGCCCTTGAACTTGACGTGGATCGCCTCGTCGCGCAGGCCAGTATGGCCGTAGCGGCGCGCGATCTCGCCCGACAGCATTGCGCCGGCCGAGCGGTCGGTGTTGTGAATCGGCAGATCGAGCCGCACGTGGCTGGCGTGGTCGACCGCCGCCACGGTCTCGGCGATCAGGTAACGATCGAGCACCTTGTCGATGCTGTGATCCTGCGCCGTGGTGTGGTGGGTGGCGTCGGTCGGCCAGGGCGTCGGCTTGTAGAACAGCTTGGAGAAGTCGAGCCCGCGCGCCTTGGCCTGCTCGATCAGCGCCGCCTTGTCGAGCATCTGGCTCTGGCCGATCATCTCGTCGAAGCTGCGGTAGCCCATCGACGCCATCAGCGCGCGCGCCTCTTCGGCGACGAAGAAGAAGAAGTTGATGACGTGCTCGGGCTGGCCGACGAAGCGCTTGCGCAGCACCGGGTCCTGGGTGGCGACGCCGACCGGACAGGTGTTGAGATGGCACTTGCGCATCATCACACAGCCGGCGGCGATCAGCGGCGCCGTGGCGAAGCCGAATTCGTCGGCTCCGAGCAGAGCGCCGACGACGACGTCGCGGCCGGTGCGGACGCCGCCGTCGACTTGGACGCTGATGCGCGAGCGCAGGCCGTTGAGGATCAGCGTCTGGTGAGTTTCGGCCAGGCCAATCTCCCACGGGCTGCCGGCGTGCCGGATCGAGGTCAGCGGCGAAGCGCCGGTGCCGCCCTCGTAGCCGGAGATCGTGACGTGGTCGGCCTTGCACTTGGCGACGCCCGCCGCGACCGTGCCGACGCCGACCTCGGAGACGAGCTTGACCGAGACCAGCGCGTGCGGGTTGACGTTCTTGAGGTCGAAGACGAGCTGCTTGAGATCCTCGATCGAATAGATGTCGTGGTGGGGCGGGGGCGAGATCAGCCCGACGCCCTGGGTCGAGTGGCGCACCTTGGCGATCACCGCGTCGACCTTGTGGCCGGGCAATTGTCCGCCTTCGCCGGGCTTCGCGCCCTGCGCCATCTTGATCTGCATCATGTCGGAATTGACGAGGTATTCCGCCGTCACGCCGAAGCGGCCCGAGGCGACCTGCTTGATCGCCGAGCGCATCGAATCGCCGTTGGGCAGCGGCTTGAAGCGGTCAGGCTCCTCGCCGCCTTCGCCGGTGTTCGACTTGCCGCCGATGCGGTTCATCGCGATGGCCAGCGTCGTGTGGGCTTCGCGCGAGATCGAGCCGAACGACATTGCGCCGGTCGAGAAGCGCTTGACGATCGAGGCGGCGGACTCGACCTCTTCGAGCGGAATCGGCTTGCGGCCGTCCTCTTCGGCGGTGCGCAAGTGGAACAGGCCGCGGATCGTCAGCAGGTGTTCGCTCTGCTCGTTGAGCAGCGCCGCATAGGCGTCGTACTTGTCGCGCGCATTGCCGCGCACCGCATGTTGCAGCAGCGACACCGTCTGCGGCGTCCAGCTATGCGCTTCGCCGCGCAGCCGATAGGCGTATTCGCCGCCGACCTCGAGCGAGCTGCGCAACACCGGCGATTCGCCGAACGCGTCGGCGTGACGGCGCGCCGTCTCGTCGGCGATCTCGGCCAGGTCCGCGCCTTCGATGCGGGTGGCGGTGCCGAAGAAGAACTCGTCGACGAAGGCGCGCGACAGGCCGATCGCGTCGAAGATCTGCGCGCCGCAGTAGGACTGGTAGGTCGAGATGCCCATCTTCGACATGACCTTGAGCAGGCCCTTGTCGACCGCCTTGATGTAGCGCTTGACCAGCTCGGCGCCGCTGGCCGCCTCGGGCAGGTCCTTGGCCATCGCCGCCAGAGTCTCGAACGCCAGATAGGGGTTGATCGCCTCCGCGCCGTAGCCGGCGAGACAGGCGAAGTGATGGATCTCGCGCACTTCGCCGGTCTCGACGACGAGGCCGACCGAGGTGCGCAGCCCCTTGCGGATCAGGTGATGGTGCACGGCCGCGGTGGCGAGCAGGGCAGGGATCGGGATGCGGTCGGGCCCGACCATGCGGTCGGAGAGGATGATGATGTTGTAGCGGCCGAGCACCGCCGCTTCGGCGCGCTCGCACAGCCGCTTCAGCGCGTCCGTCATCCCTTCGGCGCCGTGGCCGACCTCATAGGTGATGTCGAGCGTCTTGGTGTCGAACGAATCCTCGAAATGACCGATGCAGCGAATCTTCTCCAGGTCCTCGTTGGTGAGGATCGGTTGACGCACCTCGAGACGCTTGCGGCGCGCGTGGCCGGCGAGGTCGAACAGATTGGGCCGCGGGCCGATGAACGACACCAGGCTCATCACCAGCTCTTCGCGGATCGGGTCGATCGGCGGGTTGGTGACCTGGGCGAAGTTCTGCTTGAAATAGGTGTAGAGCAGCTTCGACTTGTCGCTGAGCGCCGAGATCGGCGTGTCGGCGCCCATCGAGCCGACCGCTTCCTGACCTGTCACCGCCATCGGCGACATCAGGAAGGCGAGATCCTCCTGCGTGTAGCCGAACGCCTGCTGCCGATCGAGCAGCGAAACGTCGGTGCGCGACGCGCGCGGCTCGACCGGATTGAGCTCCTCGAGCACGATCTGCGTCGTCTCCAGCCATTGCCGGTAGGGATTGGCGTGCGACAGCCGGCTCTTGATCTCGTCGTCGGAGACGATGCGCCCTTCGACCAGATCGACGAGCAGCATCTTGCCCGGCTGCAGGCGCCACTTGGTGACGATCTTCTCTTCCGGCGTCGGCAGCACGCCCATCTCGGAGGCGAGCACGAACAGTCCGTCGTCGCTGACGAAATAGCGCGCCGGCCTGAGGCCGTTGCGGTCGAGGGTGGCGCCGATCTGGCGGCCGTCGGTGAACGCCATCGCCGCCGGGCCGTCCCACGGCTCCATCACCGCGGCGTGGTACTCGTAGAAGTCGCGCCGCGCCTCGTCCATCAGCGGGTTGCCGGCCCAGGCTTCCGGGATCAGCATCATCATCGCATGGGCGAGCGAGTAGCCGCCGCGCACCAGGAACTCGAGCGCGTTGTCGAAGCAGGCGGTGTCGGACTGGCCCTCGTAGGAGATCGGCCACAGCTTGGAGATGTCGGCGCCGAACAATTCGGAATCGACGCTCGCCTGTCGCGCCGCCATCCAGTTGACGTTGCCGCGCAGGGTGTTGATTTCGCCGTTGTGGGCGACCATCCGATAGGGATGGGCGAGCCGCCAGGACGGGAAGGTGTTGGTGGCGAAACGCTGGTGGACGAGCGCCAGCGCCGTCTCGAAGCGCGGGTCGAGCAGGTCCTTGTAGTAGCGCGGCAACTGCCGGACCAGCACCATGCCCTTGTAGACGATGGTGCGGCACGACAACGACACCGGATAATATTCGGAGATGCCGTCGCCGATGGCGTAGACGCGGTTCGAGATCACCTTGCGCAGGATGAACAGCCGGCGCTCGAACGCGTCCTCGTCGGTGACCGTCGCGCGCCGGCCGATGAAGACTTGGCGCTGCGCCGGCTCAACCGCCTTGACCCGCTCGCCGAGGTCGGAATTGTCGACGGGAATGTCGCGCCAGCCGATCAGGTCGCAGCTTTCGCTGGCGATCGCCTCGGCGACGATCGCCTCGGCGCGGGCGCGCGCCTCGGCGTCGCGCGGCATGAAGAACTGGCCGATGGCGTAATGCCCTGGCGCGGGCAGGTCGAAGCCGAGCTTGGCGCATTCTTCGGCGAAGAAGCGGTGGGGGATCTGCGTCAGCACGCCGCAGCCGTCGCCGAGCGTCGCGTCGGCGCCGGTCGCGCCGCGATGGTCGAGGTTGACCAGGATCTGCAGGCCCTTCTCGAGAATGGCGTGCGAGGCGCGGCCCTTCATGTCGGCGACGACGCCGACGCCGCACGAATCGCGCTCCTGCGCGGGGTCGTAGAGACCCTGCGAGCGCGGCAGCAGCGGGTCGACGCCCGGCGTCAGCGCCGCAAGCGACGGTTGGCCGGATTGGGTCTGGTGGGTCTTGGCGTTCATCTCTCCACTCCCCCGCGCGGTCGCGCTGCGTTCCGAGCGTCGTTCGTCAATGCAATTTTTTGGTAGTCGTTGGACAGGTTCGGCGGCGCTGGTCAGCGGCCGCCCGGATTTCAGGCGGCGCGTTTTTTTCGGTTCGTCGCGAAACGAGTCGTCGCGAGTGTTACTTCCGACATAGCAAAACGCCCCGGCCGCGCCGACGGCAAATGGTCAGCACAACTGTCCTATCTGGTCGAACCATGACAGAAACGTCGTCACGATACAAGATGGACGTGGCGGCCGGAACTCATTTTTTCGCCCCGCGCCGCGACGGCGCGGATTGCCAACCCACCCTCGCGCGGGCAAGACAGGCGCGCAAGACGAGCGCGATTGCGGCGCAGCCTCGGGGATCGGCAGGGATGAATTTCGCCAGCGACAACGGCGCCGGTGTGGCGACGCCGATCCTCGACGCGATCACGGCCTCGAGCCGAGTCAATGCGCCCGCCTACGGGGCCGACGATTTCACCGCGCGCGCCGAGGCGCGCCTCGGCGAGATCTTCGAGCGCCGGGCGTCGGTCTTTCTCGTCGCCACAGGCACCGGCGCCAACGCGCTGTCGCTCGCCGCGCTGGCGACGCCGTGGCAGGCGGTGTTCTGCCACGAAGAAGCGCACGTGATCGATGACGAGTGCGGCGCGCCGGAATTCTTCACCGGCGGGGCCAAGGTCGTCGGCGTCCCCGGCGGCGACGGCAAAATTCAGCCGGCGGCGCTCGCCGAGACGCTCGCGCGCTATCCGCGCGGCCAGGCCAAGACGAGCCAACCAGGCGCGCTGTCGCTGAGCCAGGCGACGGAGGCGGGGACGGCCTACCGGCCCGACGAGATCGCCGCGCTGGCGGCGATCGCGCGCGAAGCGGGGATGGGCGTGCATATGGACGGCGCGCGTTTCGCCAATGTCGTGGCCGCGACCGGCGCGACGCCAGCGGCGCTCACTTGGCGCGCCGGCGTCGACGTGCTGTCGTTGGGGGCGACCAAGAACGGCGCGCTCGCCTGCGAGGCGGTGATCGTCTTCGACCCCGACAAGGCCGCCGCCATGCCGTATCAGCGCAAGCGGGCAGAGCAGACCTTGTCGAAGGGACGCTTCCTCGGCGCCCAGATGGAGGCCTGGCTCGCCGGCGATCTGTGGCTCGAGCTGGCGCGGCGCGCCAACGGCGCCGCACGCCGCCTCGCCGAAGGGCTTGCGGCTGCGCCCGGCCTGCGCCTCGCTTTTCCCGTCGAGGCCAACGAGGTCTTCGTCGTCGCGCCCGACGCGACGCTCGCGCGCTGGCGCGCGGCGGGGGCCAAGTTCTACGATTGGTCGACGCGCTCGGCCCGTCCCGATCTCGCGCCCAGGACGGGCGAGACGATGGCGCGCCTAGTGACGTCGTTCGAGACCAGTGAGGCCGAAGTCGATGCGCTGCTGGCGGTCGCCGGGGCGCCGCAACGAAGCCGCAATTTCCGCAGAGATTGAGGGCGTCGACCGCCCGAATGGGGAGTCCGAGACGATGAGCCGGGTTCAGCACAGCAAACCGTCGCGCCGATTGGGATGGGCCGCCGCCGCGCTCGTTCTCTTGGCGCTGCCTGCGACGGCGCAGGCGCAGGGCTTCTTCTTCCTGTTCGGCAGTCCGTCGCCTTACGAGATCGAGCGTCAGCTGGCGGCGTCTGGTTACGTGCTCACCGGCCCGCTGACGATGCGCGGCGACGTCTATCTCGCCGACGTCATCGTCCGCGGCGAGGGACCGGAGCGGCTGGTCATCGACGCCCAGAGCGGACGCGTCGTCGAGCGCTATCGCGGCCGCGCCGATCGTTCGCGCGAGGCTGCCGCGCCGCCGCCGCCGTCGGGATGGGGCGACGACCCGCGCCTGTGGAACGGGCCGCGTCCGCCCGCTACGATCGGACCCGACGTCGCGCCGCCGGATTCTTTCGCGCCAGCGAAGCCCAACGTGCTCGAAGCGCCGAAGGCCGACAACTCCAAGCTCAAACCGAAAGCCGCCGAGACCAAGCCAAAATTGACGCCCAAGCCGCCGACGCCGGTCGCCAACGTGACCAGCCCGCCGCCCGCCGCGGTCGTTCCGGCGCCCACGGCGACGACCCCCTTCGCGCCGCCGCCGGCCGCTGCGTCGTCGCCCGCCGCCGCGCCGGCTTCGCCGAGTCCGGCGCCGAGCGCCGCCGCGGCCGCCTCGCCGTCCCCCGCGCCCGCAATCGAAGCCGCCAAGGCGGACGCGCCGAGCGTCGCCAAGCCGCCGCCGCCTGCCGGCGCGCCCGCCAAGTCGAAGACGGTCAACGACATCCCGGTCACGCCGCTGGATTGAGACAAACAAAAAGGGCGCCCCGACGGGCGCCCCCAACTTAGCAAGGCTGGCGTTTTATGCCGCCTGCGTGCTTTCCTGCGCGGCGACCGTCGTCTCGATCGTCTTGGCCGCAGCCTGGATCGGGATCGCGCGCGGCTTCTGCGCCTCCGGCACTTCGCGCACCAGGTCGATGTGCAGCAGCCCATTCTCGCAAGCCGCCTGCGTGGCGGTCACGTGGTCAGCGAGGTGAAAGCGTCGCTCGAAGGCGCGCGCGGCGATGCCCTGGTAGAGCGTCTCGCGCTTCTCGTCCTTCTCTTGCGCGCTCTTGGCGCCGCGCACCGTCAGGACGCCTTCGCGCGTCTCAACCGACAGTTCGTTATCGGCGAAGCCGGCCACCGCCAGCGAGATGCGGTAGGCATTCTCGCCCGTGCGCTCGATGTTGTAGGGCGGATAGCTCGGCGCGCTGGCCTCGAGGCCCGCGGTCTTGTCGAGCAGCCCAAGCAACCGGTCGAAACCGATGGTCGAGCGGTAAAACGGCGAGAAATCGTGGTTCAACATGATCATATCCTCCACATGAAGCGACATGGCCCTTCCCCGCCCCGTAGCGGCGCGGTTGGCGACGCGTCCCGGATTAGACCCGCGTCTGTATTAAATTTGGTGCCCCTCGCCCGGCGCGCAAGGGGGCCGGATCGCGCTCAGCCGCAAATTTGCTCGTTTCGCCGGCTACCCGAACCGTTGCGCGACTTCGAGCGGCTGGCTATACCCAGCCGGCAAATTCCACGCTCAGAATGTCGGATCGAGGATCGGACTCCATGAAAGCCACGATGTTTCGCGCGGCGATCGCGCTCTCCGCAATCTGCTTGGCGTTCTCGGCTCAAGCCGCCAGCAACGAGCCGCCGAAGCCGATACCGCCGCAGCAGAAAAACTTCCCGCTCGACCAGACCTGGCAGCTGAGGGAACTCAACGGCAAGCCGGTGTCCAACGATCTCGACGTCAGCCTGAAGATCGACGGCGCGCTGCACGCTTCGGGCTACACCGGCTGCAACTCGTGGTCGGCGGTCTTATATCCGGTCAAGGACCAGCACCTCGCCATGGGCCCCCCGATCTTGACCAAGAAACAGTGCGACAAAGACACGATGGCGATTGAGTTCGACTTCCTGTCGGTGTTGCACTCGGGGCCGACCTGGGACCTGGTCAACGGCGATCTCGTCATCAAGGGCCCGCACGGCTCGCTGAGGCTGGCGCGGTCGCTCTGAGCTTTTAAAGCCCTCTCGCGCTGACGCGAGAGGACGGGGGCGAGGGTTTTTCCGAGCTTCGTCGCCGCTTCTAGCGGAAGCCCGTCATTCGGCCGGCGTCGCATCGGCGATCGTCGCCGCCGCGCCGACGTGGGCGACAAGCGCGATGCGCCGCTGGTGGAAGGCGGCGAGCGTCGTACGATGGCCGATCGAAACGACCGTCGCATTCGGCAGCTTGTCGGCGATGGCGCGGTAGAGCGCGCTTTCGCTTTCCTCGTCGAGCGCTGAGGTCGCCTCGTCGAGGAACAACCAGTCGGGCTTGGCGATCAGCGCGCGCGCCACCGCTAGCCGCTGCTGCTCGCCGCCCGATAGCCGCATCTGCCAATTGTCGCTGACGTCGAGCCGATGGGCGAAGGCGGCGAGGCCGACCTCGGTCAGCGCCGTGCGGATCGCCGCTTCGTCGAGCTCGGCGGCCGACGACGGATAGGCGATCGCTTCGCGCAGCGGGCCGATCGGCAGGTAGGGGCGTTGCGGCAGCAGCATGATGTTCGCCTTCGGTTCGGCGATCTCGCCGTGGCCGTAGGGCCAGACGCCGGCGATGGCGCGCAGCAGCGTGGACTTGCCGACGCCGGAAGGGCCGACGATCAGGGTTGGCTGGTGAGCGGCGAAGGCGAACGAATCGACGCGCGCCAGGGGGCGGCCGTCGGGCAAATCGAGGGCGACGTGGTTGAGTGCGAGGTCGCTGTTCGGCGAGGCGCAGCGTGTGACGCCTTTGGCGCGGTCGAGCGCCGCGTGGGCGCGCGCGATCGCGTCGTCGAACGAGGTCAGTCGGTCGAGCACCGCCTTGAAGTCGGCGAGGCCGACATAGGAGGAGACGAAGAAGCTCAGCGACGAGTTGACCTGGCCAAACGCGCGCGCGACCTGCACCAGCGCGCCGAGCTGGATCTTGCCGAGAAAATAGAGCGGCGCGCCGACGATGAACGGGAAGTACTGGCTCATTTGGTCGTAAGCGGAGGTGAAGGCGGTCAGCCGTTTGCGCACCCGCACGATGCTCATGTAATTGTCGAAGACGTCGCCGAACCGTCGCATCGCGCCGGCGGTTTCCACCTCTTCGCCGCGCAGCAGCGCGATCTGTTCGCTGTATTCGCGCAAGCGCGCGAGGCCGAAGCGGAAGTTCGCCTCGTATTGCTGCTGGCGGAAGTAGAGGCCGATCAGCGAATGGCCGATCCAGTGGGTCAGGCCGGTGCCGATCGCCGCATAGATGAGGGCGATCCAGAACAGCAGGCCGGGCACGATGACGTTGAACCCTGGCAACGGAAAACCAGCCGACAGCGTCCACAGCACAATGGCGAACGAAACCAGCGTCGTCAGCGTCGACAGCAGCGTGATCGAATAGCCGAAGATGCCGGCGCCGGAGCCGCCGCCGTAGATAAATCCGTAGATGTCTTCGCTGATGCGCTGATCGGGGTTGTCGGCGGGCGTGCCGGCCAGCGCCATCGGATAGTGTGCGCCGCCGCCGAGCCAGCGGCCGATGTAATAGGCGGAGAGCCAGCGTCGCCAGCGGTAAACGAACGTCGAGGTGACGACGTATTCAACGACCAACGCCGCGATATAGACCGTCGCGAAGGGCAGGAAGATCGCCAGCAGTTGGGTCCAGAACGCCGCCTCGTCCTTGTTCTGCAGCGCGTTGTAGAAGTCGCGGCTGAAGTAGTTGAGCCGCACCAACAGCGCCACCTCGAACTGGTTGATGACGATGAGAAAGACCAGCGCGGCGATCGCCAGCTTGTTCTGCGCGGTGGTGAACGGCCGCCCGGGCCAGATCCGCGCCGTCGTCGGCGCCCGCTCGGAGAAATAGGGATCGGCGATGTCGGTCATCGTGCGCACGACGGGGATGTGCGAGACGGCGTAGACCAGCGAGCCGAACAGGGCGACGGTGAGCGGCAACGAGCTCGGCAGTGCGTAGTCGGCGTAGTCGTGCGGCCACAGGCCGAGCGCATCGATCAGGTAGGCGGCGCCGAAGACGATCGTCTCGACGGCGAAGACGATTTCGAACACCCGCAAGAATTTCGAGATGTGCGCCGAGCGGTCGGTCGCGACCGCGCACAGCAGCGCCGCGCCTGCATAGAGGAAGAGGCCGACGTCCGGCGCATGCAGGCCGACGAGGATTGCGGCGAGCGCAAACAGCGCGACAGCGACGCTCAGAATTCGCATGGAGGAGGGACCGTCAGGGTTGAGAACGGGCGAGGCGGGAGAATGCGCACTAGCAGAACGCCCGGCGCAAATGAAGGCGCGCGGCGCGGCTGTGGATGAAATCGCGGCAAGGTCGGCCGGCCGGCAGGCGACGGCGGCCGTCGCGGCCCTCGTCCCAGGACCGCCGCTGGATACGAAATTGGCCATATGCCCGGAAGAACTGGCGGATTCGTGCGGCGCTTCGCTCCCGCGCGCCTCGTTTGGCGCCGTGGCTCGGGGTCCGCGTCGGCTGGCGCGCCGCCTGAGGCGGTCGTCGGCGGACAAAAAAAGGGGAGGCCCAAAGGCCTCCCCCGATGTCTTGCGAGCCGAACGGCTGGATCAGAAGTCCATGCCGCCCATGCCGCCGCCGCCGCCGCCCATCGGCATCGCCGGCTTTTCCTTCGGCACTTCGGCGACCATCGCCTCGGTGGTGATCAGCAGGCCGGCGACCGAGGCCGCGTCCTGCAGCGCCGTGCGCACGACCTTGGCCGGATCGACGATGCCGGCTTCGAGCATGTCGACGAACTCGTCGTTCTGGGCGTTGAAGCCGTAGGTCTGCGACTTGTTTTCGAGGATCTTGCCGACGACGATCGAGCCTTCGCCGCCCGCGTTCTCGACGATCTGGCGGATCGGCGACTCGAGAGCCTTCAGCACGATGTTGATGCCGGCCTGCTCGTCGGCGTTTTCGCTCTTGAGCTTGGCGACCGCCGCCTTGGCGCGCAGCAGCGCGACGCCGCCGCCCGGCACGACGCCTTCCTCGACCGCCGCGCGGGTGGCGTTGAGGGCGTCGTCGACGCGGTCCTTCTTCTCCTTGACCTCGATCTCGGTCGCGCCGCCGACGCGGATCACCGCCACGCCGCCGGCGAGCTTCGCCAGCCGCTCCTGCAGCTTCTCCTTGTCGTAGTCGGACGTCGTTTCCTCGATCTGCGCCTTGATCTGGGCGACGCGCGCCTCGATGTCGGCCTTCTTGCCGGCGCCGTTGATGATCGTGGTGTTTTCCTTCTCGATCCGCACCCGCTTGGCCTTGCCGAGCATCTGCAGGGTGACGTTCTCGAGCTTGATGCCGAGGTCCTCGGCGATCATCTGGCCGCCGGTCAGGATCGCGATGTCCTCGAGCATCGCCTTGCGGCGATCGCCGAAGCCCGGCGCCTTGACCGCCGCGACCTTGAGGCCGCCGCGCAGCTTGTTGACGACCAGGGTCGCCAGAGCCTCGCCTTCGATGTCTTCGGCGACGATCAGCAGCGGCTTGCCGGTCTGCACCACCGCCTCGAGGACGGGCAGCATCGGCTGCAGCGAGGACAGCTTCTTCTCATGGATGAGCAGATAGACGTCCTCGAGCTCGGCGACCATCTTCTCGGCGTTGGTGATGAAGTAAGGCGAGAGATAGCCGCGGTCGAACTGCATGCCCTCGACGACGTCGAGTTCGGTCTCGAGGCTCTTGGCCTCCTCGACCGTGATGACGCCCTCGTTGCCGACCTTCTGCATCGCGTCGGCGATCATCTTGCCGATCGCCTTGTCGCCGTTCGACGAGATCGTGCCGACTTGCGCGACTTCGGCCGAGTCCTTGATCTTCTTGGAGCGCTTGGCGATGTCCTTGACCGCTTCGGCGACCGCGAGGTCGACGCCGCGCTTGAGGTCCATCGGGTTCATGCCGGCGGCGACAGCCTTGGCGCCTTCCTTGACGATCGCCTGGGCGAGCACGGTCGCGGTCGTGGTGCCGTCGCCGGCGGTGTCGTTGGTCTTCGAGGCCACTTCGCGCACCATCTGCGCGCCCATGTTCTCGAACTTGTCCTCGAGCTCGATTTCCTTGGCGACGGTGACGCCGTCCTTGGTGATGCGCGGGGCGCCGAACGACTTGTCGAGAATGACGTTGCGGCCCTTCGGACCGAGCGTGACCTTCACCGCGTTGGCGAGGATGTCGACGCCGCGCAGCATCTTGTCGCGCGCGTCGGTGGAAAAACGTACGTCTTTGGCAGCCATGTTCAAGTCCTGTCTTGAGTAGAGTGTGGGCAGTCGGCGGTGGACGATCGGCAGTAGGGGCTCGGGGCGGCGGCTGGGGATGTTCCCCTTCGCCTATTGCCCACTGCCTACGGCCTTATCCCTTCACGCGATCACGCCCATGATGTCGGATTCCTTCATGATCAGGAGGTCCTGACCGTCGATCTTGACCTCGGTGCCGCTCCACTTGCCGAACAGCACCTTGTCGCCCTTCTTGACGTCGAGCGGCGTCAGCTTGCCGTTCTCGTCGCGACCGCCCGGGCCGGCGGCGATGATTTCGCCTTCCTGCGGCTTCTCCTTGGCGGTGTCCGGGATGATGATGCCGCCCTTCGTCTTCTCCTCGCCCTCGAGGCGACGGACGACGACGCGGTCATGCAATGGACGGAATTTCATGAGTCTCAGCTTCCTGTTTCGCCTGCGGCTCTGGGGGAGCGCGCCATTGGGTTGAACAGCTTGGAACCGTGTTAGCACTCAGGCGTGGCGAGTGCTAACGGCAGGCGTGAGATAGGCGGAGGCGCTGGGGGCGTCAAGGGCGTCGCGCCGAGATTTCGCAATGGCCGACGACAGTTCGCCACATTGGTTTATGCCGCGGGGCTACGAAGGCTTGCAGGGGCTCGCCCGCTTCAAAACTACGTGTTGAAGCGGCAAATGCCGCAATCATGCTGTAGCCTGCGCTAACCATGCCGAGTTGATCGCCGAGGGATCGTCGCCCAGGCGACGATCTTTGGCTCAGCGAGAGGAGGAATGTTCGCAAGCGCCGACTCGGGGCGCTCTGCAGCAGGAGGTTCACATGTCCAGCAAGTTTCGGCTTGCGCCGGCCATCGCCATCACGCTCGTGGGAGCCCTGGCGTTCTCGACGGCGCCGACGGCGAGCGCCATGACGAGCTACGCCTCGCCGGCAATTCTCAAATCCGCCGCTGCGCCGTCCGCGCAGCCCGTCGCCTATCGATATCACCACTGGCGCCATGGTTATTACTACGGCGGCGGCGCCGCTTTTGCGGCTGCAGCGTTCGGAATGATCGCCGCGCTCGCCGCCACATCGTCCTACGACTGCGATTGGGGCGCGTGCGGCGACTACAATTATGACTACGGAGGCCCGTATTACGGCTACGGCGGTCCGTATTATGGCGGTTGGGGCGGCTATCACCATTGGCAACACTGGAGCGGCCACGCGTGGCATGGCGGCGACCGCCACGTCTTCGCGAACGGCGGCGGCCGACGCTGGTGGCCCACCTGGCGCCATTGAGCCTTCGGGCCCGCCGTCCCTGCGGCTAACCGGTGCGGCGCGCGTCCGGGTCGAGGTTGCGGTCGGGCGCGGTCGAGACTGGCCGTTGCGCCGGTTTCTTCCGCGGGCGCCAGCGAGGCCGCGCCTCACTGCCCCTCGATCAGCCGCCGCGCGTCGTCGCGCAGAGCCCGGCGGCTGTCGTCGTCGGCGTAGACCATGTGGCCGCCGGGATAGACCTTCAGCGTCAGCCGCCCCGACGGACCAAAGTCGGGGATTTGGGCGAGTTCGAGCGCCGTGGCGAAATAGGGGGCCTGGACGTCGGTCAGGCCGTGGGCGACGAGCACGCGGATTTTCGGGTCGAGCGCCAGAATCCGCCGCAACGCTGACAGCGCTTCCGGTCTGCCGAGCCTGTCGCCCCAGCGCCAATCGCGGTTGACCGCGTCATTCAGCAGCTCGTAGCGGCCCTCGATCTTCCAGCCGAGCTTGCGCTCGTAGAGATCGACGATCGCGCTGGCGAAAGCCGGCTCGAAGCCGGGCAGCACCGGATCGTGGAAGCCGCTGCTGCGGGCGGCGGGGAACGGGTCGTAGGCGTCGATCGTCGCGTCGTAGAAGGCGACGACCTTGCCCTGCGGCCGCTCGAATTCGCGGAGGAACGTTTCTTCGTCGACCCGGCCGGCGAGCCGACGCACGGTCTGGAGGTCGAGGCCGGTCAGATCGGCGACCCGCTGCGACATTCGCTCGACCGCGGCGGCGTCGCCGGGACCGCGCAGCCAATCGGCGAGATAATCGCCGGTCGCATAGCGCTCGACCTCGGCGAGGTCGGCGCGCGAGACCGGGCCGACGCCGCGGCGATGGGCCGCCGCATAGGAGGGCAGGCGGGTCAGCAGCGGCAACGGGTCGTCCGGCCCGGCGGCGAGCGCGGCGAGGTCGAGGACGGGCGAGATCAGCACCAGGCCGGCGACGCCGACGCCCTGATCCGTGGCGAGCGCCTCGGCGAGACGCGGAGCGCGGAAACCGCCGTAGCTTTCGCCGACGATGAACTTGGGCGAAGCGAGCCTTCGCTCGGCGGTGAGCCAGCGGCGGACCGCCGCAGCGAGGCCGTCGACGTCGCCATCGACCGACCAGAAGCGCCGGCGCGCGTCGTCGCCGGACGCGACGATGCGGCTGTAGCCAGCCCCCGGCGGGTCGACAAAGACGAGGTCGGTGAAGTCGAGCCAGGTTTCGGCGTTGTCGACCAGCGTCGGCGGGGACGCGGGCGACAGCCCGGCCATCGGCAGCCGCCACGGGCCGAGCGCGCCGAGATGCAGCCAGGCCGAGGCGGCGCCTGGGCCGCCGTTGATGGCGAAGGTCACCGGCCGGCGCTCGGGGTCGGCGCCGTCGAGTTTGTAGGCGACATAGGCGACGACCGCCTGCGGGGTCCCGGCCTCGTCCTTGAGCTGAAGCGAACCGGCAGTGACATGGAAAGCGAGACTGCGGCCGCCGACATTCAAGGTGAAGGCCGTCGTCGTATCGGCTGGCAGGTTTGAGCTTTCCGGCCTCTCCGGCTTGGCGTCGCGGCTCGCGGCGGCCGCTCCGACCGGCGCTTCGTCAGCCCGGGCGAAGCCGCAGGACGCGCCAGCGAGGCTGGCGAGCGCGACGAAGAGAAAAATCGTGCTTCGCATCCCTGGCGCCTCCGCCCGCTCGATCGCCCCGCTCATGTGGCGCTTGAGGGCGCGAACGCAACGCCGCGCGACGCTTTTCGCGCTTCGTCGTTCGCCTCGGCGCGGACCCGTCCCGTAAGCCCGCCGCGATCCCGCCGGCCCAGCCGGCGTGCGGAAACGAGGAGGGTGCGGACATGAGAACGACATCGGCAGGTTGGATGGCGACGGCGCTCGCCGCCGCCTTGAGCGTGAGCGCGTCCGCCGGCGCGTTGGCGCAAGCGGCGCGGGCGACGACGCCGATCCCCGACGACAAGGACAAAGTCGTGGGGACGATCGCGATCGATTACAACTCGCGCTCCGAGCGCTCGACGAGCGCCGTCGACATCTATTCGGTCCAGGACCTCGCCGTCGCCGATCTCCTGATCATGAAGGGCGACATCCAGCGCGTTCCCGACCAGCGGATGTCCTATTCTGTTCGTTTCGACGTCGTGAACCCGCAGAACCCCGGCCAGGTCGCCCATGACGCGGCGATCCTGCGCGGCGATATGTCGATCGATTCCAACGGCCGCTACAATCCCGAGGACGGCCGGCTCAGGCTCGACGTCATCAAGGGCAACCAGGCGTCGAGCCGTTTCACCGGCGGCATCCAGGGGCGGGAAGTCGTGCGCTGGTGGCAGATCGGCAAGAAGCTGAGCGGCGCGACCCAGGCGGCGGCCAAGGCCTATTCGCGCTTCGTCGACGGCAAGGTGGTGACGATTCAGGTCAAGAACCCCGACCCGTTGCGCTTCGAGTCGCTCGGCCTCGCCGCCGGCCCGTTCTCCTTCCTGGTCGACACAAAAGTGTCGGGCGTGTTCGACTACGATTACGAACTCGGCAACTGGCTCACCGATCAGGCCGGGCTGCATTTCACCTATTCGATCGGCGACAACATCGTCTCCGACCACGTCTCCGGCTCGATCCGCTATGTCGAGGAAGCGGGCCAGTTCGCCGACGCCAAGGGCAAGACGCACGCCTACACGTCGTATTACGACTACAACTTGCGCTTCAACGAGCCGCCGGTGAACAAGGACGCCGCCTTCTTCGGCGGCGACACGGCCCAGGCCGACACCGACGCCTTCTTCTCGGCCGCCGACCAGACCAAGCCCGGCCTCTACGGCCGCGTCTACTACGCCGACAGCGAGACCGACTGTAAGAAGGCGACCAACGACAAGGGCGAGACGAAGTGCATCGGCCCGACCCATTCGGACGTCTTCTACGACCTGCACGGCGTCAAGCTGACTTATGAGCAGCTGGCCAACTGGATGAAGCTCGAACAGCTTGTCATCGGGCCCTTCACGGACGAATGATGCGCCAGCGCCCGCGCGGGCGCGCAGGATAGGACTTCGCTATGGCCTATATCGATGAGATCCTCGAACCCGGCGAGAAGGTGGTCTTCAAGACCCGTCTGTCGTGGACCCTCTACGGCCCGGCGATCGTCTACGCCCTGGTCGCGCTCGCGCTGACGGTCTTCGCCACGGGCGCCGCCGGCCTCGGCGTCGTCGCCCTCGTCATCGCGGCGTTGGCGGCGTTGGCGGCCTTGGCGGCGCTCGTCGGCTTCCTGCGCGCCTGGTTCCGCCGCTGGACGACCGAGATCGCCGTCACCGACCGTCGCGTCGTGTTGAAGCGCGGCTTCATCCGCCGCCACACGGTCGAGATGAACATGCAGAAGGTCGAGAGCGTCGACGTCGACCAGACGCAGCTCGGCCGGCTGTTCAATTACGGCACGGTGACGATCAAGGGCACCGGCAGCACGCTCGAGAGCCTCAGAATGATCGACCACCCGCTGAAGCTGAGGTCGGCGATCACCGCCGGCTGATCAGGCCGCCTGCAGCAGCCGCTGCACTTCGTTGACGAGGTCGCGCAGGTGGAACGGCTTGGAGAGGATGCGGGCGTCTTTGGGCGCCTTGTTGTCGGGGTTGAGCGCGACGGCGGCGAAACCGGTGATGAACATCACCTTGATCTCGGGATCGAGCTCGGTCGCCCGGCGAGCGAGTTCGATGCCGTCCATCTCCGGCATGACGATGTCGGTGAGCAGCAGCTCGAACGGCTCCTCGCGCAGCCGGTTGTAGGCGGACAGGCCGTTGTCGAACGAAGCGACCGAATAGCCGGCGTTTTGCAGCGCCTTGACCAGAAAGCGGCGCATGTCGTTATCGTCTTCCGCCAGCAGGATCCGGGCGGGAATTTCAGCCGACGCAGTCATCAAGAGTCCCCAGCAACGCCACCATAGTCGCCCGCGGCGAGTAAAAATCGGGTGAAGCCGGCGCGACTTTATGCGAGTCGGGCTTGGCGGGTAAGCCGGCAATGCGATTATGATAAAGGTTCCGGCCGCGTTCGTCGGCAGGTTAGAGGCGGATCGAGGCGCAATGGACGAGCCAGGCTGGCGGGCCGACCCTGACATTCAGCCGCCTTTCGAGGCGATCGAGCCGCCGCGCCTCGCCGCGCCGCTGGTGTTCGATTCGCCCCATTCCGGCTCGCGCTACCCGCGCGCGTTCCTCGCCGCCTCGCGGCTCGACCCGCTGACTCTGCGCCGCTCTGAGGACGCGTTCGTCGACGAGCTGTTTCTGCCCTGCGTGGCGCTCGGCGCGCCATTGCTGAGGGCGCGTTTTCCGCGCGCGTTTCTCGACCTCAACCGCGAGCCGTTCGAGCTCGACCCGCGCATGTTCGACGGGCCGCTGCCCGATTACGCCAACACCCGCTCGCTGCGCGTGGCGGCCGGGCTCGGGACGGTCCCGCGCGTCGTCGGCGACGCCCAGCCGATCTACCGCGAGCGCGTGCCGGTCGCCGACGCGCTGGCGCGCGTCGCCGCCCTGCATCGGCCCTATCACCAGCGGTTGGCGGGACTGATCGAGCGCACGCGGGCGCGCTTCGGCGTGGCGATCCTGGTCGACTGCCATTCGATGCCCTCGACGCTGGCCGAGGCGGGCGCGCTCGACATCGTGCTCGGCGATCGGTTCGGCGCCAGCGCCGCGCCCTGGGTCGTCGAGGCGCTCGAATCGGCGTTGCTGGCGCGCGGCTATCGCGTCCGCCGCAACAAGCCCTACGCGGGCGGCTACATCACCGAACATTACGGCTTGCCCGCCGCCGGCCGCCACGCCGTGCAGATCGAGGTCAACCGCGCCCTTTACATGGACGAAGCGCGCATGGTGAAGCTGGGCCGCGCGGCGGGTTTGGCCGAATCGTTGAAGGCCGCCGCGGCGGCGTTGGCGGCGCGCGCGCTCGCCGAGCCGGGGGGCGGACGCTGGGCGGCGGAGTGAGGGGGGCGATCGGCGCCAGCCGGCATGCGCGGACCGCATAAGGACCGCCGCATAAAAAAGGAGGCCGCCATGTCGCCACGGCGGCCTGAGTCTAGGGAGGAAACGCCCAAGGAGGGCATATGCGGCAGGTCGTGCCGCACCGCAACAATATGTGCTTGCGACGCAGCAAAGGCAAGCTTTTTCTGGGGCGGTTTGCGGTGTTTCCAGCTGGTGCGGCGATTTTGCAACACACGTTTTGACGCCGCAAATCTTGTCATTTCAATAATATCATACGATACAATGGTTTGCGCGGGGCGAAGCTTCCGCTGAGAGCGCAACCTCCAAACTCTGGGCATGACAGGTATGCAAGTGACGCAAAACTCTTTCGCTGTTTTCGGGCGGTTGGCATGACCGCAGTCGATTTCGCCAGCTTCGTCGACCGTCTCGCGCAGGTCTCCGGCGAGGTGATTCTTCCCTTCTTCCGTTCGACCATCGGCGCCGAGGACAAGTCGCGCGGCGGGGTGTTCGATCCCGTCACCGAGGCGGACCGCGGCGCCGAGGCGGCGATGCGGCGGCTGATCGCGCAGACCTTCCCCGCCCATGGCGTCATCGGCGAAGAATACGGGCAGGATCGGGCCGAGGCCGAATACGTCTGGGTGCTTGACCCGATCGACGGCACCAAGAGCTTCATTTCCGGGCTGCCGACCTGGGGCACGCTGATCGGGCTCATGCATCGCGGCGAGCCGGTCTACGGCATGATGGCGCAGCCCTTCACCCGCGAGCGGTATTTCGGCGACGGCAAGCGGACGCGGCTGCGCTGCTTGGCGCCGTCGCGCGGCGAGGCGCCGCCGAGCGAATGGGTCACGCGGCCCTTGCGCGCGCGCGCATGCGCGAGCCTTGCGGAAGCGACGGTGATGACGACCAGCCCGGCGCTGATTCGCGTCGACGCCGACCGCGAGGCCTATCGCCGGGTCGAAGCCAAGGCGCGGCTGACGCGCTACGGCGGCGATTGCTACGCCTATTGCGCGCTCGCCCTCGGCCACGTCGACCTCGTCATCGAGACGGGGCTGAAGCCGCACGACGTCGTCGCGTTGGCGCCGATCGTCGCCGGGGCGGGCGGGATCATGACGACCTGGGAGGGCGGCTCCGTCGCCGCGGGCGGACGGATCATCGCCGCCGGCGACGCGCGCATCTACGAAGAGGCGAGGCGGCTGCTGATCGCCTGAGCGCTCATTCCGGCGCGGCGAAGGGCAGATCGGCGAAGGGGTCGAAGCGCGTCGCGCCGGTTGGCGGTTCGCGCCGCTCGAACAGCGCGCCGAGCGCGCCGGCGAGCAGGCCCAGCGCGCCGGCGACCAGCGCCGCGACCAGAATCTGCTGTGGCGCGGCGGAACGCCACGCCGGGCCGATGGCGGCGGCGAACGTGACGGCGGCGGTCGCCAGCAGAACGGCGGCGGAGCGGGGCCCGCCGCGTTCGGCGAGCGCCAGCGCCACTGCGGGGGTCACCAGCGCGAGATTGAGACCAAGCGCCCACGCCAGCGCGCGCGGCGGATCGACGAGGCCGCGGTCGACGGCGACGGCGGAGGCGCCGATCACGGCGAGCATCGTGAGGCGCGACAGCGCGATGCGGCGGCTGGCGAGCACGGCGAAACGCGCATAGGCGGCCGACAGGTCGACGCCGAAGCCGCGCCCCGCCGTCACGACGCCGGCGCGCGCCAGCGCCGCCGCCGGCAGCCACGCCGCTGCGCCGACCAGTGCGGTCGCCGTTGGCGATCGCGCCGTCTCGCTGTCGGCGAAACCGACCGAGGCGGCCGCGCCGAGCGCCGCGGCGATCAGCACGAGGATGAGGCCGATCCCGCCCGCGTGTTGCGCTTCGCCCTGCGGCGCGGCGAGCGACGGCATGGCGAACGGCAGGAAACCGGCGAGCGCCAACGCCCCCGCCGCCGAACGCAGCAGGAAGGCGGCGTCGTTCGGCTCGGCGGGAATCGCCAGCCATTCGGCGGCCACGCCTCCGCCTCCGCCGCCGCCGCTCCACGCCAGCGCTGCGCCGATCGCTGCGACCGCCAGCGCGGCGCCGGCGCTGGCGGCGTCGCTCCACAGCAGGCCCTTGAGGCCGCCGGGGACGACGCCGGCGACCAGCGTCGTCGCAATCGCAATCTCGGCCAGGCGGCGGCTGAGGCCGGCCGCCGCGGCGAGCGCGTCGACCGCGGCGGCGAACCCCGCCGCCGCCGTCAGCCCGCCGACGACGAAGATGGTCAGCGCGAAGAGGAGGCGGATCGGCGCGGCCTGAAAGCGCGTCGCGAGGACGTCGGCGGCGGCGCTGGCGTTGGCCCGACGCAGCAGCGGGCCGACGATCAGCGCTGCGCCGACGAGTCCGGCGGCCGCCGCGGGCCAGGGCGCGAAGGCGTCAGCCGCATCGCCGCCGAAGGCGAGCGCCAGGCCCGCCGCCGTCGCCGCCAGCGCCAGGCCGGAATAGAACGGCGGGACGGCGCGACGCGCGGCGAGAAAGTCGCCGAGGCGCGTCGTGCGGTTGACGAGGCCGAGGGTGACGAGGCCCATCACCGCCACCAGAGGCCCGAGTGCGGCGACGACCCGGTCCGGGGCGCCGACCCGCGCCAGCGCCGCCACCAGGCCGAGCGCGGTCAGGAATGCGGCGGCGACGAACGTCGCCCGGCCGTCGATCCGCTCGCGGTCGCGATGGGGGGCGGCGTACATGGACGGGTCTCGCTTCACGGCGCGCCGCGTCGCCGGCGCCGACGGTCCTGTTCTTAAGCGAAGCGCCGCGCGCGCGCCAGACGGCGACTCAGGCGTCGACGGTCGGCCCGAAGCGCGCTTCGAAAGCGCTCTTCAGCGCGCGATCGGCCTCGGTCATGGTCGAGGCGCGGCCGAGGTCGGCGAGACTGGTCACGCCGTAGTGCGCTTCGCCAATGCCGCACGGGACGATGCCGGAGAAATGCGACAGGTCGGGCGCGACGTTGAGCGACACGCCGTGGAACGTCGTCCAGCGCCGCACCCTGACGCCGATCGCCGCGATCTTGTCCTCGGCCGACGAACCGTCGAGTCCCGGCGGCTTGTCGGGCCGGGCGACCCAGACGCCGACGCGGTCCTCGCGCGTTTCGCCCTCGACGCCGAGCGCGTCCAGCGCGTCGATCAGCCAGCCTTCGAGCGCGGCGACGAACGCGCGCACGTCGGGGCGGCGGCGCTTGAGGTCGAGCATGACATAGGCCACCCGCTGGCCCGGCCCATGATAGGTGAACTGGCCGCCGCGCCCGGCGCGATAGACCGGAAAGCGCGGGTCGAGCAGGTCGGCCGGCTTGGCGCTGGTCCCCGACGTATAGAGCGGCGGGTGTTCGATCAGCCAGACGCGCTCCGCGGCGCGCCCCTCGGCGATCGCCTCGGCGTGCGATTCCATCTCCGCCAGCGCTTGCGGGTATTCGGTCAGGCCGGGCGCGACGCGCCATTCGACCGGCGGCGAGCCGGCGGCGGCGGGGAAGGGGGCGCGAAGCGCAAGGCGAGTGCTGGCCACAACGAGGTCCGGACGGCGCGAAACAGGCTGGGCAAAGACGCGCGCCGCGCCGCGCCTGTCAAGGGCGGCGCCACGGCGGAGGCCGCGCCAAGGCCGTAGCGCCCCTGACGCTCGCGGGCTAACGTCGGCCAAAGCTGTGGCGGATGCGCTGGGATGAGCGCACCCAATTCCATGCATCGAACTTTCGGACTCGACGGCGGGCGCACTCTGTCGCCCCGCGCGAGAGAGGGGCGGGCCGCTGTGGGCCCGCCGAAACGACGGGGGATACGCCATGCGAATGATGTTGCGCGCGCGGTTTGAAACCGCGGCGGCGAACGCCGCGTTCAAGTCCGGAATTGTCGAGAAGACGCTCGGCGACTTCATGGCGAAAGCCAAGCCGGAGGCGGTCTATTTCACCCTCGAAAACGGCAAGCGCTGCGGCGTCTTCGTGTTCGACATGAAAGAGTCGAGCATGATGCCGGTGCTGTTCGAGGATATGTTCCAAGCGGTCGGGGCCGAGGTCGAGCTCACGCCGTGCATGACCGCGGACGAACTGCGCGCCGGTCTCGCGGCGAAGTAGCGCGCCGGGCGGGCGGCGTCGCCAAGGCGCGCCGCCCGCTCTCGCCTATTTGCCCGCCGCGCGCTCGGCCGCCAGACCCGCCGCGGCGTAGAGGTTCAGCCGCGAATAGATTCCGAATGGCGAGACGCCGTCGTCGAGGAAGCCGCCGCCCGGTCCCTCGGTCTCGGTGAGGATCTGGTCGGCTTCGGCCAGACTCAGCGACGGGAACGCGACGGTGAGCAGGTAGCCCGCTTCGGGGGCGAGCGTCGCGACGTCTTCGGTTCCCTCCGCCGCCTTGGGATAGACGACCGGCAGGCCGTAGGTCTGCGTCGCCGCGACGAAGGCTTCGTCCGCCGCGGCGTCGTTGAAGCGGCCGGTGTCGGCGCGCGCGCAACTGGCGATCGTGTCGCCGCAGCCCGCTTGCAGCGCGGCGACGAGGTCGGCGCGCGCCGCCTTCAACGCGGCGGGGAAGTCGGCGATCGGCGGCGCGCTCTTCAGCGTCTGGCCGACATAAGCAGGATCGTTGGCGAGCAGATGGGCGACGTCGTAAGTCGCCAACGTCCGACCGGCGATGACGTCCGTCGCGTAATGCGCGCCGACGACAATGCGGTCTTCGCCGTATTCGGCGCCGCGGGCGATCATTTCGCGATAGCGTTCCGGCGTCAGCAGCGCCAGCAGCAGGGCGCCGGTGTAGCCGTAGGTGGTGTGGCCGCTGGGAAACGAGGGACTGTCGACGAGGTTCATCGCCGGCCCGCGGTTGTAGACGAAATTGTCGGCCGGGACGTTGAAATAGTCGGGTCCGGCGATCGCGGCGAAGTTCGGCTCGGTCTGGAACGGCCGCGAGTCGCCGTAGGGGTCGGCGCCGGGGCCGCCGCGCGGCTTGCTGTAGGCGACGCCGTAGACGTCGGTTACGCCACGGCTTTCGGCCAGGATCGCCGCGGCCTTGTCGGAGACCGGCGTCTTGCCGTCGGTGGTGGCGTTGGCGAAGAAGTACTTGGCGGCGTTGGAGTCGACGCCGCTGGTGATCAGGGCGTAGGCGATGACGTCGGCTACGGCCTGCGAAACATTGGTGAAGTGCGTGCGGTCTGTGTAATGGGCGCGGGCGAGATAGGCGCCGCCGAGCGTCGTGCCGAGCCCGTCGGCGAGTTCGGCGAGATCGCCGCCGGTGATGAAGACGTCTCTCAGCGCCTGCTGCTGCTGCTCGGCGAAGGGCAGCAGGCTCGGCCGCCGCAGCACGCCGGTCTGCACGCCGCCGGTGACGGCGAAATTGGCGGCGAGCGCCGCCTGGCCGGCGGGCGAGTTGGGCAGGGCCGCGAACGGCGCCAGACCTTTGAGCGCCGCGAGATTGTTGGCGGTCTGCGCGCCCGCTTCGAGCGGGGCGAGCGCGCAGGCGGCGATCAATGCGAACTTCAGCGCGTCGTGCATAGCGTGTCTCCGCTGCGCCGCGCTTGTCGCCCGTCCGCGGCGCGCGGACTTAAGCGCGCTCCGTCTTAACAAACAACTCCCGCCCGATCGGGATGCGGCGGGCGCCGCGCGTTCGCGCCGACCGAACTGGGCTCGGCGCGGCGCGCCGGCGGCGGCGGCGCAGCGACGAATGACCGCAGGGAGACCGCCTCGCCGCCTGCGAGGCTCGAGTTTAGGGGAGGCGCATGACCCAGGTGATCTGGACGCAGAGCTACGCCGTCAACACGATCGTCGTGAACGCGCAGAAGCGGCTCGGCCTCGTCGGCCTGCTCGGCATTCTGCAGGACGTCGCCTGGGCTCACGCCGACCATCTCGGCCACGGCTACGAAGCGACGATCGACGCGGGCGCGATCTGGATCCTCAGCCGTCAGAAGCTCGTCGTCGCCGATTGGCCGGTTTGGGGGGATCAACTGACGGTCCGCACCTGGGTCAGGCCGATCAGAGGACCGCTGGTCCATCGCGACTACGAAATTCTGGTCGGTGAGCGCAAGGTCGGCGAATGCGCCGCAAGTTGGCTCACGCTGGACGTGAGAACGCGCCGGCCGGTTCGGCCTATGGTCGCCGGCGCGCAATTGCGGTGTCGACAAGACTATGCGCTCGCCTTGACGCCGGAAAAGATCGCCCTGCGCGAGGACTTGGCCGAGGCGGCGCAATTTCGCGTGCGCAACAGCGACCTGGATATGAACGGACACGTCAACAACACGCGCTACGCGCAATGGATTCTCGACTCGGCGTCGCCCGAAGCCTATCGGAGTCGCCACGTCGTCCGCTACGAAATCAACTTTCTGACCGAGGTTCAGGTTGGCGACGCCGTGGCGATCGAAGGCGCTCCTCCCGAAGCGTCGTCGAGCGGCGAAATCTGTCTGCGCTTCCAGGGAAAGCGTCTATCGGACGGCGCGCACGCGTTCGCCGCCATCCTCGGCGTTGTCGAGACCTGAGCCGCGCGGCGGCGAGAACGCCCGGTCGACCTACGCGCCCTCTGTCTTCACGAACAGCTCCCGGCCGATCAGCATGCGGCGGATCTCGCTGGTGCCGGCGCCGATCTCGTAGAGCTTGGCGTCGCGCAGCAGGCGGCCGGTCGGATAGTCGTTGACGTAACCGTTGCCGCCCAAAATCTGGATCGCGTCGAGCGCTGTCTGGGTCGCGCGCTCGGCGGCGTAGAGGATGGCGCCGGCGGCGTCCTCGCGCGTCGTTTCGCCGCGGTCGCAGGCGCGCGCGACCGCATAAACGTAAGCGCGCGCCGCATTCATCGTCACGTACATGTCGGCGAGCTTGCCTTGCACGAGCTGGAAGTCGCCGATCGGCTTGCCGAACTGCTTGCGCTCGCGGACGTAGGGCAGAACGACGTCCATCGCCGCCTGCATGATGCCGAGCGGCCCGGCGGCGAGCACCACCCGCTCATAGTCGAGCCCGCTCATCAGCACGTTGACGCCCTCGCCGAGCGCGCCGAGCAGGTTCTCCTCGGGCGCCTCGCAATCGTCGAAGATCAGTTCGCCGGTGTCGGAGCCGCGCATGCCGAGCTTGTGAGCCCGCGCGGGCCGGCTGTGGGGTCGGTCTTGGCGTAGACGACCAGCGTGTCGGCGAGCGGCCCGTTGGTGATCCACATCTTGGCGCCATTGAGCACGAAACGGTCGCCGCGCTTCTCGGCCCGCGTCGTCATCGACACGACGTCCGAGCCGGCGCCGACTTCCGACATCGCCAGCGCGCCGACATGTTCGCCGGAGATCAGCTTGGGCAGGTAGCGCCGCTTCTGCTCCGCATTGCCGTTGCGGACGATCTGGTTGATGCAAAGATTGGAATGGGCGGCGTAGGAGAGGCCAACCGAGGCCGAAGCGCGCGACACTTCCTCCATCGCGACGCAATGACAGAGATAGCCGAGGCCGAGGCCGCCGTATTCTTCCGGCGCGGTGATCCCGTGCAGCCCGAGCGCCCCCATCTCCGGCCACAGGTCGCGCGGAAAGCGGTTGTCGCGATCGATCTCGGCGGCGCGCGGCGCGATTTCATTGTCGGCGAAATCACGCGTCGCGGCGCGGATCGAGTCCGCGGCTTCGCCGAGGTCGAAATTGAGCGTGGCGGCGCGGTTGGGGATCATCGCGGGTGGGTCGGATGGAAAAGGCAGCCCTTACGTTGGCGGCCTTCGACGCGGCTGGCAAGATCGCGCATCGGCTCATCCCATATGAGACGCGCGGACGAATGCAGATTTGTCCATCGTTTGCTTGGCGGAGCAGAGCGCGAGAGGAATTCGAAGTCAAGGATGCGCAAATGCGCACCGCCTCCGGCGGCGGCCCTTCGGGCCGTCCTTGAGTTTGAATTCCTCTCGCGCATAATCGCCTCCAAGCAATCAATGGAGGCTTGGCGCTGAGGGTCAGCGCGAGTCTCGTCTGTCCGGGCTCGGACAGGTCGGGCGCGTCGGCTCTCGCAACGGCGCGACATCGTCAAGACCGCCGAGCGGGCGGAACAGCGCGTGGATGGCGCTGCCGAGGCCCTTCGCCTCTTGATCCTCCTGGGAGAGCGCCGCACGCAGCAGAGCGCGGGCTTCGTCCTCCATCGAGCGGCCGTGCGTCGCCGCCCGGATTCGCAGGCGGGATTTCAACGATTCCTCGAGATTACGAATGGTCAGGTTCGCCACGGCGCGCCCTCGCTATCATTGATAGATAGCATCGTAGTCGTTGCTCACATTTGACCAACCCGAAATCGCGCGTCACCTCGCGGGTCGGGTCCGCGGCGTCGCCGCGGTCGTCGCCTACTTGCCGGCCAGTCGCTCGGCGATCGCCTGCGCTTCCGCGACGAGCGCCGGATAATAGGGCTGTTGCGGAGTCTTGGCGACGAGGCAGGCGCGATAGGCCTTATCGCCGTCGTCTTCCGCCTTCGAGCGCTCGTCGAGAAGCTTGTCGTTCTTGCTCCCCGCTTTCTCGTAAGCCTTCCACAGCGCCTCGGATGTCTTCGTCGCCGCGGTCCAGATCGCCTCGCAGGCGTCGATCTTGCCGATCGCGGTCTTGGCGACCTGGCTGGCGATATAGACGCGGCCGCCCTTCTGCAGCGTCACGACGATTTCCTGGCGCGGGTTCGGTCCGATGTCCTGCGCAAAGCCGCCGAGCGCGGCGACGACCAAGTCGGCGCCGGCCGGCTTGGCGGCCGTCAGCTCGGCGGTCTTGCCGAACGCCGCGTCTTCGGTGACGGCGTAAGTGTAGAAGCGATCGTCGCGCAGCGCGGCGTCGAAGTCGGCGGGCAGGCGCTCTTCGGCGTCCTTCTCGGCCGATCGCGCGCGCAGCCAGCGGTCGACGAGGCCGCGCGTCGTGACGATGACCTGCGGCCCGTCGTCGCCGGCGGAATGGACCATTCCGTCGAGCTGGCCGAAGCCGATGTCTGCCTCCGACAGCGTCTCCAGCGTGATCTTGCCGGCGGCGGGATAGCCGGCGACGGCGAACGGGCCGACGATGGCGTCGAGCCGGCTCTGCAGGTCGGCGATCATCTTGTCCTGCTCGGCCTGGACCTTCTTGTCGTCCGTGTTGGCGGCGACGAGGCGCTTGACGCGGGCGATGTCCTTGTCGCGCGCGGCGACGTAATCGTCCTCCGGCGAAGCGGCGACGGCGCCGCCGGCGAATACGGCGAGCGCAAGCAGAGCGAAGCCGACGAGACGCATGTGTTTTGATTCCCCCTTCGACGCCGTCCGCCGGGGCCGTGTCGGTCGGCGCGGCGGTCGAGGATTACGGGACGGGTCGGCCGGCCCGCCAGCCCGGGGCAGGGCGCTTGCCGGCCGCCAGCGTCGCGGCGAAGGCGAGCGCCGCCGGCAGCGCTTGGACGAACAGGATGTCGATGAATGCGGTCGCCGCGCCGAACAGGCCGGCGACGACGACGCAGCCGAGGAAGAACAGCCGCAGCGCGACATCTCCGCGTCCCAGCGCGAAGGCGAGGCCGGCGGCGAGGAAGCCGTTGTAGAGCCCCTGATTGGCGGCGAGCGCCGCCGTCGCCTTGGCGAAGTCGGGATTGGTGTGGAACATCGTCTGGCCGAGCGGCAGGGTCCAGGCGAACATTTCCAGGCCGAGGAAGCCGAGGTGCTCGAGCGCGACCAGGGCGGTGAGGGCGACGGCGAGCGTTTTCACGGGGCGGCGCTCCGATGTGCGAGTCGAGCGCGATTAAGGCCGATCCGGCGCCCGCCCGCCAAGTCCCGACTCGCCGCCCGGGAAAGGCCCGCGCTGGCGCCGGCGCGCCGGCCGCGTTATGGCGGCGGCGCCTTCGTCGTCGAGGGCGAAGGAAAAGCAGCGGCGCCATGGTCCAGTTCTTCGATTCCGACGGCTTGCGGCTCGCCTATATCGACGTTGCGCCGCATGGGCGCGACCGCGGCGAGCCGATCCTGCTGATCCACGGCTTCGCCTCCAACCACCGCGTCAACTGGGTCAATCCGCGCTGGGTCGAGACGCTGACCCACGACGGCCGGCGGGTGATCGCTTTCGACAATCGCGGCCACGGCCAGAGCGACAAGCCGAGCGACCCGGCGGCCTATCATTCGGCGCTGATGGCGGCCGACGCGGCGCGCCTGCTCGACCATCTCGGGATCGAGCGGGCCGACGCGATGGGTTATTCGATGGGAGCGCGCATCGCCGCCTTCCTCGCGCTCGCCGATCCGCAGCGCGTCCGCCGGCTGGTCCTCGGCGGGCTGGGCGACCGGCTGGTCGAGGGCGTCGGCCTGCCGCTCGGCATCGCCGACGCGATGGAGGCGCCGTCGCTCGACGCGCTGACCGACCCGATGCAGCGCGTGTTCCGCGCCTTCGCCGACCAGACCAAGAGCGATCGCGTCGCGCTCGCCGCCTGCATCCGCGGCTCGCGCCAGACGCTCACGCGCGCCGAGGCGGCGCGCATCGCCTGTCCGACGCTGGTGGCGGTCGGCGCGCGCGACGCCGTCGCCGGCGATCCGCACCGCCTGGCGGCGATGCTGCCGCACGCAAGTGTGCTCGAAATCCCCGGCCGCGACCACAATCTCGCCGTCGGCGACAAGGTCCACAAGGCGGGCGTGCTGAAATTCCTCGAACGGATCGGCGCCAGCGCCGATTGATCGGCGCCAGGCGCCGCGGGTCGAGAGAAACGGCCGCCGAGCCGAGTCGCCGCGAGGATCGAGCCGGGGCAGGGCCAGCGATGATGGACCGGGAGTCGCCGTCTTCGCAGCGTCCGAGGCGCAGGCGAAACGGAGGGCGCATCGGCGAATCGATGCGTCCTCCGCTGGTGAATTCGACCGCGCGCCGCGAGTTCAAGCGCCGCGCGGGTCTTCGATCAGCGTCCTAGTCCGGCGTACGTCCGTAGCCGTAACCGCCGTTCGGAAACACGACCGGACGATGGGGCCAAGGGTAATAGCGACGATAGATCGGGTGGGCCGGATATCCGGGGTGAACGTAGCGCCAGCCCGGCGGCCGACCTGGGTAGTACGGATAGGTCGGATAGTGCGGGTAGTGCGGGTAGCGTCGGATCACTGGCGGATTGGTCGCCAGCGGCAGGCAAGTGACGCCGGGGACGCATGACGGCCGCAACTGAATAATCGGCGTCGGGGTGGGCGTGGGCGTCGGTGTGGGCGTCGGAGTTGGCGTCGGCGTCGGTGTGGGGGTCGGCGTCGGCGTCGGCGTCGGGCATTGCGGCTCGCCCGGCCGGCACGGTCGCGGCTCGCCGCAGCGCCAGCCGTGCGGCGTCCACACGGGGTGTGAGCCGGGCGGGCAAAGATGCACGATCCCGCAGACGAGGTGGCCTCTGATGAAGATCGGGCGCGTTTCCGGCGGACACGGGAGATAGGGTCCGCTCGGCTCGCACACGCCTTGGTCCGCGTCTTCGCCGAATGCGAAACCTTCAGGGCACAACAGTCCGACGACCGGCGGTTCGGGCGCGGCGGGCGCTTGCGCTTGGCAAGTGGGGTTGGGCTGCTGGAGAAGCGCGAGCAGATTGCGGACGCGCGCGATTTGATCGGGCGAGGCTTTCGTCGCGAAGGCGTCCAGGAAGTTCTGGTAGTCGGCAATCGTGTTGCGCCAGATCGCCGCCCAGTAGGCGGCCTCGGGGTCCAAGCCGTCGAGCGGGCCGGCGCCGCCCGGCAAGTTCGCGCTCAACGCCTGCGCCTGGGCCGGGTCCGCATTCAAGGCGAACGAGAACGGCGGCGTGGTCGGGTTCGTCGCATGCCAAGGAGTCTGTTCGCCGCCGGTCGCTTGGTGAGCGGCGACGCGAACCTGGCGCATCGTCGAATCGACGTCGGCAAAGGGCTGTTGCGCGGCGCCGACGAAGGCGACGGCGTAGGCGTCGTCAGCGTCGCCCGGTTTCGGCGGCGCCTCGAAGTCGTGGACTTCGGCCGACAGGCCGAACGTCGTGGCGACGGGCGGATCGAGCGGGATCAGCCCTCTGGGAAACGTCACGGTGGCGACGCTGCCGGGGATCGGCCGCGCGCCGTCGAGCGTCACGACCCGGACCTGCGACGAGGTCTGCGCCAAATCGCTCATGACTTTCGTCATGCTGAGCGAAATGGCCGGGACGTCCGACGCCGTTCTGATCTGTGCGTCGACCGGCAGGAGATAGTCGTCGCAGCCGACATTGACGGCCAGACCGGCGAGATAGACGGTCACCGCCGCGCCGGGCGGCGCCGCCTGAACCTTGGCCAGGAACGCTTGATAGCCCGAGGCAAGATCGGACGTGTTCAGATCGTGCAATTCGCTGACGTCGAAGCCCGCGCCGCCCAGCGTCTTGGCGACGAGGGCGGCGTCGTTGGCGGCGGTCTGAAGCGGAGCGCCGACATAGCCGGCTTCTCCGATCACGAGCGCCAACCGATTCGCCGGCGGCGCGCCTTGCTGCGTCGGCGTCGGCGCCGGCGCCGGCGCTTGCGCGAGGGCGGGCGCCGCTAGGCAAGTCGCGGCGAGTAGCGCGGCGACGGTTCCGGAGCGGATTGTTGTCCACACCATTTGCGTACTCCTTGGGTTCGAGACTCGCGAGACGTTCAGAGCGTGACGATGGCGATGATCGTTGTTCGACGCTGGGCTTCGACCGCGGCGCGCTGGTCTCCCGCGACGGATTGGCGGGGCCTGCGACCGTCGAACGGAGCAAAAGGCGCGAATATTCGCGCGCATGTCTTGATTACGGTCCGAGCGACGGCCCGCTATCCGTCTTCGCTGACGGTCGTCGCCGCCGCGCGCCCGGCTTGATCGGCGACAAGGCGCCGCGGCGCCTTGTCGCGTGAATGTCGCGTCGCCGTCATATCGGCTGAAGCGTCGCCGGCTTGCCGCCGGCCCCCTCTAGACGGGTGATTCTTTCGTGTCCATTTCGCTGCGCGGCGCGCGCGCCTCCGCCTTCAAACTCGACGCCGCCGTCCTGCCGCCGCCCGGCGCGGCGGCGGCGCGGGCCGCGATCGCCTCCCTGCGCGAGCGGGTGCGGCGCGAGTCCGATCGCCTCGTCGGCGGCTGGCGCGACGCCATCATGCGCGACGATTTTCTCCCTTCGGCGCGCAACCTCGCCGACTATCTGGCGCTGCGCCGCGAGGATCTGTCGGCGCTGCAGGCCGATCTGTCGGCGCTCGGCCTCTCCTCGCTCGGCCGCTGCGAAAGCCACGTGATGGCCAATCTCGACGCGGTCGCGGCGGCGCTGGCCCGCCTGTGCGGCGACGCGCCCGAACCGTTCCCCGATCCAGAACTGTGGTCGGAGGGCGCGCGTCGCCTGCGCGAACAGCGGCGCGTTCTGTTTGGCCCCAGCGCCGGCGCGGCGATCATGGTGACGCTGCCGAGCGAAGCGGCGAGCGATTCGCTGCTGGTCGACAGCTACGTCGCCGGCGGCATGGACTGCGCCCGCATCAATTGCGCCCACGATTCGCCGCCGGTGTGGCAGGCGATGGTCGAGCAGGTGCGGCGGGCGGCGGAGCGTCACGGCCGGACCTGCCGCATCCTGATGGACCTGCCAGGTCCGAAATGCCGCATCGAAAGCCTGTCGCCGGAACGGCCGGGACGGCTGCAGGTCGGCGATCGCTTGCGGCTGGCGCAGCGCCTGACCGCGGCGACGCCTGCGGACCTGCCGGTCGTCGCCGTCACCCTGCCGCAAGTCGTCGCCGGCCTGTCGATCGGCGCGCCGGTATGGATCGACGACGGCAAGATCCGCGGCCGGGTCACGGCGATCGACGGCCCCGACCGCATCGTCGAGATCGTCGGCGCGCGCCGCAAGGGCGGGAAGCTGAAGCTCGAGAAGGGGATCAACTTTCCCGGCGCGCCGCTCGATCTGCCGCCGCTGTCGGAGGACGATCTCGCCGCGCTGCCGGTCGTGGCCGAATGCGCCGACCTGATCGGCTTCTCCTTCGTCCAGCGGCCGCGCGACATCGTCGCGCTCGACCGCGCGCTGGCGACGGCGCGGCCGGGCGGCTCGCCGATTCCCCTGGTGCTGAAGATCGAGACGCTGGAGGCGGTGCGCAACCTGCCGCGCCTGCTCGTCCAGGCCGCCGGCTCGCGACCGACTGCGGCGATGATCGCGCGCGGCGACCTTGCGGTCGAACTCGGCCACGTCCGCCTCGCTGAAATCCAGGAGGAAATTCTTTGGCTGTGCGAGGCGGCGCGCATTCCGGTCGTCTGGGCGACCCAGGTGCTCGACGACCTGGTCAAGGACGGGCTGCCGAGCCGCGCCGAGACCACCGACGCGGCGATGGCCCAGCGCGCCGAATGCGTAATGCTCAACAAGGGCCCGTATGTTGCTGAGGCGATTGGATTTCTCGCCGAGGTCAGCGGCAAGATGAGCCGCCATCAGGCGAAAAAGACCGCGCGGCTGGCGCCGCTGCATTCCTGGCCGCTGGAGGCGCTGACGCTGGCGGCGGCGCCGGTCCCCGAGGCCGACGGCGCGCCGGTGACGATCGCGGCGCCGATCGGCTGAATTCTGGCGGTGGACCGCCGAGGGGCGAGAGCGGCCGGGCGGCGGCGAAAATGGGCGATTGTGGCGCCTGCGCCACGTGACGCCCAGGCGGCGATTGTGGTAACGAATCGAGCGAAGCGGGCGGTTGCGCAGGGGTGGCGCGGCGCAGCTTCGCGATGGGGGGGCCCAGATGAAAATCCAAAAGCTCGTCGCCGTTGTGGCGATCGCCGGTCTCGCGTCCGCGACGACGTCGATCGCTCCGGCCAGTGCGCATGGCTACCATTGGGCGTCGCCGTGGCCGGCAGTGACCGTGATGGTCGGCGTCGTCGGCGTGATGACCAACGCCGCCTATGTCTGGCGCACGCAGTGCCGCGAGCTGAGCAGCCAGGAGGCGGTGACCTCGACCTTCCTGCCGTTCGTCGGCATGGCGTTCGACGCGCAAGCGAGCAAGTGCCGCTGACCGCAGCATTGTAGGCGCGGTCGCCGACCGCGCTCGTCGCGTGCAATCAACCCTTCATTCGAGGACGCACATGCGCATTCGCAAATGGGTCGCGCTCGCCGCGACCGCGAGCATCGCCTTCTGGGCGCCGTCGGTCGTGCCGGTGAAGGCCGGGTCTGTCGGCTGCCACGTATCGTACCGCACGGCAGACACCGCCTATGCCGACGGCTACTTCATCCCCTGTCCGGTGAGCCACACGCCGTCGCCGTGGCCGGCGGTGACGGTGATCGTCGGCGTCGTCGGCGTGATGGTCAACGCCGCCTGGATTTGGCATACGCAGTGCCGCGAGCTGAGCAGCCAGGAGGCGGTGACGTCGACCTTCCTGCCGTTCATCGGCATGGCGTTCGACGCGCAAGCGAGCAAGTGCCGCTGACCGCCGCTTTGTAGGCGCGGTCGCCGACCGCGCTCGTCGCGTTCAATCAACTCTTCATTCGGGGACACACATGCGCATTCGCAAATGGGTCGCGCTCGCCGCGACCGCCAGCATCGCCTTCTGGGCGCCGTCGGTCGTGCCGGTGAAGGCCCAACTCGTTAGCTGCGGCGCAACGACGACGATCGATTTCCGCACGGTCGACACCGCCTATGCCGCGCCGCTTCCCTTGCCCTGTCCGGTGAGCCACACGCCGTCGCCGTGGCCGGCGGTGACGGTGATCGTCGGCGTCGTCGGCGTGATGGTCAACGCCATCTACATTTGGAACACGCAGTGCCGTGAGCTCACCAGCCAGGAGGCCGTGACCTCGACCTTCCTGCCGTTCATCGGCATGGCGTTCGACGCGCAAGCGAGCAAGTGCCATCGCTGAGCGCTCGTTACGTTTAGGCGCGGCCGCGTTCCTGGCCAAAGCGGAAATTCTGCGCGTCGGGCAGGGCGCCCGGCGCTCGCCAGCGCAAAGGGGGGATTTCATGCGCTTTCGCAAATGGGTGGCGCTCGCCGCGACGGCCAGCATCGCCTTCTGGACGCCGTCGATCATTCCGGTCAAAGCGTCGTACACTGGATGCGTGGTCCCCACCGGATATCGGACGGTCGACACCGCCTACGCCACCGAGCTTCCCTTGCCCTGTCCGGTGAGCCACACGCCGTCGCCGTGGCCGGCGGTGACGGTGATCGTCGGCGTTGTCGGCGTGATGGTCAACGCCATCTACATTTGGAACACGCAATGCCGTGAGCTCACCAGCCAGGAGGCGGTGACCTCGACCTTCCTGCCGTTCATCGGCATGGCCTTCGACGCGCAGGCGAGCAAGTGCCATCGCTAAACGGAATGCGCTTGTAGGCGCGGTCGTCGACCGCGCCTGCCGGCTCAGCGCTTGGCCGCCGCCTTCTTGCGCCGCTTGGCGAGCGTGCGCAGACGTAGCGCGTTGAGCTTGATGAAGCCGGCCGCGTCGTTGTGGTCGTAGGCGACGGCGCCTTCCTCGAAGGTGACCAGCTCCTGGTCGTAGAGCGAGTTCGGGCTGTCGCGGCCGACGACATGGACGCCGCCCTTGTAGAGCTTCAGCCGCACGCGGCCGGCGACCAGTTCCTGGCTCTTGTCGATCAGCGTCTGCAGCAGCTCGCGCTCGGGCGCGAACCAGAAGCCGTTGTAGATCAGCTCGGCGTATTTCGGCATCAGCTCGTCTTTGAGATGCGCCGCGCCGCGGTCGAGCGTGATCGACTCGATCGCGCGATGGGCGGCGAGCAGGATCGTGCCGCCGGGCGTCTCGTACATGCCGCGCGACTTCATGCCGACGTAGCGGTTCTCGACCAGGTCGAGCCGACCGATGCCGTTGTCGTGGCCGAGCTTGTTGAGCGCGGTCAGCAGCGCCGCCGGCGACAGGCGCTTGCCGTCGATCGCGACCGGATCGCCGTTCTCGAATTCAATCTCGACGATCGTCGGCTTGTCGGGCGCCGATTCGGGATCGATGGTGCGCGAATAGACATAGGCGGGCGTCTCGATCGCCGGGTCCTCCAGCACCTTTCCCTCCGAGGAGACGTGCAGCAGGTTGGCGTCGGTCGAGAAGGGCGCTTCGCCGCGCTTGTCCTTGGCGATCGGAATCTGGTGTTTCTCGGCGAAGGCGATCAGCGCCGTGCGCGAGGGGAAGTCCCATTCGCGCCACGGCGCGATGATCTTGATGTCGGGCTCGAGCGCATAGGCCGAAAGCTCGAAGCGCACCTGGTCGTTGCCCTTGCCGGTCGCGCCGTGCGAGATCGCGTCGGCGCCGACCTGGCGGGCGATCTCGACCAGCCGTTTGGCGATCAGCGGCCGGGCGATCGAGGTGCCGAGCAGATACTGGCCCTCGTATTGGGCGTTGGCGCGGAACATCGGGAAGACGTAGTCGCGGACGAATTCCTCGCGCAGATCCTCGATGAAGATGTGCTCGGGCTTGACGCCGAGCATCTCCGCCTTGCGCCGCGCCGGCTCGAGCTCGTCGCCCTGGCCGAGATCGGCGGTGAAGGTGACGACTTCGCAGCCGTAGGTCGTCTGCAGCCACTTGAGGATGATCGAAGTGTCGAGGCCGCCCGAATAGGCGAGCACGACGCGCTTCACGGAGGTCTTCGGCTTGGACATCAGGTTTCGCTCGGGGACATAGGATCGAATGGGCGGATGCATGCGGCGTCGGCTTTGCGGCTCCCACCCCAGCCGCGTCATGGCCGGGGCTTGACCCGGCCATCCATGCAGGTTGCGCTCGGCCTCTA
>JBEKVR010000049.1:0-28655 GCA_049513815.1 Roseiarcus sp. | reverse complement strand
TCCTTCGTGGTATCCTTCGTCATGGCGTGGTCTCCGTTCCAGCGCGCCAACGCCGGAATCATTTGGGTTGAGCAACCCGGAGACTACGCCAACCCAATTCCAACCACCTCCGCGACGGGACCTGGCTGAGCGCGCTGGCGTCTCACGCGGACTCTTGCAGCGCATCGAGCGGGGTGATCCCGGATGTTCAATTGGCGCAGTGTTCGAAGCGGCGGCGCTCGTCGGAGTCCCTCTGTTCGATCTCGACCGTGAGCGTCTGACCGCGAACAATCAGATGCTCGCGCAGACGTTGACGTTGCTGCCACGCGTGGCGCCCCACTCGGGAAAGCCAGTGAAAGATGACTTCTAGGACTGCACCCGGCGAAGTGTATGTTTGGATTTGGCTGCCCGGTGCAACTGAGCCGGCGATTGCCGGCCTTATCACGCGCGAAGGCCAGAGGCACATCTTCAACTATGGCCGGAGCTATCTAGAGCGCGAAAGCGCCATCGCCATTTACGACTCCGAGTTGCCGCTTCGGCGGGGCGCCATCCTCCCCCCGGACAATCTCACCCTCGCGGGGTGTCTGCGGGACGGCGCACCCGAGGCCTGGAGCCGACGAGTCATTATCAACCGCATCTTCGGGGCGAAAGGCGACGCCGTCGAAGTGGGCGCACTCGACGAGCTGACCTACCTCGTCGGGTCCGGCTCTGATCGGAATGGGGCGCTCGACTTCCAAAGATCGAGCACGACGTTCGAGCCGCGACTCGGAGGGGCTGTGGGGCTCGACGAGCTGCTCGATGTTGCGGAGCGCGTGGAGAAAGGCGTTCCTATCACACCGGAATTGGAACGGGCCGTGTTTCACGGCGCCTGTCTAGGTGGCGCACGTCCGAAGGCGGCCGTCGAGGCTGAGCACGCCAAGTTTATCGCGAAGTTCTCATCGAGCACTGATGTCACGAATGTGGTGAAAGCCGAGTTTGTCGCCATGCGCATGCCGACCAGCTCGGCCTCGACGTGGCGTCGACGAAGCTCGAACGCGCGGGCGGCAAGGACGTGCTGCTGGTGCGTCGTTTCGACCGGGTCAAGGCGAGTGGGGGCTGGGCGCGAAAGGCCATGGTGTCAGCGCTGACCCTTCTAGGCCTCGATGAGGTGATGGGGCGCTGTGCGAGCTACCAGGACCTCGCCGAAATCATCCGCGCGCGATTCACGGCGCCAAAGAAGACGTTGCACGAGCTATATGGCCGCCTGGTCTTCAACGTGCTCTGTGGCAACACGGATGACCATGCTCGCAATCACGCCGCGTTCTGGGACGGCGAAAGCCTGACGCTGACGCCGGCCTATGACATCTGCTCGCAAAACCGCACCGGCCGCGAGGCTAACCAGGCGATGAAGATCGTTGGCGAGAAACGGGCAAGCACTCTGGCTACGTGTCTCGAAGCGGCGCCGCAGTCTCTGCTGACGGAGAAGGCCGCATCTGAGATCATCGAATCGCAGATTGCCGGGATTCGCGAGCACTTCGCGAACGTGAGCGAGGAAGCGTCTCTCTCGGCGATCGATCACAGCGTTCTGTGGGGCCGATTGTTTCTCAACCCTTATGTCTTCGAAGGCGCGCCGGCCAAGTTGGCGGCGCTGGGGCGCCGCGCATAGCCGTGAGCGCGGCGTTGCGACCTCTCGCAACCGCGCAGCGATGATGCGGAAGCGAGTTCGCCCCAGACGCGGGCGATATTTCTCTCCGCCGAGGGCGATCTTCGCGAAATCGGCGATGACGCGCGAATTGCATTTGCCACCGAGGCACAAATTGAATAACATTCGAGTGCTGAGCGATTGGTAAGCTATTGAGTTATATGGATTTATGAGGCAGCGCGTTGCCTCCTACCCGGCCGATCAGGCGCGGCGCCGTCCGTTGCCGCGCCGGTCCGCGAACCGCGGCGGCGCTAATCGAGGGTGCGGCGGAAGCGGGTCAGCGCCAGAGAGGCGTAGAGCGCCACGAACAGCCACAGAATCGACAGCTCGAAGCCGACCTGGTCGAGGTTCGCGCCTTTCAGCATCACCGCCCGCACCACCCGCAGGAAATGCGTGAGCGGGAAGATCTCGCCGACATCCTGCGCCCAAGCCGGCATGCCGTGAAACGGGAACATGAAGCCGGACAGCAGGATCGACGGCAGAAAGAAGAAGAAGGTGAGCTGCATCGCCTGCATCTGAGTGCGCGCGAACGTCGAGAACGTGTAGCCGAGCAGCACCAGCGCCATGACGAAGACGAGAATGGCGCCGAGCAGCAACGTCAACGAACCGACGAAGGGGACGTGGAACAGCAGTCGCGCCGCGCCGAGAATCACCACCACCTGCACCGCGCCGACGACAAAATAGGGCAGCACCTTGCCGAGCATGATCTCGGCGCCGTTGGTCGGCATCGCCAACAGGTTTTCCATCGTGCCGCGCTCGAGCTCGCGGGTCAGCGCGATCGAGGTCATCATCACCATCGTCATCTGCAGGATGACGCCGAGCAGACCCGGCACGACGTTGTATTGCGAGACGCCGGCGGGATTGTAGCGGCGATGGACCGTGATCGTCAGCGCGTCGGCCTCAGCTTCGGCGGCCTCCGCCTCGCGGCCCTGTTGGCGCAGCAGCGCGCGCTGCGCCACAGTCGCCAGCGAAGCAAGCGCGCCGCTCGCCGCCGCCGGATCGGTGGCGTCGGCGACGACGAGCAGTTCCGGCTTGTCGCCGCGCTCGACCCGTGTGCCGAAGTCGCTCGGAATGACGACGACGAACGCGACGTCGCCGGAGGCGACCAGATCCTCCGCCTCGGCCATCGTGTTCGGCCGTTCGACGAAGCGGTAGTAGTTGCTGACCTCGAGCGCCGCGGCGATCGCCCGTGAATAGGGATCGCGTCCCATCGCCAGCAACGCCGCGTCGAGCCGCTTGGGATCAGTGTTGATCGCGTAGCCGAACAGGATCAGCAGCAACACCGGAATGCCGAGCATCATCGCGAAAGTGACGCGGTCGCGCCGCATCTGGATGAATTCCTTGGCGAGGATCGCGCCGAGGTTGAGGAGGGAAACGGCGCTCATCACGGCTTCCGCTCCTCGCCTGCGACGCCGCCGTCGCCGGCCGCCATGAAGTGGATGAACACGTCCTCGAGGCTGGTCTCCCCGGGCGCGACGGCGACGCCGTCCTCGCGCGCCAGCGGCGCCAACGCGGCGGCGAGGCGGTCGCGATCGATGCCGGAAACGTGCAGCGTCGCGCCGAACGGCGCCACCTGTTCAACGCCGTCGAGCGCCTCGACGCGCGCCAGGAAGTCGGCCGAGGGCGGCGCGGTGACGATGAAGGTCGACAGGCCTGAGGCGCGCACGACGTCGGGCACCGTGCCCGTGGCGAGCATCTTGCCGTAGGAGATGTAGTTGATGCGGTGGCAGCGCTCCGCTTCGTCCATGTAATGGGTCGAGACCAGTACGGTGAGCCCGCCGCCGGCGAGGCGGTGGATCTCGTCCCAGAATTCGCGCCGCGCCTTCGGATCGACGCCGGCGGTCGGCTCGTCGAGCAGCAGCAACCTCGGTCGATGCATGATGCAGGCGGCGAGCGCGAGGCGCTGCTTCCACCCGCCCGACAGCGTGCCGGCGATCTGGCGGCGCCGCGAATGCAAGCCGAGTTCGGCGAGCGTCGTCGCGACGACTTGGCGCCGGTCGGCGAGGTGGTAGAGCCGCGCGACGAAAAACAGGTTCTCCTCGATCGTCAGGTCCTCGTAGAGCGAGAACCTTTGCGTCATGTAGCCGACCTCGCGCTTGATGCGCGCGCTATCGCGCCGCACGTCGAAGCCGAGCACCGTCCCCTCGCCGGCGTCGGGCGTCAGCAGGCCGCAAATCATGCGGATCGTCGTCGTCTTGCCGGAGCCGTTCGGACCGAGGAAGCCGACGATCTCGCCCGCCGCGACGCGCAAGGCGATGTGATCGACGGCGACGACGCCGTTGAACGACTTGGCGAGGCCTGTGACGTCGATGACGTTCATGGCCGTCTCTGCGGCAAGTCGACGTCGACGATCTGGCCCGGCTGCAGCCGCAACGTTACTTCGTGCGCCGGCCGCGCCTCGATGAGGTAGACGAGCGTCTGACGCTGGTCGAGCGAGTAGATGACCGGCGGCGTGAACTCCGGGTTGCGCGCGATGTAGCTGACTGCCGCGGTCAGACCCGATGGGCAACCGTCGCAACGGACCGGGAGCTGCTCGCCGAGCGCGAGCGACGACAACGCGGTTTCCGGCGCGTAGAGCGTCAACTTGAGCGCGCCGTCGGGCAGCATCGACACGACTGGCGCGGTCGGACCGGCGACCTCGCCGGGATGGCGGACGATGTCGGAGATCTGGCCCGCCGCGGGCGCGGTCAGCGTGCGCTGGCCGAGCCGCCAGCGCGCCTGATCGAGCGCGGCCTGCGCCTGTTTGACCCGGCTCTGGGCGGCGGCGATCTCGTCGTCGCGCGCCGGCAGCTTGGCGACGGCGAGATTGGCGGTGAGCTCTTTGACCCGCGACGAAGCGACGTCGTAGGCGGTCTGCGCTCGGTCGAGATCGGCCTGCGGCGCAAAGCCGCGCGTGTTAAGGTCGCGCGCGCGGTCGAGCGAGCGCTTGTTGTCTTCGGTCTGCAGCTTGGCGGCGTCGAGCGACGCGTCGATCGCGGCGATCTCCTCCGGCCGCCGGCCGTAGAGGATGTTGGCGAGCTCGGCTTTGGCCTGCGCGAGCGCGCCTTCGGCGTTGCTCACCGCGATGACGGCGTCGGTCGCTTCGACCGAACCGATCGTCTCGCCGGCCTTGACCAGATCGCCGCGGCGGACGTCGAGCGCGACGATGCGGGCGACCTCGATCGGCGCAATCTGCACGTACTCGCCTTCGACATAGCCGACGACGGAGGCGGCGGACGGCGCACAGGCGGAGAGCCAACTGGCGACGAAGCCGATCGAGCACAAGGTCTCGAGGATCATGCGTCCCCCCCGGTCGCGGCGGCGAGCGCGGCATGAAGATGCGTGGTCAGCATCGAGAGGATGGCTTCACCCTCGCGCGGGCCGATGTCGTTCCAGCCGAGCCGGCGCAGGGCGACGCGACGCGCGACGCGGAAGCAGAGAATCTGGCCGAGCATCGCCAGGGTGGCGAGCTTCGTCGCCGGCGCGTCGGCCGGCGCGCCGGTCGCGGCCGCCCACACCGCACAGAAGCGTTCATGCATCGGCGCGAATGCCTCGGCGTAGATGCGCTCGAAGGCTTCGGTCGGCTCGAACATCTCGCGTACGACGAAGCGGGCGATGGATTGCGCCTGCGGGCGCACGACCATGAAAGCGACGAACGCCGCGAGAACGCGCTCGAGCAAGGCGCGCGCTTCCGCCGGCGTCAGCGGCGACGGGCCGGCGGCGGCGAGCGTCGGGCCAATGAACCCGCGGACGGTTTCGACGACGTGATCGGCGCAAGCGAGCCGCAGGCCCTGCTTGCCGCCGAAGTGATAGGCGATGCTGCCGAGATTGGCCCCCGCCGCCGCGGCGACGGCGCGGGTTGACGACGCCTCGAAGCCCTTCGCTCCGAACAGGTCGAGCGCGGCGTGGATCAGCGCCAGGCGCGTCGCGTCGCCACGGCCTTCAGCGGCCGCCAGGGGCGTTGTTTTCGCAGTTGCCGCCATGCCGATCTCCGTTAATCAATCGATTGATTAAAACAAAGCCCGACCCGCGGCAAGCGGCACGCAGTCGCAGGGTGAACAGCGAGACGTGCTGCACCCAGCCCGCGAGTCCGAGCCGAACGGGCCGAGAGTCGGCGTTCGCCGCCCCCCTCCCCCCGGCAGGCGCCCAGCGCCGGCGAAACGGGGCGAAACGAAACGAAGGGAAAGCGAAACGAAAAGCCCCGTTTGGACGGCGATTCGCCGCTCACACGCATTCGCGGCGAAGCCGACGATTTCGCCATATCGGGCCTTTTCAATCGTTTGGCCGGGCTTTTGTTTCGCTTCGGCGAAAACGCCGCCCCCGCGCCGGCGATCGCTTGGACAGGGCGGGTGGACGGCGGGCGGAGACGGACATGGCGGGATCTCAGATGGCCGAAGGACATTCTAACTGAATTCTGATATTCAGAAAGACATTGTTCGCTCCCGCCGCGATCGGCCCACCCTGTCCTCCGCACGCAACCGGGCGCCCAGGCGGTCCGCCGCGGCGCTTTTCGACCGTTGCTGGGTCGCCGCGGTCGGCGAGGTCGACAGGGCGGACGGTTCGGCGAGGATGGAACGCCAGAATCGGCGCAACGCCCGGGGCGAAGCCCAACGTCTGCACCCAGCGGCGGCGGGAAATATTGACACGTTCCCACCGTCATTGTATCGATTCATTGCATCGTTTCACGGAAGCGGCCGATGGCCAAAATCGTTGACGTCGCGAGACGCGCCGGGGTGTCCGTCGGCAGCGTCTCGCGCGTGATCAACGAGCATCCTTCGGTGAGCCCTGCGACCCGCGAGCGAGTCGAGATCGCCGTTCGCGAACTCGGCTATGTGCCGAACGCCATCGCCGGCAGTTTGCGCAGTCGCCGCAGCAAGACGATCGGTCTGATCATTCCCGACGTGACCAATCCGTTTTTCAGCGAACTCGCGCTGCACGTCGAGCGATCCGCCGCCGCGGCCGGCTACAATGTCATCCTCGGCAATTCGGACAACTCGGCCGAGCGTCAGAAGCATTATCTTCGCGCGCTGGCGGTGCGTCGCGTCGACGGCATCATTCTGGCGCCGGCGCGAGGGATCGACCCTTCATTTGAGTTCGAAATTCCCCTTGTCGGGGTGGATCGAGAAGTCGCCGGGCGCCAGTTCGTCGCCAGCGACAATCGCGCCGGCGCCAAGAGCGCCACCGAGTACCTCCTCCGACTCGGTCATCGGTTCATCGCCTGCGTCGCCGGGCCGAAAGACCTGCCGAACGCGCAAGAGCGACGCATGGGCTATGAAGACGTCGCGCTGCCCATTCTTCGATCGGCGGGCGTCGACCCCTCCGCCTACATTGTCTCCGCCCACTTCAGCTACGATTCCGGCTATGCGGCGATCCGGCGTCTGATGGACGTCGCACCCCGGCCGACGGCGATCTTCGCCAGTTCCGACCAGCAGGCGATCGGCGCGTTGCGCGCAGCCGCCGATCTCGGTCTCGCCGTGCCGGGCGACCTCTCTATCGTCGGCTTCGACGACATTCCGCTCGCCAACCTTGTGATGCCGCGATTGACGACGGTGGGACAGCCGGTGGCGAAAATCGGCGTTCTCGCCATGCAGCTCTTGCTCGACCTCTTGTCCGGGGGGTCGGTCCCGCGTCGACGCCGTCATCTCTTGGCGACGTCCTTGCAGATCCGACAGTCTTGTGCGCCGCCGAACGCGAGCGGCGCCGTTTCGGTCGGGCGAATGCAAGAAGCTTCCCTGCAGCCTGCTTGAGAGGAGGAACAGACGGAACGGTTGGTCGGTAGAGTCAAATAAGAACGACAAACTCTAGGGAGTGAAAAATGGCTAGAATCGAACAGTTGCTGACTGGCGGGCGCGCCACGCGCCGTCAGTTCGTCCTGACCGGCGCGGCCGGCTCGATCGCGCTGTTGGCCGGCGGCGTTTCGCCGGCGTTCGCGGCTGGCAAGCCGAAAATCGGCCTGGTGATGAAGTCGCTGGCCAACGAGTTCTTCAAACAGATGGAAGCCGGCGCGGAAGCCTACGCGGCGAAGAACGCCGCCAAGTTCGACTTCAAGGCCGTCGGCATGAAGGACGAACGCGACTTCGCCTCGCAGGTCGACGCCGTCGAGAACTTCGTCACCCAGAAGTACGACATCATCGTCGTGGCGCCGGCGGATTCGAAGGCGATGGTCACGCCGCTGGCCAAAGCGGTGAAAGCCGGCGTGGCCGTGATCAACATCGACGTCGAACTCGACAAGGACGCCAAGAAGGCGGCGGGGATCGACCTTGCGTTCTTCGGTCCCGACAATCGGGCCGGCGCGAAACTGGCCGGCGACGCCTTGGCCAAGGCGCTCGGGCCGGGCGGCAAGGTGGTCATCCTCGAAGGCAATCCGGAGGCCGACAACGCCCAGCAGCGCAAGAAGGGCTTCGACGACTCGATTGCCGAAGGCAAGCTGCAGCTTCTCGACAGCAAGACGGCGCATTGGGAAACCGAGGAAGCCAATACGCTGATGACGAACTTCCTCACGCAGTACCATGACATCCAAGGCGTCATGGCGGCCAACGACTCGATGGCGCTCGGCGTGGTCAAGGCGCTCGATTCGGCGGGCAAGAGCGGGACGATCAAGGTCGTCGGCTTCGACAATATCCCGGCGGTGCAGCCGTTGATCAAGGGCGGCAAGATGCTGGCGACCGTCGAGCAGTACGGCGCGCAAATGGCGGCGCTGGGAATCGACTATGGTCTTCGCCAGTTGGCAGGTGAAAAATTCACCGGCTGGGTCAAGACCGACGTCAAGCTGATCACCGCCGCCGATCTGTAAGCGAGCCTCTCTCTCGCCATTGATGCGAGTCCGGAAGGGCGCGGGCAGCCCGCGCCCTTCCTTTTGAGATCGGCTGATCACGCGCCCGAGTGACCGCGATGAACGATGCGATCCTGAAGCTGAACGCCGTCGGCAAACGGTTCCCGGGCGTCGTCGCGCTTCGTGACGTCTCGCTCGAGATCCGCCGCGGCGACACGCACGTCCTGCTGGGCGAGAACGGCGCCGGCAAGTCGACGTTGATCAACTTGCTCGCCGGCATCTATGTGCCTGACGAGGGCGAAATCGATTTTGACGGCAAGCCCTACCGGCCGCGCACCCCGATCGACGCCTACGGCGTCGGCATCCGTGTGGTGCACCAAGAATTGAGCATGCTGTCGCAACTGACGGTCGCGGAGAACCTGCTGTTCGAAAGCCTTCCTCAGCGCCGTGGCTTGGTGAATTTCAGGGAGATGAACCGGCGCGCGGCGGAGTTGCTGCAGGAAGTCGGATTGGACATTGCGCCCACCATTCTCGTTGGTCGACTAGGGGTGGCGCAGATGCAACTCGTGGAGATCGCCAAGGCGCTCTGCTACGACAGCAAGCTGCTCATCCTCGACGAACCGACGGCGACCCTCACCTCGAAGGAGGTCGAGCGCCTGTTTGAAATCCTCAAGAAACTGAAATCGAAGGGCGTGACGATCCTTTACATCTCGCATCGCCTGCAAGAGATCTACGAGATCGGCGACACCGTCACCGTGTTGCGCGATGGTCAGGTGGTGGAGACGCGGCCGCTCGCCGGTTTGGCGATCCCCGACATCGTCCGGATGATGGTGGGCCGCAGCGTTCGCGATGAGGATGCGTATCGCGACGACGTCGTCGTCGACGGCGAATTGTTGCGCGTCGAGGGCTTGAAGCGCAACGCCGGCGCCCCGGCGGTGTCGTTCGCGGTGCGGCGCGGCGAAATTGTCGGGGTCGCGGGCCTCGTCGGCAGCGGCCGCACCGAGACCATGCGCGCGCTGTTCGGCGCCGACCCCAAGATCGCCGGCAACGTCTTTGTCGAGGGCGCTCCCGTCGAGATCCGGTCTCCGCGCGACGCGGTTCGGCATGGACTGAGCCTGCTGACCGAGGATCGCAAGGGGCAAGGGCTGCTTCTCACCTTGCCTTGCGCCGAGAACATCACGATCACCGACATGGCCAAGATCTCGCGGGCGGGATTGCTGCAACCCGAGGTCGAGCGGCAGGCGGCCAGCGCGCTGGTAACGGACCTGCGCATCAAGACGCCTTCCGTGTATCAGCTCGTCGGCAATTTTTCCGGCGGCAACCAGCAGAAGGTCGTCATCGCCAAGTGGTTGTTCCGCGGCTCGAAGATCCTGATCTGCGACGAACCGACGCGCGGAATCGACGTCGGGGCGAAGCGGGAAATTTACGACCTGCTTTGGGCGCTCGCCGCCACGGGCAAGGGCGTGATCTTCGTCTCGTCCGACCTGCCTGAATTGATCTCGATGTGCCACCGCATCATCGTGTTCGCGCACGGCAAGATCGTCGGAGACTTGCCGAGGTCCGATTTCAACCAGCAACGCATTCTGTCACTGGCTTACGAGGAATACGGCCTTGAGCGAGCAAACTGAACTGACTCGCGGCGGCAGCGCGGGCGAGCGCTGGAACACCATTCTGCGGTTCCTGGTGCGAGAGGCCGGGGTCGCCGTCGCGCTTGTCCTGATCGTGCTGTTCTTTTGTCTGACCGCGCCGTATTTCGCCAGCGCCGAAAACTTCCTCAAGATATTCGTGCAGATCGCGATCAATACGGTCTTGGCGGCGGGGATGACGTTTGTGATCCTGACCGCCGGCATCGACCTTTCGGTCGGCTCGGTCCTGGCGCTGTGCACCGTCGTCGGCGCGCTGATCATGACGGACAAGAGCTTGCCGGCCTGGCTGTCGGTGCCGCTCGCCATTCTCGGCTGCATGGGAACCGGCGCCGCCTGCGGCGCGATCAACGGTTGGGTATGCGAGCAATGGAAGCTCCCTTCCTTCATCGTCACCCTCGGGATGCTCAACGTCGCCAGCGGCGCGGCGCGCGTGCTGAGCAACAATTCGACGATCACCGGCCTGCCGCAGCCTTTCGTCGATTTCGGCAACATGATCGTCGGCGGCGTGCTGCCGTCGATCTTCCTGGTGGCGGTCGGGGTCATCCTGGTCGGCTGGTTCATCCTGCGCTTCACTGTGTTCGGCCGGTTCATCTTCGCTATCGGCACGAATGAGGAAGCGGTGAGGCTCTCCGGCCACACGCCGCGCAATTACAAGATCGCCGCGTTCGCCATCAGCGGTCTGACCGCCGGCACCGCGGCCGTCGTCTATCTGCTGCGGCTGAACATCGGCAGCCCGATCGCCGGCGTCGGCTACGAACTCAACGCCATCGCGGCGGTCATTATCGGCGGCACCAGCCTCAGCGGCGGCAAGGGCTCGATCGTCGGCAGCCTCATCGGCGCCTGTATTCTTCAGGTCCTCAGCACCGGATTGCAGTTGTTTGGCGTCGGCGACAATTTCAAGCCGATCGTGATCGGCACAGTGATCGTCTTGGCGGTCGTTCTCGACACCTACCGCGACCGGTACCTGCGCTCGATCGAGATTCGCTGACGCGCCCCTATGGCTTGAGGCGATAGCCGGTGCGGAAGATCCACCACAGGACCGCCAGGCAAATGGCGATGAAGAGGGTGGTGAAGCCGAGGCTGCCGGCGACGCTCACGTCGCCGCGGCCATAAAAACTCCAGCGGAAGCCGCTCACCAGATACACGACCGGATTGAACAGGCTGACGGTGCGCCAAATTGGGGAAAGCATGTCGATCGAATAGAACGCTCCGCCGAGGAAGGTGAGCGGCGTGACGATCAGCGCCGGTATGATCGCGAGCTGCTCGAAAGTCTTGGCCCAGATGCCGATGATGAAGCCGAACAGGCTGAACGCCACCGAAGTCAGCAGGAGGAAGACGACCATCCACAAAGGATGGAGAATATGCACCGGCACAAACAGCGTGGCGGTCGCCAGGATGATGAGGCCGATCGCAACCGACTTGGTGGCGGCCGCGCCGACATAGGCGATGACGACCTCGACGTAAGACAGCGGGGCCGACAGAATTTCGAAGATCGTCCCGGTGAATTTCGGGAAGTAGATGCCAATCGACGCGTTCGAGATGCTCTGCGTCAGAAGCGAGAGCATGATCAGCCCCGGCACGATAAAGGCGCCGTAGCCGACGCCGTCGACCTGCTGCATGCGCGATCCGATCGCGCCGCCGAAGACCACGAAATACAACGCCGTGGTGATCACCGGCACCGCGACGCTCTGGCCGATCGTCCGCACGGTGCGCGCGAGTTCCGAACGGTAGATCGCCCAGACCCCGCCCGGGTTGAAGGCCATCCCGTCGCTCACGCTGCGCGCCCCACGAGGCTGATGAAGATGTCCTCCAACGTGCTCGACGACGTGTCGAGATCCTTGAAGTCGACGCCGAGCTCGCCGAGGCGGCGCAGCAACACGGGAATGCCGGCGCCCTGCGAGTCGGCGTCGAAGCTGTAAGTGAGTCGCCGCCCGCTCTCGTCGAGCGCGAGCGTCCACTCCGCCAGCGCGGCGGGGAGCCCGTCCAACGGCTTGCGAAGCGTCAGCGTCAGTCGCCGCTTGCCGAACTTGTGCATCAGCGCCGCTTTGTCTTCGACAAGCAGGATGCTGCCATTGTTGATCACGCCGACGCGGTCGGCCATCTCCTCGGCTTCCTCGATGTAATGCGTCGTCAGAATGATGGTGACGCCCTCGTCGCGCAGTTTGCGGACCAGCGCCCACATGTCGCGGCGCAGATTCACGTCGACGCCCGCCGTGGGCTCGTCGAGAAACAGGACGTCGGGCTCGTGGCTCAGCGCCTTGGCGATCATGACGCGCCTTTTCATCCCTCCCGAGAGTTCAATGACGCGGCTGTTGCGCTTCTCCCACAGCGAAAGGTCACGCAGCAACGCTTCGAGGTAGCCATCGTTCGGTTGGCGGCCGAACAGGCGCCGGCTGAAGCGGACCGTGTTCCAAACCGTCGCAAAGATGTCGAGCGCGATCTCCTGTGGAACCAGGCCCACTTTCGAGCGGGCGGCGCGATACTCGCGGGCAATGTCGTGGCCGTCGACGCGGACCTGTCCCGAGGTCATCGAAACGATGCCGCAGATGACGCTGATCAGCGTCGTCTTGCCGGCGCCGTTGGGTCCCAGCAGCGCGAAGATCTCGCCTTTCGCGATTTCCAGATTGATTGCGTCGATCGCTGTGAGGCCTGAGCCGAATCGCTTGGTGACGGCGGCGACAGAAATGATTGGCGACATCGACTCTCCTAATCCGCCGCTCGGGGCGGTGAGGCTACAGGAAGAAACAAACGACACAAGCGGTCGCGCCGGCGCTCAGAGGAATCAGGACGGATCACAGTCAGCCGCGATTGACGCTTTGCGGTCATTTGACGCGGCCGCTCGCGTTTTCAAGTCATATAGGCTGAACGTTGAATGATTCCGAGTTTGGCGGGAAGACGGACGGACCGGCGCCTTGCCAGCCCATGCTCAACCCCTTGCATCACGCTAGTCAGAATATGCAGCTCTATTACGCGACACACGATGGCCAGGCGCGACGCGTCGCCGAGCGAATCGCCAGCCGCCTCGCCGAGCGGGGAATCTCCGTTTCGCCACAGGATTTGGCGACGACCTTTCCGACCGCGGAAAAGCTGGCGCAGGCGCGGCTGGCGGCGATCGTGTCGGCCGTGCGTTATGGCCGGCATCTGCCCGAAGGACGCCGGTTTCTTTCCCTCTACCGGTCGTTGGGCGCTGCGCCGCCGTTGGCGTTCATTTCCATCTGTCTGGCGGCAAGGAAACCGGGCCGGGACACCGCCGCGGGCAACCCTTATCTTCGCAAGGCGCTCGCCCAGAATCGGCTCACCCCAGCCCTCGCCCTGGCCATTGCCGGACGGCTGGATTACCCGCGCTACGGCTGGCTCGACCGGCAAATGATACGCTTGATCATGACGCTAACGCGAGGGCCGACCGATCCCACGACCACGATCGAATACACGGCGTGGGATGTGGTCGACGACGCCGCGCTGCGGATCGCCGACCTGTTTGATCGCACGCAACTGCCACAAAGCTGACGGCGCCGCGACGGCGGTCGGTTGCGGGCCCGCCACGCGTGGGAATCTATCGGCTAGGATGGTCCGCCCCAGCCCAGGAGTCGTCCTTGTCCTCCTCACCCGCCCTCGTCAGCGTCGACTGGGGGACCAGCGCGTTTCGCGCCCGGCTCGCCGCAGCCGACGGCGCCGTGCTCGACGCGGTTGAAGCCGAGACCGGGGCGACCAGCCTCGCCGGCGGCGCCCACGAAGCGTTTCTCGAGGCGCAGATCGGCGAATGGATGCGGCGTTTCCCCGGCCTGCCGATCGTCATGAGCGGCATGGTCGGCTCACGCCAAGGTTGGGTCGAGGCGCCTTATGTCGCCTGCCCGGCCGGCGCGGCGGAGATCGCCGCGGCGATGATGACCGTTCCCGCGAGGCGGATCGGCCGTGTCGTCGTCGTTCCTGGCCTCAGCGCGCGCGATCAGCGCGGCGCGCCAGACGTGATGCGCGGCGAGGAGACGCAGATCCTCGGCGCGCTCAGCGCCAGCGGCCGCGCTGACGGGCTGTTCGTCCTGCCCGGCACGCATTCGAAATGGGCGCGGGTCGAGGCAGGCCGTATCGTCGACTTCGCCACCTTCATGACCGGCGAAGTCTTCGCGGCGCTGAAGGACCACAGTCTGCTCGGCCGGCTGATGGCGCCGTCGGACGGGAGCGACACTGCCTCCGCCGCCGACGCCTTTGGCCGCGGCCTCGCCTCCGCCGCCGCGCTCGAGCGGCCGGGCGATCTGCTGCACGCGATCTTCATGACCCGCACGCTCGGCCTGTTGCATGAGCTGCCGGCGCCTGCGCTCGCCGACTATCTCTCTGGCCTACTGATCGGCGCGGAAATCCTCGCCGGCGCGCAAGGCGCACGCGAGGCCCGTGTCGTCGGCTCGCCGGCGTTGACCACGCGCTATCGCGCCGCCGGCGACGCGCTCGGAATCGCGTTTGCGCCGGCGCCGGAGAATTGCGCCACGCTCGGGCAGATCGCGTTGCTCGAACGGTTGCGCGCGCTGTAGCCGCGCGCGGAGCTGCGGCGCCGCGCCAACGGTGAAACTCTGACGCTTGGCGCCCGGCTCGATTGCACCGTCATTCGCCGCTTTCGGCCGAAAGATCAGGACGCGACGCTCGCCCGCCACGCGGAGCTCGCGTCGTTGCGAGCCGAGACTTTTGTCGTCGCGCTATGTTGGGGCGCAACGCCTTCGAGGGTTTCGACCCACGCCAAGATCGCCTCGGCGAGGCGGCGCCAATCCCGCTCCAACATCATGTCGTGCGCCATGGTCTCGAACATGACCGGTTTGACGCCATAGGCGCGCGCGGTCTCTGCGACGAGGTCCGGCTGGATCACGGCGTCAAGCGAGCCACCCGTTACAAACACGGGCACCGATATTTCTTGGACATTGACGAGGTCGAGGGCGAGGCAGTCGAGATAGGCGAGATAGGCCTCGTCCTGAAGTTGCTCACAATACCGGGACGCCTTTTCGCGGGGCATCGAGGGGGAGAAGAGAAGCGCGCGCGCGCGCTCGACGTCGGCGATCATTGCCCAAAGGCTGAGGGTGAGGGCGCTCTTGAGAACCACAAGCGGGTCACCGCGCATGAGTCGCAAGAGCGAACGCGACAGGCCTCGGGGCGGCACGCTTGCGACCAGAACTGCGCCAGGAAGTGAACGTCGTTCGAGATATTTTTGCGCCACGAAGCCGCCCATCGAGTGCCCGACGAGAATCGGAGGGCTCGGCAGCATGCCGACGACGGTGGCGACGTCGGCGACGAAGTCGCGAATGCGCGTCAATCGCAGACGCTCGCGGCCTTCGCTCTCGCCGTGGCCGCGAAAACTCAGGGCGTAGGCGGCAAACCCGTTGGCGGCGAAATAGTCGAGGAAGTTCTCCGCCCAGCACCAGGCGCCGTGCCACGTGCCGTGAAGGAACAGCACGGGCGGCGCGCGGCGCGGCGCCGACGGCAATCTGCTGATGACTTCAAGTCTGAGATCGGCCAGGAAGCGCCCCTACTGCAGGCGTGTTTACGGCATTCGCCGATCAATAGGCGCGCAAGGCTTAACATCGCGAAAACGACGACCTCGCAATCAGACGCGCTAAGCTTTGGAAACAATAGAGGCGGCAAAGCAGCGCAACGAGCTGCGGCGTCGCTGCGGTCCGGGGCGAGGACTGAGGCGTCCAGGGGATCGACGCCTCAATAAAAACGAAGATTCACGCCCGCGCTCCGCGGGACGGCCTGCCTCGAAACGTTTTCTTAAGGATGCTGCCGACCTTTCGGCGGATCCCGTTTCGCTAAAGCCGCAATTTTCGGAAAGAAGAACCCGGTTTTCTTCGCGTAGAGCTCATAATCGACGGCGAACGTCGATACTTTGAATTTCCTTTCTTCCAACAATGCGGCGACAACGTAACTCGCAATCAGTAGGACGCAAAGCACATACAGAACCAATGAGTTCCCCCCGAGCGACGATCCAACCCAAAACACGACATAAGAAACGTAGAAAGGATGGCGCACAAATCGATACGGGCCGGATTCCATCAGAAAGGTCGGTTCATCAGTGTCGAACGCGGCGGTCAGGCGTCTATCTCGAGTCGTCGTTCTCGCCCAATTGAAAAGACCGGCGGCGACAATCTGAAGAGACAGACCTGCGATTCTTTGCCAGAGTGCGGCGCCGCCCGTCCATAGCGCGAAGACATAGATGAATACCGCCAGGTAGGACAACGTTACAAGAAGCTTCATCGCCGCCGGCAATTTCTTTGAAACGAAGTGGTCGCGTACGGCGCGGGCAAACAGGCCGGATGTGGCGAGTCCGGAAATCGTCAAAACAATCGGCCAAAACTCAAGCATATGGACAACCCCATCCGAGGCCGCAGTTGGGTCGGCTTCGACTTTCGATTTCGGTGGCCAACACATTCGCTGCGTTAAGCGGCGCAGCCGCCGACCGCAAGACCCTATCCGCGAGCAAGAACCGCGCCCGGCCAAGGAGCCATTCTTGTCCTCGACATTGCCTGCCCTGATCAGCGTCGATTGGCGGACGAACGCGTTGCGCGCCCGGATCGCGAACTGCGGCGGCGCAGCGGCCGAGGCCAGTTTTCGGCTCCGGCGGCGGTATTGCGTTCGCGCCGGCGCTGGAAAATTGTGCGACGTTTGGGCGGATCGCATTGCTCGAACGATAGGCGACCTGCAGCCGCGCGTTGGCCGCGCGCGGCGCTCTTTGCAACGAACCGCAAGCGGGAAGCGGCGCGGTCGGCGACCGCGCATTCAAGGAGGCGCGCCACGGTCGCTCGAAGGGCCGGAGCGGAGCGGAGGAGCCGCCGCAAGGCGGCTTGCCCTCGATGGATCGACGTGGCTCGCGGCGCGGCCCTATGGCCGCTTCGCCTCGATCGACTTGGGAACCCCCTCCGCCGCCGTCTTCGCCGTCGCGATGCGGATTGTGTCGCCGACGATGGTCGCCTCGCCGTCCCAGCGGTCGCCGAGGACGACGCTGCGCAGCACGGCAAGATCGACGCGGCCGTAGCGCTTGCCGTCGCCGTCGAAGCCGGCGGCGAGGCTGGCGTCGAGGACATGCAGCGTGGTGAAGATTCCGCTGCCGCCGCCGCTATATGTGGCGATGACGACGAGCAACCCGTTTTTCGTCGCGCCGACATAGCGATAGCCGGTCTCTTCGGCGCCGTTGAGCGTGCCGGCCGCCGGGCGGCTCTGCGTCAGCCAGTCGCCGCGCCGCACGATCGGATCGCCGTAGCGGTTGGAGTCGACCGCCGCCTTGACGTCGATCGCGACGACCGAGGGCAGCGAATCGCCGAGATCGGCGTCGCCGAAGTCGCGGAACACATTGGGCGGGACCGGCTTGCCGTCGAGCGTGAACGAACGCCTGAGCTCGTCGAGCGGGCCGGCGGCGAGCGCCGGGGCGGCGAATGCGATCAACGCGACGAGCGCAAAGGCCAGGCGGCGCATCGGCTTCTTCCCCTCATTGCGCCTTGAGCGCGAGCGTCAGCATGTCGCGCAGCGACCATGCGTTGGGCTCGGCGACGCCGCTGACATCGTCGACGCGCCAGCGCCCATTCTGGCGCAGCAGCGAGAACGTGATGGCGTTTTCGCGCGCCGACTGGCGCCCCCAGTCGCCGGGGTCGATCGTCGCGACGACGATCGCGCGGTTCGCGGCGCGTGCTGTGACCGCCAGCGCGTAGGACTTGACCTCCGCGCCCTGCGAATTGGTGACGACGTCGAAGTCGATCGCAATGCCGCCGCCGTGGCTGGCGCCCGCCTCGGCCTTGTCCCACATCGCGGCGAGGCCGCGGGTCAACGCCGCGGCGCGCTGGGCGGGCGTCGCCAGAGGCGCGTGGCCGGTCTTCTCGATCGCATAGAGCGCGGCGACCGGCGTCCGGGGGTCGGCGGGGTCTCTCGCAGCGGCGGCGAGAGCCGGCGCAGCGAGGATCAACAGGACGATCGCGGACAGGCCGGCGAGACGAAGTTTCAAGACGACGCTTCCCCCTTTGTCTGACGCCGATCGCTTACGGTCCGCGGATCGTCCGCCGGGGCTCAAGGCGCGGCGCGCCAAGGATCGACGACGGGCGCGCGCGCGATTTCGAATTCCCGCACATCGCGGGTGACGACGGTCAAACCGTAGCACAGGCCCGTCGCGGCGATGATGAGGTCGGGCTGAGAGAACGTGTGGCGCGCCTTGCGCCCGGCCTCGACGAGCATTCGCCACCTGAACATCACCTCTTCACTAACCGGCAGCGTCCGTTGCTCGAACATCGGCCGCAGCGCGCCGTCGAGCCAATTCTGGAGTTCGACGCGCTTTCCGGCGTCGGCCACGCGCTCGACCCCAAAGCGAATCTCGGCGAAGGTTACGACGCTGACGAACAGGGATTCCAGCGGTTGCGCGGCGACGAAAGCGACGACGTTCGGTTCGGGCCGGGGCCGCCGCAGTTCGCTCAGCACGTTCGTGTCGAGCAGCCAGCGCGTCACAGCTCGACGCCGCGCACCGGCGCGCGGGCCCGCTTCGGCGCGATCTCGATGTCCTTGTGCGGGGAGGCCTGCAGCGCCTCGACGAGCGCCGCCCCGGTTCGCTCGCCTTTCAGACGGCGGAATTCGTCGGCGGCGACGACCACGACCTCTTCGCGTCCGCGAACCGTGACGAGCTGCGGCCCCTCGCTATGGGCCCTGCGCACCAGCTCGCTGAATCGCGCCTTGGCGTCCTGCAGCAGCCACGCGCCGGGGGGGCGCGGCGCGCGTGAGGATTTCGCCAACCTGGTCATCCTGACTAGATATCATGAACGCGCGAGACCGGGCAAGGGCAGCGGCCCCCCTACCCATTCGGGCGCCGCCGACCTATATCGAAACCTGAATCGTTTCTCCCCCAACTGTCTGGAGCCGCAAGCGCTTGACCGCCATGACCGACGCGAGCCTCGACAAAATCCCCGTCACCGTCCTGACCGGCTACCTCGGCGCCGGCAAGACGACCCTGCTCAACCGCATCCTCTCCGAGCCGCACGGCAAGCGCTATGCGGTGATCGTCAACGAGTTCGGCGAGATCGGCATCGACAACGAACTCGTGGTCGGCGCCGACGAAGAAGTGTTCGAGATGAACAACGGCTGCATCTGCTGCACCGTCCGCGGCGACCTGATCCGCATCATCGAAGGGCTGATGCGGCGCAAGGGCAAGTTCGACGCGATCATCGTCGAGACGACCGGCCTCGCCGATCCGGCGCCGGTCGCCCAGACCTTCTTCGTCGACGAGGACGTGCGCGGCGCGGCGCGGCTCGACGCGGTCGTCACCGTCGCCGACGCCAAGTGGTTGAGCCAGCGCCTGCGCGACGCGCCGGAAGCGAAGAACCAGATCGCCTTCGCCGACGTCATCATCATCAACAAGACCGACCTCGTCTCGCCCGCCGAGCTGCGCGAGGTCGAGGCGCGCATCCGCGCGATCAACCCCTACGCGCGGCTGCATCGCGCCAATCGCTGCGACGTCAAGATCGACGAGGTGCTGGAGCGTCGCGCCTTCGACCTCGACCGCATCCTCGACATCGAGCCGGAATTCCTCACCGTCGAGGATCACGATCACGACCACGATCATGGTCATGGCCACGACGGCGACGGCCATCGCCACCACGGCCTGAAGCACTATCACGACGAGGACATGCAATCGATCGCGGCCAAGCTCGAAGGCGACCTCGACCCCGACAAGTTCATGCCGTGGATCAACCGCCTCACCCAGGAGCGCGGCCCCGACATTCTGCGTTGCAAGGGCATCGTCGCCTTCAAGGACGATCCCAAGCGCTTCGTCTTCCAGGGCGTGCACATGATGCTCGACGGCGAGCCGCAGCGCGATTGGAAGCCGGACGAGAAGCGCGAGTCGAAGGTCATCTTCATCGGCCGCAATCTCGACGAGGCGACGATCCGCGAGGGTTTCCTCGCTTGCGCCGTCTGATCGCGTAAGCGCCGATCGCCGCCGCTATGGTCGAACCGACCTCATCGCTGACCGCCCATGTGCGACCGCTCGCCGCCGGCGCGCCGGCCGTCGCCGCCGCCTTCATCGGCGGCGAGCCTGCCTTGGCGCTCGCCGACGGCGCCGTCGTCATTGGCGATCCCGGGGCCGAGCGGCGCGTCGTCGCCCACCCCGACGGTGCGATCCTCGTCGCCGCGCGCGACGGCGACACGCTGTTGACCGGCGGCGACGACGGCCGCGTCGTCAGAACTTCCGTCGACGGCGGCCTCGAGGCGATCGCCGACGAAAAAGGGCGCTGGATCGACGCGCTGACCGCGCAGGCCGGCGCGATCGCCTGGGCGGCCGGCAAGCAGGCCCGCGCCCGCGACGCCGCCGGCGCGGTGAAATCCTGGACCGCGCCGACCACCGTGCGCGGCCTCGCCTTCCTGCCCAAAGGCTATCGGCTGGCGCTCGCCCATTACAATGGCGCGTCGCTGTGGTTCCCCAACGCCGCCGCCGAGCCGACCATGCTCGAGTGGAAAGGCTCGCACATCGACGTCACCGCGTCGCCCGACGGGCGCTTCGTCGTCACCTCGATGCAGGAGAACGCGCTGCACGGCTGGCGGATCGCCGACGCGCGCAACATGCGCATGACCGGCTACCCCGGCAAGACGCGCGCCCTGTCGTGGTCGCACGACGGCCACTGGCTGGCGACCTCCGGCGCCGACGCCTGCATCGTCTGGCCGTTCAAGGACAAGGACGGGCCGATGGGCAAGGCGCCGCGCGAATGCGGCGTACGTTCGGCTCGCGTCGTCAAGGTCGCGTTTCATCCGCGCGCCCTGGTCGTCGCGATCGGCTATTCAGACGGCATGGCGCTGCTGTGCCGGCTGGTCGACGCGGCTGAAATTCTGGTGCGCGCGCCGGGCGGCGGCGCCGTCAGCGCCCTCGGCTGGGACGCGACCGGCGCGCGGCTGCTGATCGGCGTCGACGACGGCGCCGCCGGCCTGCTGACGCTGCCGGCCTGAACGATGCGATATCAGATCCCTTCCTTCCGCGAGCGGTGAGAGGGGACACTGCTTGAGAAAGGAACCGCCATGGTCGCCAACGATTCGCCTCTGCTGCAGCCCTTTCGACTCGGCGATCTCACGTTGCCAAACCGCGTCGTCATGGCGCCGCTGACGCGCAATCGCGCCACCCACGGCTCCGACGTCCCCAGCGAGCTCGCCGCGACCTATTACCGCCAGCGCGCCAGCGCCGGGCTGATCGTTTCCGAAGGTACGCAGATCAGCCGACAGGGCCAGGGCTACGTCTGGACGCCCGGGATGTACACGGACGCGCAGGTCGAGGGCTGGCGCCGGGCGACTGGCGCCGTGCATGAAGCGGGCGGGCGCATCTTCGCCCAGCTCTGGCACGTCGGCCGCATTTCGCACGTTTCGCTGCAGCCGAATGGCGGCGCGCCGGTCGCGCCGTCGGCGATCCGCGCCAACACCCGCACTTTCATCGAAAGCGGCTTCGCCGAAGTGTCCGAGCCGCGCGCGCTCGCGACGGCGGAGATCCCCGGCATCGTCGCCGATTTCGCCAAAGCCGCCGCCAACGCCAAGCGCGCCGGCTTCGACGGCGTCGAATTGCACGGCGCCAACGGCTATCTCATCGACCAGTTCCTGCGCGACGGGACGAACAAGCGAGCGGACGCCTACGGCGGATCGGTCGAGAACCGCGCCCGCTTCGCGCTCGAAGTCGTCGACGCTGTGGTCAAGGTGTGGCCCGCCGCGCGCGTCGGCATCCGCATCGCGCCGGTCAGCCCGGCCAACGACATCGCCGATTCCAACCCGGCGGCGACCTTCGGCCATCTCGTCGCCAAGCTGTCCGAACGGAAGATCGGCTACATCCACGTCGTCGAGGGCGCGACCCAGGGCGACCGCAACATCGCGCCGTTCGACTGGCCGGCGCTGCGACGCGCCTTCTCCGGCGCTTATATCGGCAACAACGGCTACACGCGCGAAATGGCGATCGAGGCGCTCGCCGCCGGCGCCGTCGACCTCGTCGCCTTCGGCCGGCCGTTCATCGCCAATCCCGATCTGGTCGAGCGTCTACGCCGCGGCGCCGAGCTTGCGACCGGCGATCGCGCCACATACTTCGGCGGCGGCGCGAAAGGCTACTCGGACTATCCGGCGCTCAGCGAGGCGTAGAAGCGCCCCGACGGCGACCCTCAAGCCCGGCCATGACAGGAATGGCAGGCGGCGCCGCAGCGCTACGCTTACCCGCCAGCCCCGCCGCCGCCGCTTTCGGCGACGAGCGTCTCCTCGTCGGCGGACATGACGTTGCCGCGCCAGACGAAGCGGGCGTTCATCCAGCCACTGAGCCACAACACGGGCAGCAGCGCGTCGCGCGCCATCCAGGCGGCGGGCGACGACCAGGCGAGCGGCCAACCGGCGGCGGCGGCGAGCGCCGCTTCGGCGCCGTACCAGATCGCCGCGGCAAGGGTCAGGGCCGCCGGCGCGCTGACGCCAAGCTCCTCGCCGCCGATCGCCGCCGCGGCGAGCGTCAGCAGGCTGCTGGTGACGATCTCGGGGGCGAAATAGAGCGGGAAGGTCGCGCGCCTCAGCCGCGCCCAACGCACCTGCCGCGCCCAGACGTCGCGCAGGCGCCGGGCGCCGAGCGGCTGCTGCGACGGCGGGCTGGCGAGATGGGCGCGCAAGTCGGCGCGATGGACGAGCTTGGTCGAAGCGGCGTCTTCGGCGATCTCGGCCCCGAGCGCCTCGATGCCGCCGCCCGCCTCGAGGACGTCGCGTCGCCACAGCATCGTCTTGCCCTGGGCGAAGCCGAAGCCGAGCGCCTCGGCCGAATACTGCCAGCGCGCCTGGTAGGTGTTGAGGAACGCGCATTCGATTTCGGCGGCGAAGTTTTCCGGTCGCGCCCCGAGCGGCGGGGCGCAGACGATGCCGGTGTCGGCGCGCCAGCGCTTCATCAGCCGCTGGATATAGTCGCGCGGCATGAGCACGTTGGAATCGGCGATGACGATCCAGTCGCGCCGCGCCGCCTTCCAGCCCTTGACGACGTTGTTGAGCTTGGGATTGGCGCTGACGCGATCGTCGCCGATCAGCAGCCGCGACGGAATCTCGGGATGCGCCGCCATGGCGCGGCGCGCGATCGGCGCGATCGGATCGGCGGCGTCGGCGACGCAGAACACGACTTCGTAATCGGGGTAGTCGAGGGCGAAGATCGAGGCGAGCGTGTCTTTCGAGAACGCCTCGACGCCACACAAAGGTTGGACGATGGCGACCGGCGGCGCGGCGGCAGGCGGAGCGAGCGGTTTGCCGCCGCGGCGGCAGCGGACAGAGGCGATGGCGGCGCTGAAGACGTGCAGCGCGAGACCGCCGCCAGCCACGCCGGCGGCCAGGGCGGAGATCGTCATCGGGGTCCCCAGACGGTTTCATGCCGCGAATCGGCGATCGGGCGATATTGCCGGGTCTTGGCGACGCTTCTATGAAGGCGCATGGCCGCTCGCCCCACTGTCCGCTTCGCCCCCTCGCCGACCGGGTTCATCCACATCGGCAACGCGCGCACCGCGCTGATCAACTGGCTCTACGCCCTGCGCGGCGGCGGGCGCTTCATCCTGCGCTTCGACGACACCGACATTGAGCGATCGCGGCGCGAATACGCCGACGCGATCGAGGCCGACCTCGCCTGGCTCGGAATCGCCCCCGACCTGAAATGCCGCCAGTCGGAACGGATGGCGCTCTACGAAGCGGCGGCCGAGAGGCTGAAGCGGGCGGGCCGACTCTATCCCGCCTACGAGACGGCCGAAGAGCTCGACCGGCGGCGCAAGCGCCAGCAGGCGCTCGGCAAGCCGCCGATCTACGATCGCGCCGCGCTCAAGCTCACAGACGCCGACCGCGCCGCGCTCGAAGCGCAGGGGCGCAAGCCGCATTGGCGCTTCAAGCTCGATGCGGGCGTGGTGCGTTGGGACGACGCCGTGCGCGGCGCAAGCCATATCGATTGCGCCTCGCTCTCCGATCCGGTGCTCGCGCGCGAAGACGGCAGCTACCTCTACACCCTGCCCTCGGTGGTCGACGACATCGACCTCGGCGTCACCCATGTCATCCGCGGCGACGACCACGTCACCAACACCGCGGTGCAGATCCAGATCTTCGCGGCCCTGGGCGCTGCGGCGCCGGTCTTCGGCCACCACAACCTGCTCACCGACGCCGGCGGCGAAGGCCTGTCGAAGCGCAGCGGCGCGCTGTCGATCCGCTCGTTGCGCGACAGCGGCGTCGAGGCGCTCGCGGTCGCGGCGCTGGCGGTGCTGGTCGGCTCGGCCGAGGCGGTCAGGCCGGTCGCCTCGCTCGCCGAGCTCGCCGAAGCGTTCGACCTCGCCGACATTTCGCGTGGCGCGGCGCGCTTCGACGAAGCCGAGCTCAGGGCGCTGTCGGCGCGCGTGCTGCACCACCTGCCCTTCGCCGCCGTGCGCGAAAGGCTGGAGTCGCTTGGGGTCGCCGGGCCGCTCGCCGAGCCGTTCTGGACGGCGACGCGCGGCAATCTCGCCCGTTTGGACGAAGCGGCGGAGTGGTGGGGCGTCGTTCACGGCGCGATCGCGCCGATCGTCGAGGACCGCGGCTTCCTCGCCCAGGCGGTCGCCTGCCTGCCAGAAGAGCCGTGGGACGAGAAGACCTGGGGCGCGTGGACGGCGAATCTCAAGTCACGCACCGGCCGCAAGGGTCGCGAGCTCTACCACCCGCTGCGGCTGGCGCTGACGGGACGCGAATCGGGGCCCGAACTCGCCGCCCTGCTGCCGCTGATCGGCCGCGTCAGAGCGTTGGATCGATTATCCGCACCTTCCGCTTGACGCCGTCGGGGCCGACCGACTCTGTCGTCTGGCCCTGACCCTCGCCGTACTTGGCGCCGGTCTGCGCTTCGCCGCCGGCGATGCCCGAGGCTTCGCGGCTGATCGTCGCCGCCTGCTGGCTGAGCGCGTCGACGGCGGGATCGGCGGTTTGCGCCGCCGGCGTCGCTTTGGCGTCGACCGGCGTCTTGGCCTTGGCTTTGGCGTCGAACTTCGGCCGCGACAGCTCGATCGACTTCTCCGGCGTGACGAACACGTCGCCCTTCGATTCGCGGCCGAGCTTGGCCTCGGCGCCGGCGAGCGCCTCGGCCCAGTTCTCGCCCTTGCGCTTGCATGAGCAGGTCGGGTCGAGGCTCGTGCGGTATTTCAGCGCGTTGGGCAGGTCCATATATTTCGCGCCGCTGAGCGACACCGCCTGTTCGATCTGGCCGGACGGCGGATAGGTGTAGAGCGAGACGTCGGCGTTGGGGCACAGCGCGTGGCACATGTCGTCGAGCCCGCCGAGACGTCCCTGGCTTGCCGAATAGGAGACCGGGAAGAACGCGCCGTCGCAGGTGCGCACGCACACCGCCTTCGAGCCCGCCTGGGCTTCGTTGCTGCCGAGCGGCGGCTCGGGGTTCAGCGGCAGCGTCTGGACGTCGCTGGGCTGGCGCGCGACCGAGCCGAAGATCGCATCAAAGATGTTAGCCGGCTGCTGCGGCTGCTGCTGCGCGGTGGTGCACTGGGCGTTGAAGCGGGCGATCAGTTCGCCGCGTCCGCCGGGACCGCCGCCGGCGCGCTGCTGCAGCTCGTCGAGATTGGCGCGCATGCGGCTGACCTGGGCGTTGATTTCGCCGCATTGCGGCGGCGGGGCCGCGCCGAAGAACAGGAATTGATGTCGGTCGCAGCCGATCGACTTGGCGTAGGCGACGGTGCGGTCGAGTTCGGCGCGCTGCCGGTCGGCGGCGGCCTGATATTGCGCCCCAGAATCGCCCCGCGAAGCGTCGGCGATCGCCGCCCGCAGCCGCTCGCAGTCGGCGCTGAGCTGCTGAGCGGAGACATGGCCGCCCAAGACCGCGGCGGCGGCCGTCGCCAAAACCAGTCCGAAGGCGACGCGGCGGGCGATGGTCTCGATCGTACGCTTGCTCATGCCGCCCCTCTGCTGGGCACTTTTCGTCGGTCGGCGCGGGCGAAGGGACGCCACGCCGCAGGTGAAGCCGGCCGACCCGCCCTATGGCGCGACAACGCGGCGACATCATGGCCCGCTTCCGCCGGCGCGCCGGGCTTGTAAGCATTTTTCCGCCGCCGCGCCATAGGGGCGCCGAGTGGCGGCTGGCCGCGACGGCCGCACTTCGGCATAGTCTCACGCGATGAGCGATTCTGACGCCCCCGGCGCCAACGCGCCCGAATTCTCGGTCAGCGAACTGTCGAGCGCCCTCAAGCGCGCGATCGAGGACCGCTTCGGCTACGTGCGAGTGCGCGGCGAGATCTCCGGCTATCGCGGCCCGCATTCGTCCGGCCACGTCTACTTCTCGCTCAAGGACGCCAACGCCCGCCTCGACGCGGTGATTTGGAAGGGCGTGTTCGGCCGCATGCGCATCAAGCCCGAGGAAGGGCTCGAGGTCGTCGTCACCGGCAAGATCACCACCTTTCCCGGCAAATCCGCCTATCAGATCATCGTCGAATCGCTGGAGCCGGCGGGCGTCGGCGCGCTGATGGCGCTCTTGGAGGCGCGACGGCGCAAGCTGGCCGAAGAGGGGCTGTTCGACGCCGCGCGCAAGCAATTGCTCCCCTACATGCCGCGCGTCATCGGCGTCGTCACTTCGCCGACCGGGGCGGTGATCCGCGACATCCTGCATCGCCTCGCCGATCGCTTTCCCGTCCACGTGCTGGTGTGGCCGGTGCGCGTGCAGGGAGAGACTTCAGCGGCCGAGGTCGCGCAGGCGATCCGCGGCTTCAATGCGCTGCCGCCCGGCGGCGCGATCCCGCGCCCCGACCTGCTCATCGTTGCGCGCGGCGGCGGTTCGCTCGAGGACCTGTGGAGCTTCAACGAGGAAATCGTCGTGCGCGCCGCAGCGGAGAGCGACATCCCGCTCGTCTCCGCCGTCGGCCACGAGACCGACTGGACGCTGATCGACCACGCCGCCGATCTGCGCGCGCCAACGCCGACCGCCGCCGCGGAACTGAGCGTGCCGGTGCGCGCCGAACTGCTGGCGACGCTCGCCGATTTGGGCGGCCGGATCGCCGGCGCGGCGTTGCGGCTCGCCGAGCGGCGGCGCGCCGAACTTCGCGCGCTGGCCCGTGCGTTGCCGTCGGGCGAAGCAATCCTCGCCGCGCCGCGCCAGCGCCTCGACGCCGCGCGCGTCGCCCTGCACGCGCGGGCGCGGGCGGGCTTCGACGCGCGCGCGCTGACGCTGGCCCATCTGTCGCGCCGACTCGCCCGTCAATCGCCGCAGGCGCGGCTCGCCGGCCTCGCCGAGCGCCGCCGCGGCCTGGCGCAACGGCTGGCGCGCGCCGGGGCGACGCTGACCGAGCGGCGCGCCGACCGGCTCGTCGCCGCAGCGCGTCGGCTCGCCGCCGCAGCGCAAGGCGAAAGCCGCCGCGGACAAGAGCGCGCGCGTTCGCTCGGCCAACTCGAAGCTCGGCTGCGCCGCGCGCTGTTCGAAGCGCAGCGCCGACGCGGCGAACGCCTAGCGAGAGCCGAGCGGATGTTCGCAGCGGTCAACTATACGAGCGTGCTGGCGCGCGGGTTCACGCTGACGCTCGACGCGACGGGCGCGCCGATACCCCACGCCAGCGCGGTCGCGCCGCACCAAGCGCTGCGCATAAGATTCGCCGACGGCGAGGTCGGCGCGACCGCCGACGGCCACGCCGAGCCGCACGCGAGACGCGGCAGGCCGAAGGCGGCCAAGGACGACCAAGGGTCGCTGTTCTGAAGTGGGTTACTTTAGGAGCCAATTAACAGAACGATCGGCGAGCGCTTCACTTCCGGCGCCTTCAGCACGTCATCGAATATCAGGGTCAATCGGGGAGCAATCGGGACTACAACTTTCTAAGCATGTTCATTTTGACCGTTACTCCGCCACGAGCGCCGCCCCTATGCTTCGGTTCATGTTTTGCGACGCAGCATCAGTATGCTGACCGTTAGGAACCAGATCGCCGGCGGGAAGTTCGCAACGATTGCCGGCCCCCAGCCGCCGGCATTATAGGCCCCGGCAAAGTTTACCGGGCCGGCATACATGGCGGGCACGCAGGCTGCAGAGAGCGCAGCTCCGAAATAGGCCAGCCACCCAGTCCATCGGGGCAGCAGCCTCGTCCCAAAGGTCGCATAGCCTGCGACGGCCAAAAACGTCGCCGTCATCACGAAGGCCATCGAACCATTATAGATGAGCAGCGTTCCTTCGATCAACGCCCGGACCGCGGATGGATCGGGCTTCGGGGCGCGTGAATCGAGCACCGCTCCGCCGGCTAGCCCGTCGGCGACGAGGGTTACCGCCAACCACATGAGTGCGGCGCCGAACAGAAGGGTGCCGATCCATTCGTAGTCCGGACGTGCCTGCCGGATCAGGTGGCGGAAGCCCGCGGTGAAGACGAGCATGGAAACGTAGACGCCCTGATCGAGCAGCACACGGGTCAACGCAATGCCGCCGATGGAATCGAGGTGCCGCGCATAGGCCTCGCCGTCGTAAACGGAAGGGGGGCCGCCCATCATGTAAAGCGGAAAACTGGCTTAGGGCGCGTTCGGGAATTATCGCGTCAATTTAAGGTGCGTGGCGAGATCGTATAGTTCCATTCACTGTGGAAGTCGTGGGGACGGATTTTGAGGGCGGCCATCTCGTCATCCTCGACTT
>JBEKVR010000048.1:0-28968 GCA_049513815.1 Roseiarcus sp. | reverse complement strand
CAACGCGTTCGCAAAAGTATCGGTCGTCACACGGTGAAAAACCCGAACGAACCCGTGCGCCCGAAGTCCCCCAAAGCCGCCCAAGCGCCAAACCGAACCTCGTCATGAATAGCAAGGGCTAAATCCTGCAGAGGCATGAGGCGCGAAGCACGAGCCTGGCGCCAACCCACTCCCAGTCAATCGTTCAATCGGGAGGCGGAATGACGCATATCTTACGCCAAGGCGTTGCGTTGGCCGCGGCGCGAGCGGGCGCATCCGGCCGGCGGGCGCGAAAAAACGGGAATGAGGGCCGCTGTAATTCCTCTATCCGATTCCGGTATTAACCGGCGCTTGGCGGCGCTATAACGCGCGATCTGCCTGGCGCGGCCCTGGCGGCGGCGGTCCTGGCCGCTGTCGGCGAAGGCCAGCCCTGCGAAGCTTTCGCCCACCATGGCTTCAACGGCATCGACGGACAGGTGGTCGGCGTCGTCTCGGGCTTCGCCGCGCGCTGAGGCGACCTATATAGAGTCCAGGCGGGCGCCGGCAATCGGCGATCCGTCGGCCGATTTCAACGCTTTGCGCCGTGAACGCGTGGCTGGGCGGGGAGATGCGCTTGTGCTAAGGCGCGCCGAACCGCTTCCCGCCGCGCGCCCCCGCGCGCCATTTCGGACAATCCCATGCGCATCGAAAGCGACGTCAAGCTCGACTTCAAGGACGTTCTGATCCGACCCAAACGCTCGACCCTCGGCTCCCGCAACGACGTCGACGTCAACCGCTCCTTCCGCTTCCTCCACACCGGCTCGGACTGGAACGGATTCCCCCTCATCGCCGCCAATATGGACGTCACCGGCACGATGGCGATGGCGCGCGCGCTCGGCGCGCGCGGCGCGCTGACGGCGCTGCACAAGCATTATCCCGAGGACGAACTGGCGAAATTCTTCGCCAGCAATGACGGCGTTCACGCCTTCTATTCGCTCGGCGCCGTCGAGGCCGACCTCGCCAAGCTCGCCGCAGTGCGCAAGCGCGCGCAGCCGCGTCTGCTCTGCATCGACGTCGCCAACGGCTACTTCGAGAAGTTCCTCGACGTCGTCAGACAAGTGCGCGACGACAATCCGGATTCGGTGATCATGGCCGGCAACGTCGTCACCGGCGACATGACCGAAGCGCTGATCCTCGCCGGCGCCGACATCGTCAAGATCGGCATCGGCCCTGGCTCGGTGTGCACCACCCGGAGGGTCACCGGCGTCGGCTATCCGCAGCTTTCGGCGATCATCGAATGCGCCGACGCCGCCCACGGCCTCAAGGGCCAGGTGTGCGCCGACGGCGGCTGCACCTCGCCGGGCGACGTCGCCAAGGCCTATGGCGCCGGCGCCGACTTCGTCATGCTAGGGGGCATGCTCGCCGGCCACGACGAATGCGCCGGCGAGATCCGCTACGAAACGCGCGACGGCAAACAGGTCCCGGTCGGCATGACGTTCTACGGCATGTCGTCGGAGACGGCGATGAAGCGCTATTCGGGCGGCGTCGCTCACTACCGCGCCGCCGAGGGCAAGACGGTCGAGACGCCCTATCGCGGCCCGGTCGACAACACCATGGCCGAGATCATGGGCGGGGTGCGCTCGATGATGACCTACATCGGCGCCACCCAGCTCAAGGAGGTCAGCAAGCGCACGACCTTCGTCCGGGTGACGGCGCAGACCAACGACGTGTTCGGCGGCTCTTAACCTTCGCCGCTAACCGTCGCGGCGAATCCGCCGCGCGAAAGCGCGCCGAGGCCGGACCTGCGCCGATCTCGGCCTTTTTCCCACCCCTTCGGATGTGATAGAAGCCGCCCCATGTCCCCGGCCTCCGCCTCCCAGACGGCCGCGCCCTTCTTCCTCGCCGGAGCGACCCGCGCCGAGTTGACGAGCGCCCTCACCGAAATCGGCGTGCCCGAGCGGGAGCTGCGCATGCGCGCCGGCCAGCTCTGGCACTGGATCTATCATCGCGGCGTGCGCGAGTTCTCGGCGATGCGCAACGTCGCCAGACCGGTGCTCGACGCGCTCGGCGAGCGCTTCTCGCTGGCGCGGCCCGAGATCGTCGCCGAGCAGGTTTCCGCCGACGGCACCCGCAAATGGCTGCTGCGCATGCCGCCCGCTTATCCCGGCGACCGCGGCGCCGAGGTCGAGACCGTCTACATTCCCGAGACCGACCGCGGCACGCTGTGCGTCTCGAGCCAGGTCGGCTGCACCCTCAATTGCACCTTCTGCCACACCGGCACCCAGGCCTGGGCGCGCAATCTGATGGCGGCGGAGATCGTCGCCCAGGTTCTGGTGGCGCGCGACCGGCTCGGCGATTTTCCTGGCGGGACGGCGCCGACCGACGGGCTCGTGCCGTCGGGCGAAGGCGTGCGCGCGGTGTCGAACGTCGTCTTCATGGGCATGGGCGAGCCGCTCTACAACTTCGGCAACGTCCGCGAGGCGATCGCGATCCTGACCGACGGCGACGGCCTTTCGCTGTCGAAGCGGCGCGTCACCGTGTCGACCTCAGGCGTCGTTCCGGAAATGGCGCGGCTCGGCGCCGAATGCGGGACGATGCTGGCCGTGTCGCTGCACGCCACCAACGACGCGCTGCGCGATACGCTGGTGCCGCTCAACAAGAAGTACCCGATCAAGGAGCTGCTGCAGGCCTGCCGCGACTATCCCGGCGCCTCCAACGCGCGACGCATCACCTTCGAATACGTGATGCTGAAGGGGGTCAACGACTCGCCGGCCGAGGCGAAGGCGCTGGTGCGGCTGCTTGCCGGCCTGCCGGCCAAGATCAACCTCATCCCCTTCAACCCCTGGCCGGGCAGCCCCTACGTATGTTCGGACTGGGAGGCGATCGAGCGCTTCTCCGACATTGTCTTCAACGCCGGATACGCCAGCCCGGTGCGCACGCCGCGCGGCCGCGACATCCTCGCCGCCTGCGGCCAACTCAAGAGCCAGACCGAGAGGCTCAGGGCGCGGGCGCGCCTGATGCTGGAGGAGACGCTCGCGGTTGGCCTCGATTGACCCACTTCAACATCCGACGCGCCGCGGCGCGCCCTCTCCGCTTGAGCGGCGGCGCCTGCCGCCCAAACCGGCCGTCGTCAAGGATGCGCCATGACTGACACGCCTGTCGCAGGCGATGAGCCGACGCCGCAGCCCGAAGGCGTCGGCGCGCTGTTGCGCGAGGGCGTCCTCAAGCTGGTGCGCGCGCCGCGGCTCGGCCGCCGCGGCGTCCGCCTGCTCGTCGCCCTCGCCGTGATCGGCTGGGCCGCCACGTCGATCTACCGGGTCCAGCCTGACGAGCAGGGCGTGGTGTTGCGGTTCGGTCGCTGGATCGACACCACCCAGCCGGGCCTGCACGTCCACCTGCCATTCCCGATCGATGCGGTCCTGCTGCCGAAGGTGACGCAGGTCAACCAGGTTCAACTCGGCAACCCCGGTCTTCCCGGCGACCCGGCGAGCGGACGCGAGCGCCAGATGCTGACCGGCGACGAGAACATCGTCGAGGCCGACTGCGCCGTCTTTTGGAAGATCCGCGACGCCGGCGAGTTCCTGTTCCGAGTCAACGCCCCCGAGGCGGCGGTGAAGATTTCGGCCGAAGGCGCGCTGCGCGACGTCATCAGCCGCACGCCGATCCAGGCGGCGATGTCCGACAAGCGCCAACAGATCGCTGACCAGACAAAGGCGGTGCTCCAATCGCTGCTCGACGCCGAGCACGCCGGCATCGAGATCACCCAGGTCCAGCTCCTGCGCGTCGAGCCGCCGCTGGCGGTGATCGACGCTTTCAACGACGTGCAGCGCGCGCGCGCCGATCAGGAGCGCTCGCGCAACGAGGCCGAGGCCTACGCCAACGACATCCTGCCGCGCGCGCGCGGCGACGCTGAGCGCATCCGTCAGGACGCGGAGGCCTACAAAACCCAGGTCGTCAACCTCGCCCAGGGCGACGCCAACGCCTTCCTCTCCGTCTACGACAGCTACCGCGTCGCCAAGGACGTCACCGCCTGGCGCCTCTATCTCGACAGCGTCGACGAGATGCTGCGCAAGGCGACCAAGGTCATCCTCGACACTTCGGGCAAAGGCGTCTCGAGCGTCGTGCCCTACATGCCGGTGACCGAGACGCGCGCGCGGCCGAGCGCCCCGCCAGGGCTGGCGCCGCCCGCCGTCCTGCCGAGCGTCGCCCCGCCCGCCGCCGCAGCGCCGCAACCGGCGGCGTCGCCCGCGCCAGGAGCCGTGCGATGAAGACGCGCCTTCTCCTCGGGTTGGCGGTTGTCGCCGCCGCCGTCGTCTATCTCATCGCGTCGTCGCTCTATGTCGTGCGCGAGGGCGAGCAGGCGCTGGTCGTCCGCCTTGGCGCGCCCGTCGGGGTCGTCGTCGAGCCCGGCCTGAAGGTCAAGGCGCCGTTCATCGACAGCGTCTACGTCTACGACACGCGACTGCAATTGCTGGAGCCGCCGCCCGAGCAGATGATTCTCGGCGATCAGAAGCGGCTCGAAGTGCAACCCTACACCCGCTTCCGCATCGTCGACCCATTGCGCTTCTACCAGGCGTTGCGCACGCTCGACCAGGCGCGCGCCCAGCTCTCACAGTTGGTGAGCTCGTCCGTGCGCCGCAACCTCGGCCAGGCGCCGCTGCTGACGCTGCTGACGCAACAGCGCGGCGACATCATCGACGCGATCAAGACCGAGGTCGAGGCCAAGGCCGGCGCGCTCGGCGTCGAAATCGACGAAGTGCGCTTCCATCGCGCCGACCTGCCGTTCGAGACCAGCCAGGCGATCTACGACCGCATGAAGTCGGAGCGGCAGCGCGAAGCCAAAGAGCTGCGCGCGCAAGGCGCCGAATGGGCGCAGCAGATCCAGTCGCGCGCCGACCGCGACCGCACGGTCTTGCTGTCAGAGGCGCAGCGCGCCGCCACGATCAGCCGCGGCGAAGGCGACGCGGAGGCCAATCGCGTTTTGGCCGAAGCGTTCGACAAGGATCCGAGCTTCTACCAATTCTATCGCGCGCTGCAGACCTATCGCAGCGCGCTCGCCGATTCCGGCCCGACGCTGGTGCTGTCGCCCGACGCCGATTTCCTGCGGACGCTGCAGAACGGGCCGAAGCCGCCGCCAAGCCCGCCGGCCCCTACGCCGCCGGCGCCGGGGAACGCGCCATGAGCGTCGCGGCGCCCGCGCCGCTCGGCCGAGCCGCCGAGGCCTGAGGCATGGACCTCTCGGCGGGAGCCTCCTGGCTCGTCATTCCTCTCCAGATCTTCGTCGTCGACCTGCTGCTCGGCGCCGACAACGCGCTGCTGATCGCCGTCGCCTGCAACGGCCTCAGCCGGGAGGATGCGCGCCGCGCGGCGACGATCGGCTCCGGCGGAGCGATCGTCCTGCGCCTGTTGCTGGCGACCATCGCCACTTCGCTGCTCGGCGTGCCGCTGGTCAAGCTGATCGGCGCCTGGGCGCTGATCGTCATCGCCCTCAACGTTTCCGCCGACTCGCAACGCGAAGCCCTGCCGACGCCCGAACCCGGCGCGGCGCGCCGCGACCTGTGGGCGGCGGCCACCGCGATCGTCGTCGCCGACGCGGCGATGAGCCTCGACAACGTCATCGCCCTGGCGGCGATCGCGCGCGGCAATTTCTGGCTGCTCGCCGCGGGCGTCGTCTTTTCGATTCCTGTGCTTGCCTACGGCGGCGTCATCCTCTCGGCCGCGCTGCGCGCCGCCCCGTGGCTGGTCAAACTCAGCGCGGCGCTGCTCGGCTGGATCGCCGGCGATATGGCGGTCACCGACCCGCTGATCGGCGACTGGATCGCGGTCAACGCCCCAGCGCTTGCGGCGATCGCTCCGGCGTTCGGCGCGGTGTTCGTCTTCTTCGCCGACCCGTCGCCGCGGCCCGCCAAGCCGGCCCCGTCCGTCGCCGTTCGGCCGGCCCTCGCGCCTTTGCCGCCGAAGCCCGCGGCGCCGCCCGCGCCTCCGCCGCCGCGGCCGCGGCCGAAGCTCGTCGCCGCCGAAGCGGCCTCGGCGAAATTGGTCGCGGCCGAGCCGACCCCGACGCAACCGGAGCCCGGCGAACCCGAAGCGCGCGTCGAGCGCAGCCGCCTGGCGATGTCTTCCGATGACCGTTTCGCCGTCATCGGCGTGCTGGTGTTCGCCTTGATCGCCGGCATCGTTCTGATGCTGGTTTCCTACCTCGACAGCGCCAACTGACGCCGGCCCACGGCGGAGACCCCATGCAGCCCAGCGCAGCGACTCCGACGTCGCCCGCGACGATCGTTCCCCTCGTCGCCGCCGATCACGCCGAATGGGCGCCGTTGTGGCGCCGCTATCTCGACTTCTATCGCGCCGCCGTCGACGCAAAGACGAGCGAGACCACGTTCGCCCGCTTGACCGGCGGAGCCGAGCCGATGGGCGGCTTCCTCGCCCGCGACGACGACGGCGCAGCGATCGGCCTCGTTCATTGGATCGTCCATCGCTCGTGCTGGACGGTTGGCGACTATTGCTATTTGCAGGACCTGTTCGTCGCTCCAGGGCGGCGGGGCGGCGGAGTCGGTCGGCGGCTGATCGACGCGGTCGCCGCCAAGGCGCGGGAGCTCGGCTGCTCGCGCGTGCACTGGCTGACTCACGAGACCAATCGCGACGCCATGCGGCTCTACGACAAAGTCGCCGAGCGCTCTGGCTTTGTTCAGTACCGGATTCGGATTGGCTAAGGCCCGTCAGCCGTAGGCGGCGCGCCGATGCGGCGCGGCAGCGCCGCTACGCTCGAGCGCGGCGAGTGCAAGAACCTCTTCCAGCCGCTTCGGCTCGCCGAACAGGAACCCTTGCGCCTCGGCGCAACCGAGCTCCACCACCGTCGCGAGCTGGGCGCGGGTTTCGACGCCCTCGGCGATGGTCGTCATGCCGAAGCTCGAGGCGAGTTCGATGATCGCTCGCACGGTCGCGCGCGTCGCCTCGCGCCGCTCCAGCTTCTGCACGAAGGAACGGTCGATCTTGATGCTGTCGAACGGATATTGCTCGAGGCAGTTGAGGCTGGAATAGCCGGTGCCGAAATCGTCGAGCGAGATGCGCACCCCCATTTCCTTGAGGCGGCTCAGCTGCGCGGCGATGCGCGGGCTGTCGTTGATGAGAAACGACTCGGTCACCTCGATCTCCAGCCGGTCGGTCGACAAGCCGAAATGATCGAGGCACTTGCGCACATGCGAGGCGAGGTCGAACGACTCGAGCTGCACCGGCGAGCAATTGACCGCCACGCGGACATTGGCCGGCGTGCGCGCCATGTCGGCGCAGGCGCGCTCCAGCACCCAGGCGCCGATCGGCACGATCAACCCGGTCTCCTCGGCGACGGCGATGAATTCGGAAGGCGGAATCATCGTCGAGCCGAACCGCCAACGCAGCAGCGCCTCGTAGCCGACCGTCTCTTCGCTGCGCGCGTCTTTGATCGACTGGTAGGCGAGATACAGCTCGTCGAGCTTGATCGCGTTGCGCAGGCCGCCCTCGATCATCACCTTGCGCTGAACCGCATGATGCATGTCGGGATGGAAGAAACGAACCGAGCCCCGCCCCTGCGCCTTGGCGGCGTAAAGCGCCATGTCCGCCGCCTTCAGCAGCTCGCTGGTCGCGGTCGCGTCGCGCGCGGCGAAAGCGACGCCAACGCTGGCGCCGACCGAGGCGTGAATCGAGCCGAGCTCGTAGGGCGCCGCCAGCTCGCGGCAGAGGCGCAGCGCCAGGACGCCCGCCTCGTCGCCGTAGCCGGCGACCGGCTGGATGATCGCGAATTCGTCGCCGCCGAGGCGGCCGACGAGGTCGTCAGGGCCGGCCAGGGCGCGCAGGCGATCGGCGACGACGCGCAGCAGATCGTCGCCGATCGGGTGGCCGTGCGTGTCGTTGATGTATTTGAACCGGTCGAGGTCGATGACCAGTAACGCGATCGCGCCTTCGTCGGCGAGACTGGCGAAGGCCTCGTCCAGGCGCTCGCGGATGGCGGTGCGGTTGGCGAGTCCGGTCAGCGGATCGCGACGCGCCTGCTTGGAGACACGCGCCTCGAACAGCGCCGCGCGCAGCGCCAGCGCGTAGGCCGTCGCCGCAATGAGCAGCGTCAGCATCCCGGCGACGGTGACGCACAGCGCGCCCCAGCGCCTGAGGCGCGGATCGCGATCGAGATCGGGCGGCGTCGCGACGACGGCGAGCGGCGAATTGGCGATCGCGGCCACGTAACCCGGTCGGCCGCCGCCGAGCGCCGCCGGCTCGCTCGCATCGGCGCCGCGCAGGGGTTCGCCGAGCGGCAGGCTCTCGCCCACCGCGCCGCCGAGCGCGCCGGCGCCGGCGAGCACGCGGCCGGTCCGTTCGACCAGCGCCACGCCGCCGCGGCTCGCGTCGCGTTCGGCCATTTCGGCGATCAGCGACGCGGGGTCGACGACAGCGACGAGGACGCCAAGAACGCCGCCGTCGCGGTCGGCCAGGCGACGCGCCAAAACGACGCGCCCCGGCGACGCGACGACGGTCCGGCCAGCTTGATCGCCGCCCGCGCCGTCGACAAGCGTCCGCCGTTCGCTCTCGGACACGGCGGCCGCGCCGAGCGCGACTGCGCCCGTCGCGTCGAAGACGGCGAAAGCGCCGCGCTCACCAATCAGCGCCGAACCTTGCTCGGCGAGCGAGCGCCAATCGACCGTGGCGCCGTCGCGCTCGGCGCGGTCGGCGAGGTGAACCAGCGTCGCCTCGAGGTCGGCGAGCGAATGGCTGGCGACGCGTTCGGCGGTTTGTACCAGTGCGGCGGCGTCGCGCTCGCCCTCATCGCCGAGCATCGCGCGCTCGTGTGCGAAGACGCCCCAGGCCGCCAGACAGACGACGACGATCCGTAGCGCGCCGAAGGCGATCGCCTGCTGGCGCAACAGTTTGTGAATCTGCGCAGCCATCCGGGCGATTCGGTCGACCGCGGCGACGGCGGCAGACGACGATCCCGAGGTCGCGCGCGGCGTCATCCCTGGGATCGACATCGACACTCCTGGCGGATCGTGGTTGTTGCGCAAATTAGAGGCGAGGAATTACCAATTCATCAAAGTGTTCCTGCGTCGGAAGCGCACATTGCCCATACGTTTGGCGTTAAACTCCAGCGATTCGGAACGGACCTAGATCGCCATGACCCGCAAGTCTCCCGATGCCGACCCTGCCGCGTATCGGCAGCGCGCGCCGCTGCGCCGCGGCGAACGGCTGCGCCGGCGCGCGGCGTGGATGTATTACGTCGAGGAGATGACCCAGAGCGCCGTCGCTGAAGCGCTCGGAATCGGTCGCGTCACCGTGGTGCGCATGCTGGCGGAGGCCCGCGCGCTCGGCGAGGTCAGGATCGCCTTGGCGCGCGGCGCAGCGGAGCTCGCCGGCCTTGAAATCGCGCTCGCCAAGACGCTCGGGGTTGGCGAAGCGATCATCGCGCCCTTGTCTGCGCCCGACGCCAATCCGACCGCGCCGATCGGCGCCGCGCTTGGCGCGGTCATTTCCGAACTTGTCGCCGACAACATGAAGATCGGCCTCGGCTGGGGGCTCACGCTCCGGCAGGCGCTCGACCACCTGAGCGAACGTGCGGCGAAAGCGGTGACCGTGGTGTCGCTGGTCGGTGGCGTCACCCACGTCGGGTCGATCAATCCGGCTGAATTCGCGTGGGAATTCGCGCGCGCCTATAACGCCGACTGCTATCTGATCCCGGCCCCGGCGCTGGTCGACAGCGGCGAGACGCGGCAGGCCTTGATCGAACGCTGCGGTCTCGCCGAAGTCTACGAATTCGCCCGCCGCCTCGACGCGGTCGTGTTCGGCGTCGGCGCGCTCGACGCCGATTCGACGGTTGTCCGCTTCGGCCTCATCGGCGAGGCCGAACGCCGCCTCCTGCGCGAATACGGCGCGGTCGGGGAGGCGCTCTGCTACGTCTATTCGGCCGAAGGGCGACTGATCGACCACCCGATCAACGCGCGCGTGATGTCGGCGCCGCTGGAGGCGGTCGTCGCCGCGCCGATCCGGGTGATGGCGGCCGGCGGCGCCGCCAAGATCGACGCGTTGCGCGGCGCGGCGCGGCTGCTGAAGCCGACGACGCTGGTGACCGACGAAACGACCGCGCGGACGCTGGTTGCGGCGGACGCGAGCGCGAAGGGGCGCTAGACGCCGGCGCGGACGAGTTCGGTCAACAGCCGCGCCACCTCGGCGCGCGCCTCGAGGTGAGGCATATGACCGACGCGGGCGAGGCGATGAAGGGCAATTAGCCCGTTCAGACCCTCCGCCTGCCGGGCGGGAAGGATGCGGTCCTCGACGCCGACGATGACCTTGGCGGGAATGGCGATCTCGGCCAGCCAGGGACGAATGTCGATCGCTTGCGCGCCGTCAGGGAACAACGCCCCGGCGAGGCGGGTCTGGGCCTCGACCAACTCGCCCGCCGCCCGCTGGCGCAGGGTCGTATTGACCAGCGCCGAACCGAGCGCCGCCGGATCGGCGACGAGTTCGTGCATCCACGGGCTTAGGCTCGCTTCCGAGCGGGCGCGCAGGAAGCCGGCGACGAACGCGCCGTTGACCTCCGGGCCGAGGCCGGCGGGAGAAATGAGCGCCAGCGACAGAGCGCGAAAACCGGGCGCGGTCGTCAGCGCCGCCGCAACCGCGCCGCCGAGCGAATGGCCAACCAGATGCGCCGCCGCGACCCCCTCCTCCGCAAGCGTCGCCGCGACCGCCGCCGTCAACGCGGCGAGCGTCGCCTCCCCGGCGAACGGGGAAGCGCCGTGGCCGGGCAGATCGAGAGCCAGCGCCGAATAGGCGGCCGGCATACGGCCGACCAAAGGCCGCCAGCCGTTGAGGTCGGCGCCGAAACCGTGAATGAAGACGATCGGCGCGCCCTCGCCGCGCGCGAGCCATAGGCGGTTGAGCCGCGCGCCCGCGCCGATCACCAGCGCCGGCGCGGGCGGCAAGGCGGGCGCGGGCTCGTCGGCCTCATCCGGTCGAGCCGGCGCCTCGTCGAGCGCGTCTGATTGCGGCGCCGACGCGGCCGGCGTCAGCAGCGCGCGCAGCTCGCCGGCGAGCGCCTGCAAGTCGGGATCGAACGGCTCGCCTTCGCCGACGATCCAGGCGAGCGTCGCGCCGACCGGCAGACGGTCGCCCGCCTTCGCGCGCACGCCGCGCAACACGCCGCTCGCCGGCGCCTCGACCTCCGTCGCCGCCGGGCCCGCCTCGATCTCGAACAGCGGCTGGCCCTCGCGCACGCGCTCGCCTTCAGCGGCGAGCCAGCGATTGAGCCTGCCCGACTCAGCGTCGAATGCGACGGGTGGAAAAACGACTTCGACGGCCATTGACGCTCCATTGGCGGCCGCGTTCTGCGACATCGCGACGTCGCCCTCGCGCGTCGCCTCGGCGGAAGGCGAGGCAGGCGGGCGACGGCGGGTCGCGATCATCGATCGGCTCGCCTTCGACGACAAGCGCGCTGACCAGAGAAGGACCGCCCGTCGGCGGCGACCGCTCGAGTTCCGCCTCGAACTGCCGGTCGCTGCGGCAATTCGCCCGGAAAACTCGCAACCGGGCGCTTTCTATTGCTGATTTCATGTGCATATTGCCAGAGAATTGGTCAGAATTTCATCCGTCGGGCCGAGGCGGGGCGGACGCGACGCCGCGGGACGGGAGCGGCAAAGGAAGCGCGGAATCCATGAAGCTCATCACCGCCATCGTCAAACCCTACAAACTCGACGACGTGCGCGCGGCGCTCGATCGGCTTGGCGTGCGCGGCATGACCGTCACCGAGGTCAAAGGCTACGGGCGGCAGAAGGGCCACACTGAAATTTACCGCGGGGCCGAATACGAAGTGAACTTCGTGCCCAAGACCCGCGTCGAGGTCGTCGTCGTCGACCGCATGGCCGACGAAGCCGTCGCGGCGATCCGCGCCGCCGCCGTGACCGGCAAGATCGGCGACGGCAAGATCTTCGTCTCGTCGGTCGAAGCCGCGTACCGAATCCGCACCGGCGAGACAGGCGAAGACGCGCTGTAAGCGCCCGCGCTCCTTTCAAAGAGACCTTCCACCATGACCAAACTCCTCTCGCGCGCCGGCTTCGCCGCGGCCGCCCTCGTCATCATGTCCGCCGCGCCGGCGATGGCCGCCGAGGGCAAGATCGATCCCGCCGACACCGCCTTCATGATCGCCGCCACGACGCTGGTGCTGCTCATGACCCTGCCGGGGCTGGCGCTGTTCTACTGCGGCATGGTGCGGCGGAAGAATGTTCTCGCGACGATGGCGCAGAGCTTCGCGGCGACCGCGGTCGTTTCGCTACTGTGGTTCGCCGTCGGCTATTCGCTCGCGTTTCGCGGCGACGGCGCCGTCTTCGGCGGGCTCGACCGCGTCTTTCTCGCCGGGATTGGGATCGATTCGATCAGCCCCTTCGCCAACACCATCCCCGAGATGCTGTTCATGGCCTATCAGATGACCTTCGCGGTCATCACCTGCGCGCTGGTCGGCGGCGCCGTCGCCGATCGGATGAAGTTCTCGGCCTTCGCGCTGTTCTGTGCGCTTTGGCTGCTGCTCGTCTACGTGCCGAGCGCGCACTGGGTGTGGGGCGGCGGCTTCCTCGCCAGACTCGGCCTCATCGATTTCGCTGGCGGCACGGTCGTCCACATCAACGCCGGCGTCGCCGGTCTGATAGCGGCGCTGATCGTCGGCGCGCGGCAAGGCTACGGGCGCGAGAACCTGGCCCCGGCCGATCTCTCGCTGGCGGTGATCGGCGCGGGCATGCTGTGGGTTGGCTGGTTCGGCTTCAATGGCGGCTCGGCGCTCGGCGTCGGCTCCCGCGCCGTGTTCGCGATCGTCGCCACCCATCTCTCCGCCTGCGCCGGCGCGACCGTGTGGAGCGGGCTTGAATGGCTCAAGCGCGGCAAACCCTCGGTGCTCGGCCTGATTTCCGGCGCAGTCGCTGGTCTCGGCGCGATCACGCCCGCCTCCGGTTATGTCCTGCCCTGGCACGGCGCGCTGATCGGCGCGCTCGCCGGCGCAGTCTGCTACTTCGCCAGCACCGCGCTCAAGACGAAGATCGGCTACGACGATTCCCTCGACGTCTTCGGCGTCCACGGCGTCGGCGGCGCGCTCGGCACGCTGCTCGCCGGCGTCTTCGCCACCGCCGCGGTCAGCGCCACCGCAACGAGCGCCGGCGTCGCCGGCTTGCTGGAAGGGAACGCCGCCCAGCTCGGCGCTCAGGCGATCGGCGTCGTCGTCACCGTTGTCTGGTGCGTCATTGGCACCTGGATCGCGTTGAGGATCGTTGACGCGGTGGTCGGCCTACGGGTCAGCCCCGAGCAGGAGCGCGAAGGCCTCGACGTCGCGCTGCATGGCGAGGCGATGGGGCTGTGAACGCCCGCGCCGGGCGCTTACCCCGCCGCTACAAGGGCGCGTTAAGCTGTCGAACTCCGGCGTTTGCGCTGGCGGCCGCGATCGCTGGGGTGATACTCTAAAATCAGACGAATCAGAGCGTTAGTTGGCGCTCGAACGATCGGCCGCTTGTGAAAGCGGACCTGTCGACGCTTTCGAGCCCGGCGTCATGATGCGGGAGGATTCCGGTGAGCCAGGGGCTGAATGACACCGCCGCGCTGGAAGCGCGTGTCGCCGCGCTCGAGACGCAGTTGCAGCGCTACAAAGCTGCGTTTGACTCCATTTCGCAGGGCGTCTGCCTGTTCGACAACGAGGAACGCGTCATCGTCGGCAATCGTCCCTACGCGGAGATCTACGGCCTCTCGCCCGACCAGATTCCCCCCGGAACGACATTGGGCGAAATCACCGAGCGCCGCGCCGCCGTGGGCAGTTGCCCGATGGCGACCGGCGACTATCTCTCTTACGTCGAGTCGATTAACGCCAAACGTGAAGATCGCGACTGGAGCGTCAGGCTCGACGACGGCCGTACGATCCGCGTTCATTACCGGCCGATGCCCGACGGCGGCTGGTTGACGACGCACGAGGACGTCACCGACCTGCGGGACAAGCGGCTGTTGATCGAGGAGCGCGTATCGCTGCAGTCGCTGATCGATTTGGTCCCCGACAATCTCTGGGTCAAAGACCTCGACAGCCGCTTCGCCGTCGCAAATCGCGCCACCGCGCTGCGGCTTGGCTGCGCCTCGCCGCAGGAACTGGTCGGCAAGTCGGACCTTGAGCTTTGCCCGTGGGAGACGGCGCGGAAGTATCTGGCGGACGAGCGCGAGGTCATCGAAACCGGCCGCCCAATGATCGACAGCGAGGAATACATGCTCGCGCCGGACGGCGGGAAGGTGTGGATCGCGACGACCAAGGTGCCGCTTCGTAACGACCACGGCGAAGTCATCGGCGTCATCGGCGTGTCGCGCGATGTCACGCGGCGCCGGCTGGCGGATGCGATGCGCGAGGGCCAGGCCGGCATCCTCGAAATGATCGTCAGCGGCGCGCCATTGGAGAGCGTGCTCGAGGAACTCATCCATCTGATGGAGTCGCAGGCGAGCGGGACTGTCGTCTCCATCCTGCCGATCGACGACGGTCGACCCATTCTTCGGCGGACGGTGTCGACCCTGCCTGACATCGAGGCCCATCGCCGCGAACTCCTCAGCGGGCCGCTCGGCGAGGCGATCCGCCAGCGCGATCTGATCGTCGCAGCCGACGTCGCCGTTGATCCGTCGTGGGCCCAGCAGCGTGAATTTGTCGCCGAGCGCGGACTGCGCGCCTGCTGGTCGACCCCGTGTCTCTCGCGAGGGGGCGAAACCCTCGGCGTGCTGGCGATCTTCTCGCGCGCCCAGCGGGAGCCGAATGAGGTGGAAATCAAACTCGCGCAGGTCGCAGCGCAATTGGTCGCAATCGCGATCGAGCGTGACGCGCGCGCGGCGGCTTGATTGCTCGCTGCCCTAGGGCTGCTGCGACTGCAGCGGCCCCGCGCCCCGCAGCGCTCCCACCTCGATCCCGTTCCAGTTGCGCAGGATCGGCGCCGCGAAGGGCGCGAGGCGCAGGCGCGCGTCGTGGTCGAGCGGCAGGAAGCGGCCGATCAAGGCGGCGATCATCGCCTGCGCTGCGCGGGTTGCGCCGTCGTCGGCCTTGACCGCGAAGCCGAGGCCGAGTTCCGGCAAGGCGGCGCAATAGACCCCTTCGGCCCCAGTCTTGACGAAAACGCGCGGGCCAAACAGGCGCATGACCTCGGTGTCGAACCGCCCCTCGCCGGCGACCATCGCCGGGTTGGCGGCGACGGCGGCGAAAATGCGCCGCGCAGCGGCGGCGCGGCGCGGCCCCAGGCCCGCGCCGGTCGCCAGACGCGCGAAGCCGAGCGCCAGCGCGCGCAAGGGGACGGCGTAGGTCGGGATCGAGCAGCCGTCAGTCGCGCAGACGTCCTCGCCGAGCGCCGTGCCGGTCACCTCCTCGATCGCCGCCTTGGCGGCGCGCTGAACCGGGTGCGCCGCCTGTTCGTAGCCCCTGCTCTCCCAGCCCGACGCGCAGGCGAGGCAGAGGAAGCCCGCGTGTTTGCCCGAGCAATTGTTGTGCAGCGGCGACGGCGTCTGGCCGGCGCGCGAAAGCGCGCGCGACGCCTCTTCGCCAAGCGGCCAGTGCGCGCCGCAGGCGAGCGACGCGACGTCGAGCCCGGCCTTGGCGAGCATCGCCGCCGCGGTCTCGACATGCGCCGTCGCGCCGGAATGCGACGCGCAGGCGAGCGCGATTTCGGCCTCGCTGAGCCGCATCGCATCGGCCGCGCCGCTCTCGACCAGCGGCAGCGACTGCAGCGCCTTGACGGCGGAGCGCGGAAAAACCGGTTCGTCGATTTCGCCGAACGCAAGCGCGACCGCGCCGTCGGCGTCGACGATCGCGCCGCCGCCGCGGTGGCGCGATTCGACGCGCGCGCCGCGCAGAACCTCGACGACGACGGGATTGGCCAAAGCGAGCGCTCCTGTGACGATACGCGCTGGGCGAGCTATACAAGGCGCGTCGTCGCCACTCTAGCCCGCGCCATCGGGCGTTTGCGCGCGGTCAAGGCGGCAAAACGTGAACTGCGGCAGATTGAGGCGGTGGAAGAAGGACAAAGGGCATGCGCGTTCGCGACGCGATGACTCACGGCATTATCGGCGTGCGCGACACGGCCAGTCTTGCCGAAGCGGTCGAGACGATGTTGCGGGCCGGAATCAGCGCGCTGTGCGTGTTCGACGAGCGCAAGGCGCTGGTCGGCATCCTGAGCGAAGGCGACCTGTTGCGGCGCGGCGAACTCGGCACCGAAAAGCGACGGCCGCGCTGGTTGGAATCGCTGTTGAGCGGCGGGCGTCTGGCCCACGCCTACGCCCATGAGCACGGCCGCACCGCCGCCGAAGTCATGACTCGCGAGGTCGTCACTATCGACGAGGACGCGCCGCTCTCCGAAGCCGTCGACGCGATGATCCGGCGCCGGGTCAAGCGCTTGCCGGTGGTGCGAGGCGGCAGCGTGATCGGCGTCGTGTCGCGCTCCGATCTGCTCAAGCGCCTCTATGTCGAATTGCGGCGCGACAGCAAACTCTGTTCCGACGCCGAGATCTGCGTCGCCATCCAGAAGGAGATCGAGTCGCGCGGCTGGGCCCCGCGCGCTTCCATCCGGGTTTCGGCCAAGAATGGCGAAGTGACGTTCGAGGGCGCGATCGCCGACGAACGCCTGCGCGAGGGTCTGCGGGTGATCGCCGAGAACATCCCCGGCGTGAAGTCCGTGCACGACCGGCTCGCCTGGGTCGAGCCCAATTCCGGCATGCTGCTTTCGGCGGAGGACGAGCAGCCGAAATAATCGGCGCCGCCGCTAGTCTTTCCAAATGAGAAACAGGCCGACGTCGCCGAGCACGCCGTCGACTTAGCCGACGATGCGCGCGACAAGGCGGAAGCCTTTGGGTTTCAGCTCATATCGCCATCGTTCGACGACCTCTGCGGGCTCGCCCCGCCGGCCAAAGACTCAAGAAATCGCAGCAATCCCGGCGCATGCTGGCTCTTAGTCCGCGACAGCCTGTCCAGCTGTTCGACGACGGCGAGCAGATCGGTGCGGCTGACGATGCCAACCCGCCGGCCGTCGCGCACCACGGGAAGCCGCTTGATCCGCCGCCAATGCAAGAGTGCGGCGATCTCGTCCGCCGGCGTGTCGGGAGCGACAAAGATCAGCGGCTCGCTCATGACGTCGCTCACCCGTTGGAGCCCGGCGAGGTCGGACGTCGACGACGGGAAGGCTGCCCCGGCGAGCATCTCCAGCCACCATTCGCGGCGATAGTCCTCCGTGCGTCGGCCAAGCAGGTCGCCGTCGCTGACCATTCCAATCGGCTTGCCTGCGGAGTCGACGACCGGCGCCGCCCTCACGCCGCTCTCCAGCATCAATCGCGTGGCGTCCTGGACGGTCGCGTCCGCCGGAACGGTGATCACCCCGTGGGTCATCAACTCGCTGGCGATCAACTGTGCGTCTCTCGATTGGACGCTTGGCGGAGGCTGCTGCGGCGCCGCCACGGCGTCCACGTTCCTCGTGGCGCCTATCTGGAACCCTTTTTCGCGGTTTGCGAGCCGTCACGTCGTCGCGCGCCCCTCCTCCGCCGCAGCCAAGGCGCGCAGGCCGTCGCGATAGGTCGGATAGAGCCAGCGATAGCCGAGTTCGCGCCTGAGCTTGCCGACGTCGACGCGACGATTGTCGTCGTAGAAGCTGCGCGCCATCGGCGTCAGGCGCGCCGTCGCAAAATCCTCGATCGGCGGCGGCGCGACGCCGAGGAGTTCGGCCGCAAAGACGATCACATCCTCTGGCGGCGCCGGCTCTTCGTCAGCGACGTTCCAGATCCCGCCCGGCCCGTCGGCTTCGATCAGCCGGACCGCGACGGCCGCGATATCGTCGACGTGGATGCGGTTGAAGACCTGGCCCGGCTTGACGATCCGCCGCGCTTCGCCGCGCCGAAGCTTCTCGACCGCATTGCGGCCGGGGCCATAGACGCCGGCAAGCCGCAGGATGTCGACGCGCGCGTCGCGAGCGTCGGCGAATGCGCGCCATTCGCGTTCGGCCGCCAGCCGCCATCGGGCGCGCGGCGAGCCCGGCGCCGGCGCGCTCAACTCGTCGACCCAGCCGCCGTCGCGGTCGCCGTAAACGCCGACGCTGGACAGGTAGACGACGCGCGCCAACGCCGGCGCCGCGGCGATCGTCCCGCCAAAGCGCTGAAGCGCCGGATCGCCGTTTTCGTCAGGCGGCGCGCTGACGAGCAGCGTTTCGGCGCCGCGCAGCGCGGCCTCCAGCGCCGGCAGCCCCGCCAGGTCATCGACCGCCCAGGCGGCGACGCCGTCGCGGCGCCAGGCGCGCGCCGTCTCGGAATCGCGCGTCGCGCCGCTCGCTTCAACGCCAGGAAGCCGCGCCAGAACGCGCCGCGCCGTGTAGCCGAGCCCGAAAGCGAAAATTCTCATCGCGGCGAGGATCGTCGATCGGTCGAGGAATTCAAGCCTGAACAGCGTAGTTAACCCAGTCTAAAGGATCACCCGCCACTATTCCGTTGATTTCCTGAGCGGCAGCGCCGCTGAACCCCGCCAGTGGCCATGACCGTCACCACGTTCGAATTCAACCCGCCGTCGCCGGTCGAGGCGTCGCTGGGCGCTGTGATCGGCGTGCGGGGGTCGGAAGCGCGCGTCGGTCTGCCCGCGCCGGCGCTGAGCGACTCGCTGCGCGCGACCGTCGGCACGTTCCTCGCCATCGCAGCGGGGCCGCATCGCCTGGTTGGCGTGGTGACGGAGGTCGACGGCAACGCCGACCGCGGCGACCCGCGTTTCGGCGCGATCGCGCGCGTCGATCTGATGGGGGAGATCAAGCAGGACGACGGGGTCGAGCGTTTCGTTCGTGGCGTCTCGGCCTATCCGGCGATTGGCGACAGCGCGCGCATCATTGGCGTCGACGAGCTCAGACTCATCTATCGCACCTCCGGGGCGAGGACGATCGACGTCGGGTCGCTGCATCACGACGAAACCATTCACGCGACCGTCGACGTCGACAACTTGCTCAGCAAGCACTTCGCGATCCTCGGCTCGACCGGCGTCGGCAAGTCGAGCGGCGTCGCGGTGTTGATCAACGCTATTCTCGACGCGCGGCCAGATCTGCGCGTCTTCCTGCTCGACGGACACAATGAATACGGCCGCTGCTTCGGGTCGCGCGCCAACGTCGTCAGCGCCGCGCAGCTCAAACTGCCATTCTGGTTATTCAACTTCGAGGAATTCGTCGACGCGCTCTATTACGGGCGTCCGGGCGTCGAGGATGAGGTCGAAATCCTCGCCGAGCAGATCCCGATCGCCAAGAGCCTCTACCAGTCGCAGCGCGGAGTCGCCGAGCGCGCCACCTTGCGCCGCATCGATCCGCGCAACGCCGGCTTTACCGTCGACACGCCGGTTCCCTATACGATGCAGGACCTCGTCGCGCTGATCGACGAGCGGATGGGCAAGCTCGAGAACCGCGCCTCGCGCATGCGCCACCATCACCTGCTCTCTCGCATTGATGGGCTGCGCAACGACACGCGCTATGCGTTCATGTTCGAGAACGCGAATGTCGGCGGCGACACGATGGGCGAGATCCTCACCTTTCTGTTCCGCCTCGAACCGAACGGCCAACCAATGACCGTGCTGCAGCTCGCCGGGCTGCCGGTCGAGGTCGTCGACGCGGTCGTCAGCCTGCTCAGCCGTCTCGCCTTCGACTTCGGCCTGTGGAGCGACGGGGCGATGCCGATGCTGTTCGTGTGCGAAGAGGCGCACCGCTACGCGTCCGTCGACCGTTCCGTCGGTTTCGCGCCGACCCGACGCGCCCTGCTGCGCATCGCCAAGGAAGGGCGCAAATACGGCGTCTGCCTCGGCCTCGTCACGCAGCGGCCGGCCGAGCTCGATCCGACCATCATTTCCCAATGCAGCACGCTGTTCGCGATGCGCATGGTCAACGACCGCGACCAGGCGCTGTTGCGCTCGGCGGTCACCGACGCGGCGGCCAATCTCGTCGCCTTTGTCCCCTCGCTCGGCACCCGCGAGGTGGTGGGATTCGGCGAGGGCTTCCCGCTGCCGACCCGCCTGAGCTTCAAGTCGCTGTCGGCCGGGCAAATTCCGCACAGCGAGACGTTCCGCGAGGACGGGGCGCTCGACGAGATCTCCGACTCCCAATCTTTCGTCAAACAGGTGGTCGAACGGTGGCGCGGCGCGACGGGGGCCAAACTCGTGGCGCGAGACGAGCTCGGCCCCGAGCCGACCGTCGAGCCGAGGCCCGCTCACGTCTCGCCGGCGTCGCCCCGCTTTGACGCGAACCCGCCGGTCTCGCCTCGCCCCGAGGGCGTCTCGCCGGCGACGACCCGCCTAGATCTGATCCGCGCCCAACTCCTCCGGCGCTGATATGATCCCCGCCTAGAGCGGCGGAGACGAGGAGGCGGCGATGGCGAACGAGACGACCGAAGGGCCCCATCGCTCCAACGACCGCGCGACGCTGATCGGCGAGGCGCTCGCCGCGCTGCCGGCCGCGGTCGAGATTCGCACCGCCGCCGGCGAGCGCGTCTACGCCAATCCGGCCGCCGACGCGCCCCCCGACCCCAAGCGTGGGCGCGCGACCGTCGCCCGCGGCGGCCGCGCCGAGCTGATCGAGGCGGCGGACTTCCGCCTCGGTCTCGACGCCTATCGCGTCAGCGTCGCCGTCGACATCGACGACGAAAGGCGGCTGCAGGACGAGCTGTTCCAGCGCGCCTATTTCGATCCGCTGACCAAGCTGCCGAGCCGCGCCTTCTTCGAGGAGGCGGTCGCCCGCTCGCTCGGCGGCGCGTCCGGCGAGGCGTGCTTCGCGGTGGCGGCGATCGGCTTCGACCAGTTCGACTCGGTCAATGAGTTCTACGGCCGCCCGGCCGGCGACGCGCTGCTCGCCGAGGCGGCGCGACGAGTCGGCGAGTCGATCGACGGCGACGACCTCGCCGCGCGCTTTGGCGGCGATCAATTCGCCGTCCTCATGGCCCAACCGGGGGAGCCTGCGGCGGCTTTGGCGCGGATCGAGCGCCTGCTCGCGCGCTTGCGCGACCCTTTCTACGTCGACGGGGTCGAGATCCTGCTCTCCACCTCCGCCGGGCTCAGCGTATATCCCGCGCACGACGCTGCGGCCGCCGGGTTGATCGCCAAGGCCGAGGCGGCGCTGTCGCAGGCCAAGCGCCGCTATCGCGGCCAGGCTCGCCTCTACGACCCGTCGATCGCGCAACGCGCCCATGAGCACGCGCGGCTGGAGCAGAGCCTGCGCCTCGCCATCCGCGACCGGAGCTTCGCCTGCGCGCTGCAGCCCAAGGTCGATTTTCGCGCCGGCAAGATCGCCGGGCTCGAAGTGTTGATGCGCTGGCGCGACGAGAACGGCGAACCACGCTCGCCCGGCGACTCGATCGCCTTCGCCGTCAACCTCGGCCTGATGAACGAGATGACGCAGCTCCTGTTCGAGGAGACGCTCGCTTCGCTCGACGCGATCGACGCGACCTTCGGCCCCGACCTCAGGCTTGGCTTCAACATCGCCGCTCAACAGGCGGGCGACATTCGCTTCATGCGCGCCTTCGCCGACCGGCTCGCCGCCAGCGGCCAGGCGCGGCGCTTCATGATCGAATTGACCGAGGAGGCGCTGCTGCGCGCCAGTCAGTTCCAGCTTCAGGTCGCGCCGATGCTGCGCGATATCGGCGCGAAGATTTCAATCGACGACTTCGGCGTCGGCTATTCGTCGTTGTCGACCTTGGCCGAGATCGAAGCGGACGAGATCAAGGTCGACCGTTCGTTCATCACGGCGATCCACGAGCGGCCGCGCAACCAGGGCCTGCTCAGGGCGATCGAGTCGGTCGGCAAAGCGTTGAACACGCCGGTGATGGTCGAAGGGGTCGAAACGAAGGACGAGCTCGCCTACTTGCGCGACCACACGAGCATCAACGTCGCCCAGGGCTATCTGTTCTCGAAGCCGGTGGTCATCGGCCGGACCAACGGCCCCGGCTCGGGCGGAGCGCATGTCGAGGGCCGCGCCGGCGAACCGGGCCGCATCGTCGAGCGACGCAGCCGCTGAAGCTTGCGGCCGCGAGGACTCAGCCCTTCTTCTTCGGCAGATAGAGGTCGATCAGCGTGCCGGCGAACGCTTCCGCCGACATGGCGAACGTCTCTGACAACGTCGGATGCGGATGGATCGTCAGGCCGATATCCTCTGCGTCGCAGCCCATTTCGATCGCCAGCGCCGCCTCGGAAATGAGGTCGCCGGCGTTGGGGCCGACGATTCCGCAGCCAATCAGGCGGCCGCTCGCCTCGTCCCACAACGTCTTGGTCAGGCCTTCGTCGCGACCGAGCGACAGCGAGCGGCCGCTCGCCGCCCACGGGAACACCGCCTTGCCGTAGGCGAGCCCCTTCGCCTTGGCCTCGGCCTCGGTGACGCCGACCCAGGCGACTTCAGGGTCGGTGTAAGCCACTGCCGGGATCACCTTGGCGTCAAAGGAGGATTTGTGTCCGCTAGCCGCCTCGGCGGCGACCCTGCCTTCGTGCGAAGCCTTGTGGGCGAGCATCGGCTGGCCGACGACGTCGCCGATCGCGAAGATGTGCGAGACGTTGGTGCGCATCTGCCGGTCGACGACGATGAAGCCGCGCTCGTCGACGGCGACCCCGGCCGCGTCGGCGCCGATCGCCCCGCCGTTCGGGCGACGTCCGACCGAAACCAGCATGGCGTCGAAGACGTCCTCGCCCGAACCGCCCTTGCCTTCCCACGCGACCTTCACGCCTTCGGCAAGCGCCTCGACCCGCGTCACCTTGGTCTCGAGCAGGATCTTCTCGTAGCGCTTCTCGACCCGCTTGGCGAAAGGCGCGACGACGTCGCGGTCGGCCCCCGGCATCAACTGGTCCATCATCTCGATCACCGTGATCTTCGAGCCCAGCGCGCTGTAGACCGTCGCCATCTCCAGGCCGATGACCCCGCCGCCAAGCACCAGCAGGCGCTTGGGGATGGAGCGCAGTTCGAGCGCCGCGGTCGAATCCCAGATGCGCGGATCGCGTGGGATGAAGCCGGGCGCCGCAGCCTCAGAGCCTGCGGCGATGATCGCGCAGTTGAAACGCACCGCGCGGTCGCCCTCCGGCGCCCGCACCGCCAGCGTGTGCGGCGAGGTGAACGCGCCCTCGCCGGTCAGCACCGTCACCTTGCGCTGACGCGCCAGGCCGGTGAGCCCGGTCGTCAGACGCTTGACCACCCGCTCCTTCCAATCGCGCAAGGCGTCGAGCTCGATCTTCGGCGGCGCGAAGACCAGGCCGTGGTCCGACATCTCGACCGTCTCGTCGATGACTTTGGCGGCGTGGAGCAGCGCCTTGGAGGGGATGCAGCCGACGTTGAGGCAGACGCCGCCGAGCGACGGACGGCGATCGACCAAGACGACGCTGACGCCGAGATCGGCGGCGCGGAAGGCGGCGGCGTAACCGCCGGGGCCGGCGCCAAGCACCAGCACGTCGCATTCGAAATCGGCGCGGGTCGTCGGCTCGGCGGCGGGCGCGGGCGCCGCGGCGGCTATCGTTGGGGTAGCGGCCGGCTGGGCCGCCGCCGCGCCGCCGGACGCCCAGGTCGCCAGCAGCGCGCCCTGGCTCACCTTGTCGCCGACCTTGACCTTGATCTCGCCGATGATTCCGGCCTCCGGGGCCGGCACTTCGAGCGACGCCTTGTCGCTCTCGAGCGTCATCAGGACCTCTTCCTTGGCGACGCTCTGGCCGGGCTTGACGTGAATCTCGATGATCGGGACTTCCTTGAAGTCGCCGATATCGGGAAGCCTGATTTCACCAGCCATGGACGCGCTCTCCGAGCCGAACCTTCAATGCCTTTACCGTCACGACGCGGCGCTCGAAACGCCGCCGCTAAAGCAGCACGCGCCGCATGTCGACCGCCGTGTCGCACAAGCGCCGCATGAAGCGCGCCGCCGCCGCGCCGTCGATGACGCGATGGTCGTATGAGAGGCACAGCGGCAGCATCAACCGCGGCTGGAACGCCTTGCCGTCCCAGACCGGGGCCATGCGCGAGCGCACGACGCCGAGGATCGCCACTTCCGGCGCGTTGACGATCGGCGTGAACGCCGTTCCGCCGATGCCGCCGAGCGAGGAAATGGTGAAGGTCGCGCCCTGCATTTCCGTCGGCGCGAGCTTGCCTTCGCGCGCCTTGGCCGACAGCGCGCCAAGCTCGCGCGCAAGTTCGACCAGGCCCTTCTTGTCGACGTCCTTGACCACCGCGACGACGAGGCCGTCGGGCGTGTCGACGGCGACGCCGATGTGCCAGTAGTGGCGATAGATCAGAGAGTCTTTGGCGGGCGACAAGGCGGAATTGAACGCCGGAAACGCTTTCAGCGTCGCCACCGACGCTTTCATCAGCAGCGGCAGCAGCGAGACGCGATAGGGCGCCGTCTTGTCGGCCTTGGCCGCGTCGTCGAGCGACTTGCGGAACGCTTCAAGCTCGGTGATGTCGGCCTCGTCGCTATGGGTGACGTGCGGGACGTTGACCCATGAAGCGTGCAGACGCGGGCCGGAGATGCGCTTGATGCGCGACAGCGGCACGGTCTCGATCGGCCCAAACTTGGCGAAATCGACGGTCGGCACGTCCGGCAGCCCGCCGCCGCCGGCCGCCGCGCCGCCGACGCGCGCCGCGACTTTCACGTCGGCGACGGTGATGCGGCCCTTCTCGCCGGCGCCTTGAATCGTCGTGAGATCGACGTCGAGCTCGCGCGCCAGACGGCGCGCCGCCGGGCCGGCGAAGACGCCGGTGAAGTCGACCGCCAAAGTCGAGGGCCGCGCCGCGGCGGCCGCGGGAGCGGCGGGCGCAGGCGCAGCCGGCGGCTGCGCAGCCGTGGACGGCGGCGCTGCGGGCGCAGGCGCCGGCGCGGCGTCCGCCTTCGGCGCCGAAGCGGCGGCCGCGGGCGCGCCGGCTTCCGCCTCGAGCGTCAACAGCGGCGTGCCCATCGACACCTTGTCGCCGACCTTGGCGATGATTGTCGCCACGACGCCGGCGCTCGGCGCCGGAACCTCGAGCGTCGCCTTGTCGGATTCGAGCGTCAGCAACGGCTGCTCGGCCGTCACGGCGTCGCCCGGCTTCACCAGAATCTCGATGATCGGCACGTCCTTGAAGTCGCCGATATCAGGCACTTTGACTTCGATTTTGGCCACCGCCGGTTCTCCTTCGCGCGCGCCAGTTCGTATCATTCAAGGAAGCGAGGCGCCTCAGCTCCGCGCCGGATTGGGGGCTTCCGGGTCGATCTCGTAGCGCGCAATCGCCTCCGTCACGCGGCGGGTGGGCAGAAGTTGATCGTCGGCGAGCGCCTTCAACGCGGCCAGAGCGACATGACGGCGGTCGACTTCGAAGAACGAGCGCAGCCGGCGGCGATAGTCGGAGCGCCCGAAGCCGTCGGTGCCCAGGACCTTGTAGCGGGCCGGAACGAATTGCCTGACGCCGTCGCCGATCGCCTTCACGTAGTCGGTGGCGGCGATGACGGGGCCTGTCCCCTTGGCCAGCGCCTGCTCGACATAGGACAGACGGCGCGGCTGATCGGGATGCAGCATCGACCAGCGGTCGGCGTCGAGGCCGTCGCGGCGCAGTTCGGTGAAGCTGGTGACGCTCCAGATTTCGCTCGAGACGCCGAAATCCTGGGCCAGCATCGCCGCGGCGGCTTCGACCTCGCGCAGGATCGACCCCGAGCCGAGCAGACGCATGCGCGGGCCGCCTTTCTTCGCCTCGACGGTCCTCAACTTGTACATGCCGCGCAGGATGCCCTCTTCGGCGCCTTCGGGCATGCCAGGGTGTGGGTAATTCTCGTTGAGGGTGGTGATGTAATAGTAGACGTCCTGGTTCTCGGCGTACATGCGCTTGAGGCCGGCCTGGATGATGACCGCCAGCTCATAGGCGTAGGTCGGGTCGTAGCCGACGCAATTGGGGATGGTCGAAGCCAGGAGATGGCTGTGGCCGTCCTCGTGCTGCAGACCCTCGCCGTTCAGCGTCGTGCGACCAGACGTGCCGCCAATGAGGAAGCCGCGCGCGCGCATGTCGCCCGCCGCCCAGGCGAGATCGCCGACCCGCTGGAACCCGAACATCGAGTAGTAGATGTAGAACGGGATCATCGGCGTGTTCGACGTCGAATAGGACGTCGCCGCCGCGATGAAGGAGGCCATCGCGCCGGGCTCGTTGATGCCCTCCTGGAGGATCTGCCCCTTGGTGTCCTCGCGGTAGTACATCAGCTGGTCGGCATCCTGCGGCCGATAGAGCTGGCCGACCTGGCTGAAGATGCCGATCTGGCGGAACAGGCCCTCCATGCCGAACGTGCGGCTCTCGTCGGGGACGATCGGCACGATGCGCTGGCCGATCGCCTTGTCGCGCAACAGCGTCGTCAGGATGCGGACGAAGGCCATCGTGGTCGAGATCTCGCGGCCTTCCGCGGTCGGCTTTAACAGCGCGTCGAAAGCGGAGAGCGGCGGGATTTCGAGCGGAGCGGACGAGCGCCGGCGCGACGGCAGCGGCCCGCCCAGTTCGGCCCGGCGCGCGCGCAAATACTTCATCTCCTCGCTGTCTTCAGGCAGGCGCAGGAACGGGACCTTGGCGAGGTCGGCGTCGGACACGGGAATATCGAAACGGTCGCGAAACGCCTTCAGCGCCGTGTCGCCGATCTTCTTGGCCTGATGGGCGATCATCTGCCCCTCGCCGGCCGCGCCCATGCCGTAACCCTTGACGGTCTTGGCGAGAATGACGGTCGGCTGGCCTTTGTGGTCGGTCGCGGCCTTGTAGGCGGCGTAGACCTTGATCGGGTCGTGGCCGCCCCGCGTCAGCGACCAGATCTTGGCGTCGCTCCAATCGGCGACCATCGCCGCCGTCTCTGGATAGCGGCCAAAGAAATTCTTGCGGATGTAAGCGCCGTCCTTGGACTTGAAGTCCTGGTATTCGCCGTCGACGCACTCTTCCATCAGTTGGCGCAGCTTGCCGGAATGGTCCTGTCCGAGCAGTTCGTCCCAGCCGGAGCCCCACAGGCACTTGATGACGTTCCAGCCCGAGCCGCGGAAACCGGCTTCCAGCTCCTGGACGATCTTGCCGTTGCCGCGCACCGGTCCGTCGAGGCGCTGCAAGTTGCAGTTGATGACGAAGATGAGGTTGTCGAGCTTTTCGCGACCGGCGAGCGAGATCGCGCCGAGCGATTCCGGCTCGTCCATTTCGCCGTCGCCGCAGAAGACCCAAACCTTGCGCCCCGTCGTGTCGGCGAGGCCGCGGCCTTGCAGATAACGCAGGAAGCGGGCCTGGTAGATCCCCATTAACGGCCCCAGGCCCATCGAAACAGTCGGAAACTGCCAGAATTCCGGCATCAGCCACGGGTGCGGGTAGGACGACAGGCCGTGGCCGCCGACTTCCTGACGGAAATGAACGAGTTGGTCCTCGCTGAGGCGGCCCTCGAGAAAGGCGCGCGCGTAGATGCCGGGCGAACTGTGGCCCTGGAAATAGACGAGGTCGCCGCCGTGGCTGTCGTCGGCGGCGCGCCAGAAGTGCATGAAGCCGGTGTCGTAAAGGGTCGCCGCCGACTGGAAGCTGGCGATATGGCCGCCGAGTTCGGAGGATTCCTTGTTGGCGCGCAGCACGATCGCCGCCGCGTTCCAACGGATATAGCGGCGGATGATCTGCTCGAGCTTGCGGTCGCCGGGATGCGGCGGCTGGTCCTCGAGGCGGATGGTGTTGACGTAGGCGGTGTTGGCGGCGAACGGGAGCTGCGCGCCCTTGCGTCGCGCCGACGTCACCACGGCGTCAAGCAGCTCGTCGACGCGATTGAGGCCCTCAAAGGCCTCGACCGAATCCAACGCATCGAGCCACTCGCCGGTTTCGGCGGCGTCGCCCCTCAGGTCGTCGTTCATGAAGCCTCCCTGACGCCGCGGTTCGGTCGATTTCGTCGGCCGGCGGCTTTTGCCTCTCTGTCACGGGGTCTGTCGATTGGCAATTGCGACGCAGGCGATCCACGCATGCGGATTTCGCATGGCCCAGACGCCCAGCCGGCGCATTTCTCCTACCAAAGGCGAACGGATTCGACTAGACGGGCCGCTTACGGTTGAGGTGGACGCATGGCGGGCCTGACGACGCACGTTCTCGACACCAGCATCGGACGTCCGGCCTCCGGCGTCGAAATCGAGCTGCACGCGGTGGCCGCAGACGGCGCGCGGGCGCTGCTCAAGCGGACCAAAACCAACGCCGACGGGCGCACCGACGCGCCGCTCCTCGCCGCCGCCGAGGCGCGGGTCGGAACCTACGAATTGTCGTTCCATGTCGGCGCCTATTTCCGCGGCCGGGGCGCGCTGACGGCCGAGCCGCCGTTCCTCGACGTCGTGCCGATCCGCTTCGCCATCGCCGACCCGAGCGCACATTACCACGTGCCGTTGGCGGTGACGCCGTGGAGTTATTCCACCTACCGCGGCAGCTAAACCGGCGACTGTCGAAGCGGCAAATTTCGGAAAAATTGGCGTGGCGCAAATCGCGCCGCGGCGCCCATCGCTTATTATAAGCTTGCATATGATAAGCGAGCTTTAAATTGGCTTTGGCGCACCACTGGGGCGCAGAGCGAGCGCCGCGCGCCGCCGCCGCGCCGCGCCGGACCGTCGAATCCTTACGTGAATTGCCGTCCTCGCGCCGCGCCATCATCAGCGTGTTCGTGATGACGGCGACGATCATGCAGGTGCTCGACACCACCGTCGCCAACGTCTCGCTGCCCTACATGCAAGGGACGCTGTCGACCACCCAGGATCAGATCAACTGGGTGCTGACCTCCTACATCATCGCCTCGGCGATCATGACCTCGCCGGTCGGATGGTTGTCGGCCCGCTTCGGCCGCAAGCGGCTCTACATCGTCTGCACCGTCGGCTTCACCGTCGCCTCGATGCTGTGCGGGATCTCGCAGAACATCGAGCAGATGGTCCTGTTCCGGCTGACCCAGGGCGCGTTCGGCGCAGCGCTGGTGCCGCTCGCGCAGGCGGTGATGCTCGACGCTTACCCGACCGCCCAGCGCGCCGCGGCGATGGCGATCTGGGGC
>JBEKVR010000047.1:0-29011 GCA_049513815.1 Roseiarcus sp. | reverse complement strand
GCGCGCGTGGGAGCTGCGCATTCCTGGCCTCACCGATCTTCCCGTGGTCGGCAAGCTCTTGTTTGGCCAGGATTTCTTCGTCTACGGGGCGATCCTGCTGACCGCCGGGGTCGCCTATTGGCTGACCCGCACCCGCGACGGCCTGACGCTGCGCGCCGTCGGGGAGAACCACACCTCCGCGCACGGGCTCGGTCTGCCGGTGCGGGCCATCCGGCTCGGCGCGATCCTGTTCGGCGGCGCCTGCGCCGGGGTCGCCGGCAGCTATCTGTCGCTCGCCTACACGCCGTTCTGGTCGCCCGACATGACCGCCGGCCGCGGCTGGATCGCGTTGGCGCTGGTCGTCTTCGCCTCCTGGCGGCCATGGCGCGCGCTTGCCGGCGCGCTGTTGTTCGGCGGCGTCGCGGTGCTAGCGCTCGCCTTCCAGGGGCTCGGCGTGCCGATCCCCGCCCAGGCGCTCAACGCCGCGCCGTACCTCGTCACCATTCTCGTGCTGGTGCTCCTTTCGGCGCGCGACGCGCGCGGGGTGGTCGCGCCGCAATCGTTGGGAGTCGCGTTCATTCCCGACCGTTGAACGGGCGCACGGCCGGGCCCGCCGCGCATTGCGGCGGGGTTTCGCTCGAACGGGTCTTCGGCCGCGACAGCCGAAGCGCTCGCGCTGGGGGTCGTAGGGTCAATCAAAGGGAGACGTAGACATGCGTGCAATGTTGATGGGAGCGGCGGCGGCCGCGCTGGCGATTGCGACGGCGGGCGGCGCGCAGGCGGCCGACAAGGTCAAAGCCTGTTGGGTCTACACCGGGCCGATCGGGGACTTCGGCTATTCGTATCAGCACGATCAGGGCCGTCTCGCCGCCGCCAAGGCGCTCGGCGACAAGGTCGACGCCTCAACCTACGTCGAGAACGTGCCGGACAGCGACGCCGAACGGGCGATCGAGCAGCTCGCGCGCAGCGGCTGCAACATCGTCTTCACCACCTCGTTCGGCTTCATGGATCCGACGATCAAAGTCGCCAAGAAGTTCCCGAACGTGAAGTTCGAGCACGCGACCGGCTACAAGCGCGCGCCCAACGTTTCAACCTACGCCGCCAAATTCTACGAGGGGCGGTATGTGATGGGTCAGATCGCCGGCAAGATGACCAAGTCGAACACGATCGGCTACATCGTCTCGTTCCCGATCCCCGAAGTCGTCTCTGGCATCAACGCGTTTGAGCGTGGGCTGCAGACCACCAATCCCAACGCCAAGATCAAGATCGTCTGGGTCAACACTTGGTTCGACCCCGGCAAGGAAGCTGACGCCGCCAAGGCGCTGATCGCCCAGGGCGCCGACATCCTCACCCAGCACACCGACTCGGCCGCGCCGTTGCAGGAAGCGGAGAAGGCGGGCGTGCTCGGCTTCGGCCAGTCGTCCGACATGGCGCGCTTCGCCCCCAAGGCGCAGCTCACCGCCAACACCGACAATTGGGGCCCGTATTACACGCAGCGGATCAAGGCGGTGATCGACGGAACCTGGAAGTCGGAGGACACCTGGGACGGGATCGGCAAGGGCATGGTCGCGCTGCCGCCGTTCGCCAACATGCCAGACGACGTCAAGGCGATGGCGGAAAAGACCACCGCCGCCATCGCCTCGGGCGCGCTGCACCCGTTCGCCTGCCCGGTCCTCGACCAGGACGGCAAGGATCGCTGCAAGCCGGGCGACAAGGCGCTGGCCGACGGCGACATCCTGTCAATGAACTGGTACGTCAAAGGGATCGACGACAAAGTCCCGCAATAAGGGATCGACGACAAGGCGCCGCAATAAGCCTCTGGCGCGCCGCCCCCCGCCCAAACGGGGGGCGGCGGCCCGCCGCAAACGCAAAATTGCCGCGCTCGCGCCTTTTTGTCGTCGGGGCGAGCGCCTAGCTCAATGCCGCCGCTTGGCGCGCCGGAAGCGGGCTTGTATAGGAGGCGCGGGAAGCAGCGCGGCTCACCAAGCCGTCGACGAGGCTCGAGCGATCCATGAGCGAACCGAACGCCCTCAAACGCCCGATCCAGGCGTCCGCCGGCAAGGCGGCCAAGGAAGAGGGCTGGTGGGAAACCGTCAAGATCGTCGTCGAGGCGCTGATTATCGCGCTCGTCGTCCGCACGCTGCTGTTCCAACCGTTTAACATTCCGTCCGGCTCGCTGACCCCGACGCTTCTGATCGGCGACTATCTTTTCGTTTCGAAATACGCCTATGGCTATTCGCACTTTTCGCTGCCGGGGTTCCTCGATCTGGCGCCTGCGGCGATGCCGGGGCGCATCTTCGCTTCGCCGCCCAAGCGCGGCGACGTCATCGTCTTCAAGCTGCCGCGCGACGGCGAGACCGATTACATCAAGCGGCTGATCGGCCTGCCCGGCGACCGTATCCAGATGATCAACAACCGGCTCTATATCAACGGCCAGATCGTCGACCGCCAGCCGCTGCCGCCCTATCCGACATCCGGCCGCTTCGGCGAACCGGTTGAAGTGCCGCATTATCTCGAGACTCTGCCGGGCGGCGTGAAGCACGAAATCATCCAGCTCGAGGGCGACAACAATCCGATGCCCTATACGGCCAACACCGACGTCTACGTCGTGCCGCCGGATCGCTATTTCTTCATGGGCGACAATCGCGACAACTCGAGCGACTCGCGCGTGCCGCCCGATCGCGGCGGCGTCGGTTACGTTCCGTTCGAAAACCTGATCGGCCGCGCCGAGGTGATTTTCTTCTCGGTTGACGGCGCGCCGGCTTGGGAAGTCTGGCAATGGCCGTGGACGGTGCGCTGGAGCCGCATGTTCCATGCCGTTCATTGAGGCTCGGCCAAGCGTCGCAGCAGGGGCGGCTGCGCCCTGATATGACCAAGAAAGCCAAGATCGAAGTCGCGGCGTTGGAAGGTCGGATCGGCCACACCTTCCTGGACCGCAGCCTGCTCGCGCGCGCGCTCACCCATCTCTCCGCGCCCGCCGCCGGCGGCGCCGACCGCACCCAGTCCTATCAGCGACTCGAGTTTCTCGGCGACCGCGTGCTGGGCGTCGTCATCGCCGATATGCTCTACCAGGGCTTCCCGCAGGCGAGCGAAGGCGAACTTTCAATGCGTCTGGCCAAGCTGGTGCGCCGCGAAACCTGCGCCGCGGTCGCCGCCGAATGGGACGTCGGTCCGCACGTGGCGATGGGGCAGGGCGAAGCGCGCGCCGGCGGCCGCAAGAAGGAGGCGATCCTCGCCGACATCTGCGAGGCGATCATCGGCGCGGCGTATCTCGACGCCGGCTTCGCCACGGCGCACGAGGTCGTTGCGCGCTCATGGCGCCCGCGCATGGACGCCGACGTGTCGCCCGAGCGCGACGCCAAGACGGCTGTGCAGGAATGGGCCCAAGCGCGCGCCCTATCGGCGCCGCGTTATGTCGAATTGGCGCGCAGCGGTCCGGCTCACGCGCCTCATTTCGTCATGCAAGTGGTGCTCGAAGGTTACGAGCCGGAAAGCGGCGAGGCGACCTCCAAGCGCGCCGCAGAGCAAGCCGCCGCACAGGCGTTCCTCGCGCGGCGGGGCGGCCCGTGAGCGAGAGCCGCTGCGGCTTCGTCGCGCTCGTCGGCGCGCCCAACGCCGGCAAATCGACGCTGCTCAATTCGCTGATCGGCGCGAAAGTGTCGATCGTCTCGCGCAAGGCGCAGACGACGCGCGCGACCGTGCGCGGAATCCTGGTCGACGGCGCGACGCAGATGATCTTCGTCGACACGCCCGGCCTGTTCGCGCCGAAACGGCGGCTCGACCGGGCGATGGTCGCCGCGGCCTGGGGCGCGGCCGGCGACGCCGACGCGTTGGCGCTGCTGATCGACGCGCGCCAGGAGATTGGCGGCGCCGACAAGCGCGATGCGGCCGAGATCGGCGAAGCGACGCAGACCATCATGACGACATTGCGCGACCACAAGGCGCCGAAGTTCCTCGTCATCAACAAGGTCGACCTGGTCGATCGGCCATTGCTGCTGGCGCTCGCCGAGCGGCTCAACGCGGCTTTGCCCTTTGCCGACACGTTCATGACCTCGGCCCTCACCGGCGACGGGCTCGATCAGCTCAAGGCGCGGCTCGCCGCCGCGATGCCCAAGGGCCCGTGGCTCTATCCGGAAGATCAGATCGCCGACGCGCCGCTGCGCGCGCTCGCCGCCGAGATCACCCGCGAGAAACTGTTCGAGCGGCTGCACGACGAGCTGCCCTATCAGACCACGGTCGAGACCGAATCGTGGAAGGACCAGCCCGACGGCTCGGCGCGCATCGAGCAGACGATCTACGTCACGCGCGACAGCCACAAGAAGATCGTCATCGGCGAAGGCGGGCGCACCATCAAGGCGATCGGCTCGGCGGCGCGCAAGGAGATCGCCGAAGCCCACGAGGCGCCGGTGCATCTCTTCCTGTTCGTCAAAGTGCGCGCGAACTGGCTCGACGATCCTGAGCGTTATCGCGCCATGGGGCTCGAGTTCCCCAAGACGTGACGGCGAAACGGCGCCGCTGCGCGCCGACGGGTTCGAGATTGACGGCGGCGTCCGGCTGCGAACATCGACCGCATTCCGCTTGCAACTATCAGTGACCTATAACGCCGCTAGGCGCCGCAACCTCTCGACGGACAGTGTTTTGAGAGGATCGATTTTCGGCGCTTTCGTCGGCTTGCGGTCTGCCGCCGCCATGTTCGCCAGCATTGTGCGCGAGCGGACGCCGCCACGCCGACCACGGGCGGCGAATCACGCCGCACTGGAGACAAAGGCGCATGAGACGCAACATCTTCGTCCTGACCGGCGCCGGCGTTTCGGCCGAGAGCGGCCTCGGCACGTTCCGCGACAAGACGGGCGAGGGGATCTGGGCGCGCTTCGATCCGATGAAGCTGGCGACGCCGGAAGGGTTCGAGCGCGACCCTGAAGCGGTCCTCGCCTTCTATGATCTTCGCCGCCGCAACACGCGCGCGGCGACGCCCAACGCGGCGCATTTCGCGCTGACGCGGCTCGAGGTCGAACTGGCGAAGCGCGGCGGCGGGTTGACGCTGGTGACGCAGAACATCGACGACCTGCACGAACGCGCCGGGTCACACAGCGTCCTGCACATGCACGGCGAATTGTTGAAGGCGCGCTGTGAACTGTGCGGCGGCGTGAGCGAGTGGCTCGACGATCTCAAGCTCGCCGACGTCTGTCCGCGTTGCGGCCGCGCCGGCGGAATGCGGCCGCATATCGTCTGGTTTGGCGAACTGCCGCTCTATCTCGACGAGATCGAGGACGCGTTGCGAAGATCCGATCTGTTTGTCGCCATCGGCACCTCCGGCGCCGTCTATCCGGCGGCCGGCTTCGTTCACGAAGCGCGCGCAATGGGAATCGAAGCCTGCGAAATCAACCTCGAGTCAGCCGACAACGCCGATCTCTTCGACGACTGTCGCTACGGGCCGGCGAGCGAGACCGTGCCGGCGTGGGTCGAGGAAATCGTCAGCGCATGAGTGTGGCCGGCGGTCACACCGTGAATGCGGCGCGAAATGCGGCGAGCGCCGCTTCGGCGTCGCCGAAGGCGAAAGCCGCCATGCAAACCGGGCCACGATAGCCCATCGCGTGAAGCGCCCGCGCGTTGGCGAGGGCCTCGAAGGATGAATCCGGCCCGCGCCGGCGTCGACGGCGGCGCAGCGCTGGCGACCCTTCGCTAGAAGGGAACTCTGCGCATTGCGATTTCCGAAAACCAGAAGCCATGGTAAGCTGATTTCGTGATCGTGCATCCTAACGCGGGTCACGGCGATCACGTCTTGGCGACGCGGCGAGCCGGGGCAGGGTTCCGAAACGGAGATCGGCCGCAAAAGTTTGGAGGAAGGCCGAAACTTCTTCCCCCCCCTTGCAAGCTTCTGATTTCACTCAAAACGACCAAAGGAATCTTTGGAAATATTTGGAGAAAAGAGCCGCAAATTTGGAAATGTTTGGCTCAGGTTTGGAAAAGCCGGAGCGTCAGGCGCCTGACTCTGAAGCTTGAACCGCTCACGCGTCGGGCGCCGGCGCGGCCGGGGGCGCAGCGGTCTTACCCGAAGCCGCCAACGTGCTCAGGCTGGCGATCGTGGCGCCGAGCTGCATCGTATCGACCGCGGTGCTCGGCACGATGACGATCGTCGCGTTGTCGCGCTTCAGGCCCTCGTAGAGCATGTTCATCGCGCGCAAATGGAAGGCGGTCGGGTTGTTGGCGTAGGTCTTCGCCGCCTCGCCGAATTTCTCCGCCACCTGGCGCTCGGAATCGCCGAGGATCACGCGCGCCTGGCGCTCGCGCTCGGCTTGCGCCTGCATCGACATTGCGTCCTGCAGCGCGGGCGGGATCAGTACGTCCTTGACCTCGACAGAAATGACGTTGATCCCCCACGGCTCGGTTCGCACGTCGATGATGCGTTGCAGCTCGGCGCTGATCTTCTCGCGGCCCTCGAGCATGTCGGCAAGCACCGTCTTGCCGATCACGTCGCGCAAAGCGGTCTGCGCCGCCCAGTTGATCGCCCCGTTGTAGTCGGCGACGTCGAGCGCCGCCTTCTTCGGGTCGATCACCTTCCAGAACAGAACCGCGTCGACGTCGACCGGCACGGTGTCCTTGGTCAGGGTCTTCTCGGCCTTGAAAGCGCTGGCGATGACGCGCACGTCGATCCAGTACGGCACGGTCTCGAAGATTGGGATGATGAAGAACAGGCCGGGCCCCTCCAGCGCGCGGAAACGCCCGAGCCGCAGCACGATGACGCGCAGCCATTGGTCGGCGACCCTGATCGAGGCGGCGACGATGGCGGCGACCGCCACCGCGGCGATAACGATCCAACCGCTGGCGTAGAAGAAGGGCGGCGCCGCGGCGACCCAGGCGACGCCCAAGCCCATCGCCAGAACGACGAAGAACGCAAGCGTCTGCAAGCTGGAAGACTTCCGCATGACCGTATGCTCCTCCCTCGCGCGCCCCTGTTTCGTCGACGCGCCGACGCCCGATCAATAAAATAAATGTTACCACAGGTGGCGCGTTTGCGCCTTGCGCGCCATCAATGGCCGGCCGTGCGGCGCCATTTGCAGCAGGGCGGCTGTACGGGCATGATCGGCCGCCTCGACGCCGGAGTTCAACCGTCGCCATGACCCTAGCCGTCCGCGAGACCGCTGAAGCCGTCCCCGCGCCGGGCCGTCTGCGCCGGTTCGTCGCTTCGCCGATCGCTCTGGCGCTTGCCGGCGTCGTGATCTTTCTCGGCGCGCTGGCGCTGTTTCGCTGGGGCCTCGACGCGGCGCGCGAGGTCTATTTCGACGAGACCTGGTACGTGCCGGCGGCGCGCACATTGTTGAAGACCGGGGAGATGACGCGCCAGGAGCATCCGCCGCTCGGCAAGCTGCTGATCGCCGTGAGCATGGCCCTTTTCGGCGACAATCCGATCGGTTGGCGGGCGTTGAGCGCCGGGTTCGGCGCCGTGACGCTCGCCGCGATGTTCTCCTGGTCGCTGGCGCTGACGCGCGACGCTCGACAGGCGCTGTGGGCGACGGCGGCGACGCTGTGCGACGGCGTCCTCTATGTCCAGTCGCGCGCCGCCATGCTCGACATCTTCCTGATGGCGTTCGGCGCGACGGCGCTCGCCCTCGTCACTTTCTCGCTCAAGGAGCGCCAATCGCCGCGCCGCGCCATCGTCCTGGCGATCTTGAGCGGCGTCTGCCTCGGGCTGGCGAGCGCCTGCAAGCTGTCGGGCGTGTTCCTGTGGGCGGGAATCGTCGCCATTTACGCGCTGATCGGCTTGATGCGCCTCTGGCGCGCGCGCTTCGAGGAGCCGGGCGAGCACGATTTCTACGCTTCCGCCGAATGGCCGGCGATGACGTTCGGCTGGGCGGTGATCGCCTTCGCCGTCGCGCCATTCGTCGCCTATTTCTTCGCCTATCTGCCGCAGATGATCCGCGCTGGAACGGTGGTGGAGTTCTTCGCTGGGCAGCGGCGGATGATCGACATCATGACCGGCTCTTCGGCCACTCACCCGTATTCGAGTCTCTGGTACTTGTGGCCAGCGATGACGCGACCCGTGTGGTGCCTGTTCCAGGTGATCGGCGGGTCCGCAGCGGCTTGGAGCGCGCAGCACCCGGCGCAGACGATCGTCGGCCTCGCCAATCCGTTCGTGTTCTATCCGGGTGAAGCGGCGCTGCTCTATTGCGCCTGGCTGTGGATCGGTCGGCGCGACGTCGACGGCATGATCGTAACGGTCGCGTTCTTTTCCCAATACCTGCCGTGGGCGGTCAATCCGAAGGGGCTCGAGTTCTTCTACTATTTCTTTCCGTCGATCCTCTGCCTCGGGCCGGCTCTGGCGCTCGCCTTTTTCCGTGGCGGGCCAAGCCCACGCTACGGACCGGCGGTCAGCTTCCTTGTCGTCGTTGCGCTCGCCTTCGCCTTCTTCCTGCCCGTGTTGTCGGCGCAGTTCCCCTTGGATCCCGACGAATTCGCCGCGCGGATTTGGTTCGACAGCTGGCGGTGAAACGGGCCTTCCCATACGCGGCGGCGGCGCATAGGAAGCTTGTATGTCGTTTCCCGCCGAGTCCGCGCTGCCCGCCGAGCCTACGCTTCATGATGGCCAACGCATCTCGCGCTCCGATCCGGCATTCTGGCGGGTGACCGCGCCACTCGCTTTCGGCGGCTTCTCGACCTTCGCGCTGCTCTACAACGTGCAACCGCTGTTGCCGCTCTTCTCTCGCGCCTTCGCCATTTCGCCCGCCAGCGCCGCGCTGTCGGTGTCGCTGTCGACCATCGTCCTGTCAGTTTCGATGATCGGGGCAGGGACCGTCGCCGACCTGTGGGGCCGCAAGACCGTCATGGCGGGGTCGATCGCGCTATCGTCGCTGGCGATCTTGCTCGGCGCGGCGGCGCCGAACTGGACGAGCTTTCTGGCGCTGCGCGCGGTCGCCGGCGTGACGCTCGCCGGCCTGCCGGCGGTTGCGATGGCCTATCTGGTCGACGAACTCGATCTGCATGCGATCGGCTTCGGCATGGGGCTTTATATTGCCGGCACCACGCTCGGCGGCATGTCGGGCCGGCTGCTCGCCGCGGCGATCAGCGAATATTGGGGATGGCGGCCGGCGGTGGCCGCCGCGGGGGCCCTGGGGTCGCTGGGCGCGTTATGGATCGCCTTCGTGCTGCCGCCATCGCGCAACGCGCCGCGCGGCGCGTCGCTCGCCAAACTGTGGCCGGCCTTCGCCGGGGCGTTGGCCGATCCGGGGTTGCGGCTGCTGTTCGCCGAAGGTTTCGTCGTGATGGGCGTGTTCGTCTGCTCCTACAATTACATCGGCTTTCGCCTCGCCTCGCCGCCGTTCTCGCTCAGCCAGACGGTTATCGGCTCGGTGTTCGTGCTGTATTTGATCGGCGCGGTCAGTTCGACTGTGATGGGCTACCTCGCCGGCCGCTACGGGCGACGAAAGGTGTTGTGGATCGCCATCGCCTGCGAACTCGTCGGCGTCGCGGCGACGCTGCCCGACAATCTCGCCGTGGTCATCGTCGGCGTCGCGCTCATCACTTGGGGCTTCTTCGGCGCTCACTCGATCGCCTCGAGCTGGGTCGGCTTGCGCGCGCCCGGCGCGCGCCCTCAGGCGGCGGCCCTCTACCTGTTCTTCTACTACATCGGCTCGAGTCTGGTCGGTTGGGCGGGCGGGTTGTTTTTCGCCCGCGCCGGCTGGTCCGGCGTCGTCGCGTTGTTGGTGAGCCTTGCCGCCGTCGGGCTCGTGATCGCGTTGCGCCTTTCTAAAATCCCACCGCCGCGCCACCTTGCCGGGCCATAGGGAGCGGCGCGATGGAATGGCGCGACGAGGGCATCGTCATCGGCGTGCGCCGCCACGGCGAGACCTCGGCGATTATCGAAACGATGACCCGCGGCCACGGCCGCCACCTTGGCCTGGTGCGCGGCGGACGTTCGTCGCGGTTGCAGCCGGCGCTGCAGCCCGGCAACACGCTTGGCCTGATTTGGCGCGCGAGGCTCGACGAACATCTCGGGGTCTATGCCGTCGAACCGCTGACGTTGAGAGCCGGGCGACTGATCGGCAGCGCGTTGGGTCTGGCTGGGATCGGCTGGCTCGGCGCGCTGATGCGCCTCCTGCCCGAACGTGAGGCCCATGAATCCCTCTATGAAGGGCTGGCGCTGATCGCCGATCGGCTCGACGTCGTCGCCTTGGCGCCGGCGCTTGTCGCCCGTATCGAGGCGCTCGTTCTCGCCGAGTGCGGCTTCGCGCTCGATCTCGACAGCTGCGCGGCGACCGGCGCGCGCGAGGACCTGATCTATGTCTCGCCCAAAAGCGGTCGCGCGGTCAGCGCCGCCGCCGGCGCTGAGTGGCGCGATCGACTGTTGCCGCTGCCAGCCTTCCTTCGCGGGGGCGAAACGCCGACGCCCGGTCCGGCGGAGATCGCCGATGCGTTTCGGCTAACGGGCCACTTTCTCGATCGCGACCTTTTCTCGCCGCGCGGCCTGCCGTTGCCGGATTCGCGGCGCGCCTTCCTTGCGGCGGCGACGAAAGCGACGGGATAGATAGCGAGGGCGGCTGCGCCGCGCCCAGTGCAGTCCGTCAGGCTATAGTCAAACGTAATAGTCACGGACCTGACCAAAAGAAGCGACTGCTTCTCGGTCCACATTGTCGACACATTCGTAGATAGTATGCCGGCCGCTCGTATAAAACGAGCCTATTCGTGCGGCGCTGATCGTCGTTGAATCGAACGACTTTCAAGAGACGCAATCCAAACAACCGAACTGAGGGGAGTTCATAGCCATACGCTGCGCGTGGCGCGGCGACGCGTCTGTTTGTCTTTGGAATGGAGTGAAATGTTGAAAGCAAAATTGACCGCAATCGTCGTCGCGGCCACGTCGGTCGCGCCGAATCTGGCGTTGGCTCACGGCAACACGCCCCCGTCGCCCAATCTCTTCGCCGCTTGGCGCGAAGCGGCATCGGACGGCGGCGCCGCGCCGGCGTCGCGGCCATTCGGCGCAGGCGGCGACGTCGTCGCCGAGGCGGCGCGCTGGATCGGCTCGGGCAAGTTCACCCGCCAGCCTGGCCCGTGGTGCGCCGACGCCGTGTCGGCGTGGCTCGAGCGTTCTGGCCATCGGCCGCTCGAGAGCCGCATGGCGTCCTCGGCGCTTGCTTATGGCCCGCGGCTGGAGCGGCCTGAGGTTGGCGCGCTGGCGGTGCTGGGAAGCCGCCGCGGCTGGGCGTCGCATGTCGGCGTCGTTTCCAGCGTCGATCGCGACGGCTCGATCCATCTCATCTCAGGCAATTGGGGCCGCCGGGTCGCAGAGGCGGTCGTCTCCCGCGGTTCGGTCATCGCCTTCGTCGCCGTGCGCTAGCGGCTTGCGCGAGGGCGCAAAAGGCCATTCTCTGCGACCCAAGCGGCGCGGCGCCGGGCGACTGGCGTCGCGCCGATCGCATTGGGGCAATCATGGCGCGTCCAATCATCATCGACACCGATCCCTCGCCCGACGACGCCGTCGCCTTTCTGATGGCGCTCGGCTCGCCCGACGAGCTCGATCTGCTGGCGATCACCACCGTCGGCGGCAACGCGCCGCTCGCCTTGACCACCAAGAACGCCCTGAAGGCGCTCGAGCTCGCCGGCCGCGGCGAGACGCCAGTCTTCGCTGGCGCGAGCGGCCCATTGTGTCGCGTCCTGGAGACCGCTGAGTACGTTCATGGCGAAAACGGCTTTGAAGGCTACGACCTGCCTGAGCCGACGCTGAAGCCCGCCGAAGGCTTCGCCGCCGACGCGATCGTCGATCTCGTCATGGCGCGCCCCGAAGGCGCCGTGACGATGTGCTGCCTCGCGCCGCTGACCAATCTCGCGTTGGCGCTCGCCCGTGAGCCGCGGCTGGCGGGGCGGCTCGAGCGCATCGTGCTGATGGGCGGGGCCTTCTCCGAAGGCGGCAACGTCAGCCCCTGCGCCGAATACAACATCTACGTCGATCCGGAGGCGGCGCGCCGCGTCTTCGCCTGCGGCGCCCCGATCGTCATGATCCCGCTCGACTGCACCCACCAGGCGCTGACGACCAAGGCGCGGCTGCGACGCCTGCGCGCGGTCGGCAAGCCGCATATGGAGGCGTTCTTCCATCTGCTGACGGCGAACAAGCGCTTCGACGAGAACAAGTACGGGACCGACGGCGGGCCGCTGCACGACCCGACCGTCGTCGCCTATCTGCTGCGCCCCGAGCTGTTTGGCGGGCGCGACGTCACGGTCGAGATCAGTTGCGACGAAATGACGCGCGGGATGACGATCGTCGACTGGTGGGGCGTGACCGGCAAGCCGACCAACGCCAAGGTGCTGCGCTCGATCGACGCCGAGGGTTATTTCGACTTGGCGATTGAACGCTTGTCGCGCGCGGCGCGCGGCTGAACCGGGCGCCGACTTCGTTCCGTCACTGCGTCGTCAGAGCGCAGCGATCAGGACCGGCCTCTAGCACCGCTGAATCGACGCGCGAGGCGTATTGCGCGAAATTGTCGCGGAACATGTAGACCAGACGTTCCGCCGTAGCGGCGAAGGCGGCCGGGTCGCGCCACGTCCGCACCGGATCGAGCAACGCCCGATCGACGCCGGGGACGTAGGTCGGCACAGCGAGGCCGAAGTAGCGATCGGGGCGGAACTCGGTTTGCGCCAGCGAACCGTCGAGCGCGGCGGCGAGCAAGCGACGCGAGACGCGGATCGGCATGCGCGCGCCGACGCCGCACGCGCCGCCGCTCCAGCCGGTATTGACCAGCCAACAATGAACGCCGCCGCTGTCGATCAACTCGCGCAGCAGGTTGCCGTAGACGATCGGATGGCGCGGCATGAACGGCGCGCCAAAGCAAGTCGAGAAGGTCGCCTGCGGCTCGAATACGCCCCGTTCCGTTCCGGCCACTTTCGCGGTGTAGCCGGAGAGGAAATGATACATCGCTTGATTGGCGTCGAGCTTGGCGATCGGCGGCAGCACGCCGAAAGCGTCGCAGGCGAGCATGACGACGTTGCGCGGCAAGCCGGCGCGCCCCGACGTCGACGCGTTGGCGTTGAAGTCGATCGGATAGGCGATGCGCGTGTTCTCTGTGAGGGAATCGTCGTCGAAGTCGGGCGCGCGGGTGAGCGGATCGAGAACGACGTTCTCCATGACCGCGCCAAAGCGCTCGCTCGCGGCGTAGATCTCCGGCTCCGCTTCGCGCGACAGGCGGATCGCCTTCGCGTAGCAACCGCCTTCGAAGTTGAAGATCCCTTCGCGACTCCAGCCGTGCTCATCGTCGCCGATCAGGGTTCGACTCGGGTCGGCCGACAGCGTCGTCTTGCCGGTGCCCGAGAGGCCGAAGAAGATCGCGACGTCGTCGGGCCCGCCGAAATTGGCCGAGCAGTGCATCGGCAGCACGTTGGAGTCGGGCAGGATGAAGTTGAGATAGCTGAACACCGCCTTCTTCATCTCGCCGCCGTAGCGGGTGCCGCCGATCAGCACGATGCGGCGCGTGAAGTCGCAGGCGATCACAGTCTGCGAGCGCGTTCCGTGGCGCGCCGGGTCGGCGCGGAAAGATGGCAGATTGACGATCGTCAGGTCGGGGACGAACGCGTCGAGCGCGCTCGCCTGCGGCCGGATCAGCAGATTGCGAATGAACAGCGAGTGCCACGCGTATTCGGTAAAGACCCGCACGCGCAGGCGCGATTCAGGATCAGCGCCGGCGTAGAGGTCCTGTGCGAACAGCTCGCGTCCGCGCGCATGGTCGATGAAGTCCGCGAGCAGCGTCTTGAAATGCTCGGGCGTCATCGCGTTGTTGCCTTCCCACCAGACTGTATCCTCGGTGGTGGCGTCTCGGACGATCGCCTTGTCTTTTGGGCTGCGACCGGTGTGCGGGGCCGTCTCGGCGACGAGCGCGCCTCCCTCGGCGATGACCGCCTCGTCTCGGCGGATCGCCTGGGCGTAAAGCTGCGGCGCCTGCAGATTCCAGTGGACGCCGGCGAGGCCCAGAAAGCCGAACGCCTCCGCCCCGTATCCGGCGTTGAAAATGCCAGTCTGCCTCATCTTCTCCTCACAATCGCTTGAAATCTAGACAGGCCGCTGGCGGAGCGGTTTGTTTCAGCGCAATTGCGGAGGGGCGCGGGCTCAGGCCCCGAGGGGCGCGAGGCGAATGATCCGGCAGGTCTCGCCGGCCGCCGCGGGCGGCGCGCCGATCGCGCGGACGAGCAGCGCGTCGGCGCGCGAGGAATCCTGATCGGCGATCGGCGTGGCCAAAGTTTCCCCGTCTGCGGCTGCAGCGAGGGTCGCGCGCAGATAGTCCATGCGCTCGTGGTTGGCCGGCAGGGGCGCCGCCGAGATCTGCGGCGGCTCGCCCCCCGCTCCCGCGAAGATGCCGGCGACGGCGAAGGCGTTGGAGGCGACGATCTGCGCCGGCCCGCGCGCCTCGGCCGGCGCGGCGAGCTCGTCGCCGCTCGACAGGATCGCGACCCGCGGTCTGCGCCGCGCCGCCAGCGTCGGGTGGTTGGCGGCGGCGGCGAACGCGGTTCGCAGCACGAACTGAAGCAGCGAGGCGGTGCTGACGCTCGACAGCGCTGGATCTGCGCGCCGGCGATCACAAGGTCCGGCGTACGCCCGGCGGTTTCCAGGTTCCGTCGAGAATCGAGGGATCGGTCGCATTCGGCCAGTAGAGCCGCATGACCAGGACGAACTTGCCGGCCGGCGCCGGCAGCCAGTTCGACTCCCTGTCCGCGCCGGGCGAATCTTTCTGGATGTAGATGTCGATCGACCCGTCGGCGCCGACTTTGAGATTCTGCCGCGGACTGATCGCGTATCGACCGAGCGGGTTGACGACGAAGAAATTCTGGCTGTCGTACATCGAGATCGACCAGAAGGCGGAAACTGGCGGCGTGGCGCCTTTTTCGAAACGCAGGACGTATTTCTTCACGCCGTCGTACGCCCGACCGTCGGCGTCCCGGTCCGACATCGGATAGACCGCATCCTCCGGTAAATTAGCGCCGAAGCCGATTGCCGTGACGAGCGCCCGTGACAGGTAGTCCGCGCCGTAGATTCCCATCTTGGCGCTGAACATCCATCCGTTGACGCGTTGAATGTCCTTGTTGAGCCGTAACTGCAGCATGATGCGGTCGCGCGCAATCTGCGGCACGCGCTTGGCGAAGGCGGCCCGCAACCGACTCGCGTCGAAATCGTGGCCTGGAACGAGGCCGATCTGAGCAAATTTGGCGACCGCCGCCGCGTCCTCGCTCGCCGGCGGATTGGCCTTCATCAGTTGCGCCAGCAGTTTGAAATAGGCGACCGTATCCATCCGGTCGACCTGATCGCGCACGGCGGTCTTCATGTCGATGGAGGGGTCGACCCGGCCGGACGGCGGCGTGTACGCCTTGCCGTAGGCGCTGAGCGGGACGAGGGTGAACTTGTCCTGGAGCGCGTGCACCGCGGCGTAGTCCTCGGGCGCGCCGGTGCAATAGATTCGGCCGATGATCCAGACGAGGCTGGTCGGCGACCTGTACTCTTTCACGCCGGGCGGCAACGAACCCGTCCAGCCCGGCCCAGTGATCGCATAGGTCTGCGCCGCACTTCCCGTCGTTCGCGTGCCCGGCGACTGGAACACGTTCGTCCACGCGTCGAGCATGGGGGCGAGGAAGTAGCGGCCGTTCATGTCGGGAAAGCCGACGATCCACGGCTCCTTGGCGACGTCGAGAAAAGCGCTCGTGTAGAGCGTATCGGCGTTCGGCGTCGTCACGTCGCGGAACGAGGCGTCGGGATATTGCCGCAGTTTGACGAATTGCCCCATCGGGCCGCGACTTCCCTGCGGCGCGGCCACGTTCGAGCCCACGCGCCGGGTCATTTCCGTGGTGACGAGCGGGTAGCCGTAGATATAGGCCTCTATCGCGATCCCGAGATCGTCGAGGTTTTCTCCGAGCCCGCCGAAGAGTCCGCCCCAGTCCGCGAGCGCGAACCCGCCGCTCGCCGCATAGGCCAACGTCGCTGCGCCGCCGAGCGCGGCCGCGCGTCGCGTGATCTGCATCTTGGCTCTCCCAGAACGAAAGCGCCCCGGTCGTCCCGCTGCCGAAAAACCCACCCCGTCCCCTACGCTCCGGCGCAACCTCCACTACCCCGCTCGGGCGGTTGCTTCATTGACGAGTATCAATGTCAATCTGTTGATTACCGCCATAGTTCTTCGCCCCGCCACTACTTGGCGCGGCTGATCGTTTCCGAGAATCGACAGCTGGAGGGTGCGATGAGGAATGACGAACCGAGTTCCGGCATCGGGCGTGCGGAGTTCCTTCGCGGCGGCGCCTCCGTCGGTCTGATGATGGGTTTGACGGGAAGTTCGGCGACCCTCGCCAACGCCACCTCCGGGCCGATCGACTCGCAGGTCAATTCGGAGATCAAGCCGGCGACGCTCGCGACCCGCGAGGCCAACGCCGTCTATCGAAAAACTCTCGCCTTCGACGAAACCCAGGACTTCGAGGACGCGCGGCGCGGTTTCGTCGCGGCGCTGCCGGGGCCGCAGACCATCCGCGACGAAAGTGGGCGCGCCGTCTGGGACCTCACGCAATTCGACTTCATCGCCACCGGAACCCAGGACGAGGCGCCGGACACCGTCAACCCGAGCCTCTGGCGGAACGCCAAGTTGAACATGAATCACGGCCTGTTCGAGGTCGTCGACGGAATTTGGCAGGTGCGCGGCTACGATCTGTCGGTCATGACCGTCATTCGCGGCGAGAGCGGCTGGATCGTCGTCGACCCGCTCACGAGCGCAGAAACGGCGAGCGCGGTCTGGAAGCTGCTCGTCGCGCCCCATCTCGGCGAACGGCCGATCAAGGCGGTGATCTACACCCACAGTCACGTCGACCACTTCGGAGGGGTGCGCGGCGTCGTCGAACAAGCCGACATCGATGCCGGCAAGATCAAGATCTACGCTCCGATCGGCTTCAGCGAGGCCGCGATCGCCGAGAACATCATCGCCGGGACGGCGATGGCCCGGCGCGCCGGCTTCATGTACGGCTCCAGCCTGCCGCGAGGCCCGACCGGCCTGGTGGACGCCGGTCTCGGCAAGACCGTCTCGACCGGCTCCGCTACGCTCATCGCGCCGACGGATTACGTCAGCGCGACCGGAGAGCGCGTAACGATCGACGGCGTCGAACTGCAGGCGATCATGGCGCCGGAGTCCGAGGCGCCGTCCGAGTTCATGTTCTACCTGCCGAAATTTCGCGCTTTCTGCGCCGCGGAAGACGCGACGCACACGCTGCACAATCTCTATACGCTGCGCGGTGCCAAGGTTCGCGACGCTCTGTTGTGGTCGAAGTATCTGCAGCAGGCCATCGACATGTTCGGCGCCGACGCGCAGGTGGTGTTCGCCTCACACTTCTGGCCGGTTTGGGACAACGCTCGCGTGGTCGAGTTTCTCAAGGCGCAGCGCGATATGTATCGGTATCTGCACGACCAGACGCTCCGTCTAGCCAATAGCGGCTGGACGCCGCTGGAGATCGGCGAGGCCCTGCGTCTGCCCGACGCGCTGGCGCGTCAGTGGTATTGCCGCAGCTATTACGGCGCCGTCTATCACGACGCCGTCGCCCAATACAATTTGCGGCTCGGGTTCTTCGACGGCGTGCCCGCCAATCTCAACCGCTTGACTCCGGTCGAAGCGGGCAAGCGCTACGTCGAGTACATGGGCGGCGCCGAAGCGACGCTGCGCCGCGCCAAGCAGGATTTCGACAAGGGGGAATACCGCTGGGTCGCCGAGGCGGTGAATCATGTCGTGTTCGCCGATCCCGGCAATCTCGCGGCCAAGCAGTTGCTGGCGGACGCGTACGAACAGCTCGGCTATCAGGCGGAGTCGGCGTCGTGGCGCAACTTCTATCTCACCGGAGCGACGGAATTGCGCAACGGCGTCGCCAAGTCGCCGATCAAGCCGTTGTCGGCCGACACCATGCGCGCCGTCACATTCGACATGGTGCTCGATTTTCTCGGCGTGCGGTTGAACGCCGAGAAGGCGGCGGGCAAGACGATCGCGTTCAACGTCGTCTTCACCGATACGGGCGAGAAATTCGCGGTGGGGGTCGAAAACTCGGCGCTTCACTATTCGAAAGGACGCATAGCCGAGGACGCCGACGTTTCGCTGACCTTGACGCGCCCCGCGCTCGACGCCGTTCTGATCGGCGCCACGAGCTTGGAAAAACAGGTGCTCGCGGGCAAAGCGAAAATCTCCGGCAATCCGCTCAAGCTGGCGCAATTCTTCTCCTGGATCGTCAACTTCGACCCCAACTTCCCCATCGTGACGCCTTAAGCGAGCCGTTCGGAGGCGCCGCGCATGTGCGCGATCTGCGAATTCAGAATCGATCTCGCCATCGCTCATCCGATGACGCTGTCCGTCGCCGTCGCGACGCGCACGGCGATCGAGGCGTCCTCGTTGCCGCCGTTCGAAGACGCGGCGCCTTCTCGCGCCATCGGGCGGCGCAACGGGAATCCGCTCGTGCTGAAGGCGCTTCAGCAGCGACTGGAAGCGTCCTTGAGCCCGGCGACGCTGTCCGCGCTGCCGGATTTCTTCGTTCACTTGATCGAGCGCGGCGCATGGGCGTTCTTTCGCGCAACCCCTTCGGGATTCGATCCCAACTGTCGGCCGGCGCCGCCGCGCTTCGACGCCGACGACCCGGTCGACCGCGATACGATCGTCGTGACGTCGGAATTCGTACTGCGACAGATGCTGCTGGGCGTGTGGCGTTTCGATCCCGCGCGCGCGGGCGGGCTGATCGTCATCGACGCCGATCCGTGGCGCGAGACCGCACTCGCGCGCGCCTGGGCGGCGACCTTCCCGCTCGAGGCGTTCAGTCGCTTCGTATGCGCATGAGCGCGGGCCTCGGCCAGGATTGACGACCCCGGAGCGGCTCGCGGCGCTGTGCCTCGAAATGCCGGCGCGGAAAACGGCACCGCCCTCGCTCGGTTCGGCCGCCGCACTACGCTCCGAGCGGCGCGAGGCGAATGATCCGGCAGGTCTCGCCGGCCGCAGCGGGCGGCGCGCCGATCGCGCGGACGAGCAGCGCGTCGGCGCGCGCCAGCGCCTTGGCGAGCGAGGAATCCTGATCGGCGATCGGCGTCGCCAATGTCTCCCCGTCCGGGCCCGCGGCGAGGGTCGCGCGCAGATAGTCCGCGCGCTCGTGGTTGGCCGGCAGGGACGCGGCGAGGCGCGCCGGCTCGCTTGGGTCTGCGCCAGCCCGCGGATCGCCGAGGAGCGCGCGGACGAGCGGACGAAGGAAGAGGATGGCGCAGACGGTCGCTGAGGTCGGATTGCCGGGCAGGCCGAGCACGCTCATCGCGTCGAGGCGGCCGTGAATCAGCGGCTTGCCCGGCCGCATGGCGATGCGCCAGAAGTCGAGCGACATGCCGGCGTCGGCGAGCGCCTTGCGGATGAGGTCATGGTCGCCGACCGAGGCGCCGCCGATCGTCGTCAGCACGTCAGCCTTGGCGCGCCGAGCCTCGGCGAGGCGCTCGGCGAGCGCTGCGGGATCGTCGGGGGCAGCGCCGAGGTCGAGCGGCTCGCCGCCCGCCGCCGCCACGACGCCGGCGATGGCGAACGCGTTGGAGGCGACGATCTGCGCCGGCCCGCGCGCCTCGCCTGGCGCCGCGAGCTCGTCGCCGCTCGATAGGATGGCGACCCGCGGCCGGCGCCGCACCGCCAGGGTCGGATGGTCGGCGGCGGCGGCGAGCGCGACGTCGCGCGCCGTCAGCCGTCGGCCAGCGGAGAGAAGGATCTCGCCTTCGACGAAATCGCAGCCGCGTCGACGGACGTAGTCTCCGGGCGCCAGGGGCGCGGCAAAGGTCACCGTATCGCCGTCGCGCTGGGCGATTTCCTGCATCGCCACCGAATCGGCGCCCTTGGGCAACGGCGCGCCGGTGAAGATCCGCGCCGCCTCGCCGGGGTTGAGGCGGCCGGCGAAGGGGCGGCCGGCCGCGGCTTCGCCGACGACGGTCAAACGCGCTTGCGCGACCGCCGCGTCGGCGGCCCGCAGCGCATAGCCGTCCATCGCCGAATTGGCGAACGGCGGCTGGACACGGCGCGCGGCGACGTCGCTCGCCAATGTGCGGCCGAAGGCGTTGGCGAGCGAAACGCGCTCTTCGTCGAGCGGGCCCGAAACAGAAGCAAGCACCCGCGCCAGCGCCTCCTCGACCGGCATCAACGGCGTGCGGTTCACGCTTGGCTCTCCGCCCGCCAATGCCCCGATTTGCCGCCGCGCTTGTCGATCAGTCGCACCGCTTCGATGCGCATGCCGCGGTCAACCGCCTTAGCCATGTCGTAGACGGTAAGACAGGCGACGGCGGCGGCGGTCAACGCCTCCATCTCGACGCCGGTCGGCCCGATCGTCTTGGCCTCGGCGCGCACGACGACGCCGGGCAGCGCCTCATCGAGCGTGAGGTCGACCGTGACTTTGGTCAGGGCGATCGGGTGGCAGAGCGGGATCAACTCGTGGGTGCGCTTGGCCGCCATGATGCCGGCGATCCGCGCGGTCCCGAGCACGTCGCCCTTCTTCGCGTCGCCGGAGCGGATGAGCGCCAGCGTCTCGGGGCGCATGACGATGCGCCCCTCGGCGATTGCTGCGCGCTCGCTCGCCGCCTTTTCGGAGACGTCGACCATGCGAGCGTCGCCGGACGCGCCGATGTGGGTGAGTTTTGCCATGGGCGCGTTCAAGCAAGTTTTGCTTGGACTGGCAATGGCGGGGCGTCCGTTGCCCAGCTTCCTCCCTTCGGTTAAGCCAGAGGCATGGTCCAGATTGTCTCCCGACCGGCCGCGCCCGCTCGGCGCGAATGCGGCAGTTGCGGCATGTGTTGCAAGCTGTTCCACATTCCCCCGGTCGACAAGCCGGCGGGAAAGTGGTGCCGACATTGGGCCGCCGGGGCGGGCTGCTCGATCCACCCGGACCGGCCGGAGCAGTGCCGCGAATTCTTCTGCCTGTGGATAGCCGACGCGAGCGTGGCCGGCATTTGGAAGCCGGAGCGTTCGCGCATCGTCCTGTCGATCTTTCCTGGCAACGGGTTCCTCTATGCCCAGGTCGACCCCAGCTCGCCGCAGGCGTGGCGCAAGCAGCCTTATTTCGACGACTTGCGTCGGATGGCGGCGAGCCTGCAGGAGTTGAATCGCCGGGTGATCGTCTTTGTTGGCGAGAACGCGACGCTGGTGACGCCGCAAGGGGCGACGCCGCTCGGCCGGATGAGCCGCGAGGAGAGCTTTGTCGTCGAGCCCGCCTTCGGTCCTGATGGTCCAACCTTTCGCGTGGCGCGAACGCAGGCCTCCGACGCCTGACTGGTTGTCGGCGCCGCGCGTCGTCCGATTGCGCTCCGCCGGCCTTGTGAAGAGGGGCCAAGCCTGAGAACATCGCCCCGGTCCGCACTCTTCGGAGGCTTAAGCCGATGAACGACGTCGCCGCGTTTCTCGCCCGCGCCATCGCGCAGGGACGAGGCCGATTTCGCGCCGATCTGGCGCTGAAGGGCGGCCGCGTCTTCGATCTCGTCACCGGCGAGCTCAAGACCGGCGACGTCGCGATCTGCGACGACCGCATCGTCGGCACGCAGGCCGAGTATCGCGGCTACACTGAGATCGACGTCTCCGGCAAGATCATTGTCCCCGGATTCATCGACACCCATCTGCACGTCGAGTCGTCGCTGATCACGCCGCTCGAGTTCGACCGCTGCGTGCTGCCGCGCGGCGTGACGACGGCGATTTGCGACCCGCACGAGATCGCCAACGTCCTCGGCGTCGACGGCTTGCAGTATTTCCTCGACGCCTCGTTGGCGATGGCGCTCGACCTCAGAGTGCAATTGTCGAGCTGCGTGCCGGCGACCCACCTCGAGACCTCCGGCGCAGAACTCGAGATCGACGAGTTGCTGCCGCTCGCTGGCCACCCGAAGGCGCTCGGCCTCGCTGAGTTCATGAATTTTCCCGGCCTGCTCGCCGGCGATCCCGCCTGTCTGCTGAAGCTCGCATTCTTTCAGGACCGGCCGATCGACGGCCACGCGCCGTTGCTCAGGGGCCTCGACCTGAACGGCTATCTCGCCGCCGGCGTGCGCACCGACCACGAGACGACCAACCTGCCGGAAGCGCTGGAGAAACTGTCCAAGGGCATGCAGATCCTGGTGCGCGAGGGCTCGGTGTCGAAGGACCTGCACGCGCTGGCGCCGATCATCACCGAGCGCAATTCGCCCTTCATCGCCTTCTGCACCGACGACCGCAATCCGCTCGACATCGCCGAGGAAGGCCACCTCGACTACATGATCCGCACCGCGATCGCGCTCGGCGCGCCGCCGTTGGCCGCCTATCGCGCCGCCAGCATTTCCGCCGCGCGGATCTTCGGGTTGCGTGACCGCGGCCTGGTCGCGCCGGGCTGGCGCGCCGATCTGGTCGTGCTCGACGATCTCGAGTCCTGCGCGGTGTCGCGGGTGATCTCAGCCGGTCGCGTGGTCGGCGACGACCTGTTCGCTAAGCGACCGAAGGTCGCGCCGGTCGGGCGCGGCAGCGTCAAAGCGCGGAAGGTGACGGCGGCGGATTTCGCCGCGCGCGGACAGGGCCCGTCGACCCAGGCGATCGGCGTCGTGCCGGGTAAGATCATCACCGAGCGGGTGCCGGCCGTGCTGCCGTTCGCCAACGGCCTGAGGGGGATCGATCTCGATCAGGATCTGGTCAAGGTGGCGGTCGTGGCCCGCCACGGCCTCAACGACAACCTCGCCGTCGCCTTCGTCACCGGATTTGGTATGAAGCGCGGCGCAATCGCCTCATCGGTCGGCCACGACAGCCACAACATCACCGTCGTCGGCGCTGACGAGGCCGACATGGCGATCGCCGTTAATCGGCTGGTCGAGCTCGAAGGCGGCTTCGTCGTCGCCGAGGGCGGCAAGGTGCTCGCGGAGTTGGCGCTGCCGGTCGCCGGGCTGATGAGCCTGATGAGCTTCGAAGAGGTGCGTGAGGCGCTGATCCCGTTGCGCGCCGCCGCCAAGAGCCTCGGCGTGGTGTTGCAGGAGCCGTTCCTGCAGGTCGCGTTCCTGCCGCTGCCGGTGATCCCGCATCTGAAGATCACCGACAAAGGGCTGGTCGACGTCGACCGCTTCGAGTTCGTGCGCGACTAGGGCGCGGAGGCGCGCCGCACGAGGCCGAAGGCCAACGCCAGCGCGAGCCAGGCAAGGATCATCAGCGAGCCGCCGATCGGCGCCGCGTAAGGAAACAGCCTCGCGCCGAGGAAGGCGCGCGTCGACAGATCGGCGGAAAAGAGGATCGCGCCCGCCGCCAGCGCGAAACCGGAGACGGTCGGCCACGGACCGGCGCGATGAGCGCAGACGGCGATAAGCGCCGCAGCGTGCAAGATCAGGAACAGCGACGCGGTGCGCGCGAACTCGCCGCCGTCGACATGGGCGCCGGCCGCCGCCAGTGCGACGCCGGAAGCGCCCATCAGCGCCGCCAGGACGGCGAGGAAACGTTGGGCTAGCGCCATGATCGGCCTCCGAGATCGCGAAACCAGGTCGTAATGGAGCAGGGCGCCCGCCGCCGCCGCGGCGGCGGCGCGATCGCCCCGGCTTACGTCCGACCGCTCGATACGCTACAGGATTTGGCTCGACGACGAAGCCCGCCTGCGAACCCGCCGATGCCGTTTCTCCACCACATGCACGAATTCATTTCGCACTACGGCTATTTCGCCGTGTTCTTCCTTGTCGCGCTGGAGAGCGCGGGCGTGCCGATGCCGGGCGAAACCGCGCTGGTCAGCGCCGCGGTGTTCGCCGCCACCGGTTCGCTCAACATCGTTCTCGTCGTCCTCTGCGCGACGGCGGCGGCGATCTTGGGCGACAACGCCGGCTATTGGGTCGGGCGCGAGTTCGGCTTTCCGCTCGTCTATCGCTACGGCAGTTACATCCGCGTCGACGAAGGGCGGCTGAAGGTGGCGCAGTACCTGTTCCAGCGGCACGGCGGCAAGATCGTTTTCTTTGGCCGCTTCGTCGCCGTTTTGCGCGCCTTCGCCGCCTTCCTCGCCGGGGTCAATCATCTCGCCTGGCCGCGCTTCCTTTTCTTCAACGCGCTTGGCGGCTTCGTCTGGGCGACGATCTTCGGCGCGGGCGGCTACGCTTTGGGGCACGCGTTCGAGACGTACGCGCGCCCCGTCGGCGTCGCCGCGCTCGTCGCCGCCGTGATCGGCGCCGTCGCCGCCAGCCGTTTCATCGCTCACCACGAGAGCCTGTTGCGGGCCGAGGCCGAAGCGGTGTTCCCTGGGCCGCTGGTCGCGCCGAAGCGGCGCTGACGCAGCGAGTTATCCCCAAGTTCTCCCGCGGTTATCCACAGCTTATCCACACGCTGTCCACAACCTGCGTCCGATCCGTTCGTCCGGCGCGGTCGCCGTCAGCTCGCGCGCGCCAGCGGCGCCAGCGCGCGGTCCTGCGGGCCGATCCACAGCCGCAACCGCTCAGAACGGCGGATGAAGTCGACGCTCACCGTGCGAGCGATCTTGTCGGCGTCGAGCAGGCGCATCAGTTCTCCGACGCTTGAAACCGGCTTGTCGTCGAGCGCAATGATCAGATCGCCGGTCAGCAAACCCGCCTGCGCGGCGGGGCCGCTCTGGTCGACGCTGAGAAGTCGCGCGCCGCTCGCCTGTTCGAGCGCCAGGCGCAGGGCGACGCGGCGCGGGATTGGCGTCGTCGCCGCGCCGACGCCGATATAGGCGCGTCGCACCCGGCCGTGGCGCGCGATCTCGCCGGCGACAAAATGAGCGGTGTTGGAGGCGACGGCGAAGCAGATGCCCTGCGCGCCCATGATGATCGCGGTGTTGATGCCGATCACCTCGCCGGCCGAGGAGACGAGCGGGCCGCCGGAATTGCCGGGGTTGAGCGCCGCGTCAGTCTGCACGACGTCCTCGATCATTCGGCCGGTGCGCGATTGCAGCGATCGGCCGAGCGCCGAGACGACGCCGGCGGTCACCGTCGCGTCGAAACCGAGCGGATTGCCGATCGCGATGGCGATCTGGCCGCGCTTGAGCCGCGAACTGTCGCCGAGCCTGGCGGCCGGCAGCGTCACGTCCTCGTCGACGCGCAGCAGCGCCAGGTCGGTGTCGGGGTCGTCGCCGAGCACGCGCGCCTGCAGCTCGCGACCTTCGAGCGTCGTCAGCACGACGCTGCGCGCGCCCTGTACGACGTGGCTGTTGGTCAGCGCGAGGCCGTCGGGCGAAATGATCACGCCCGAGCCGGCGCCGGCGTTGCGGCCGCCGCGCTTGACGTCAATCCGAACGACGCTCGGTCCGACCTGGTCGACGACCTGACTGACGACCCGCGAATAGACGTCGAGCGCCTGATCGTCGGGGAGCGAGGAGGGCGCGGCGCCGACGGACGCGCTGGCGTCGCCGGGCGCGGCGACCAACCGCAGCTCAAAGGGAAGTTGCGACATGCAGTCGCATATGGGCGCCCCGAGGCGACCCGGCAAGGGTGTCAGTTCGGGGTTGCAAACGACGCTTCGACCTCGTCCATCAATGGGTTGGCTAGGCCTTTGGCGCGCAGATTGTCGAAGCCTTCCCGCATCGCCGCTTCCCACGTTTTGCCGCCGTAGGTCTTTTCGCCGCGATGCTGTTGATAGAGCGCGCGGGCTTCGTCGGCGCGGCCGAGGAACATCAGGCTGGCCGCGCGCACCAGATCGAGCCAGTTTTGTTCGGGCGCGACGGGCGTCGCCTGGTCGAGCGCGGCGAGCGCGCCAGAGAAGTCGCGCGCAATGAGCATGGAGTTGGCGAGCAGGCCAATCTTGGCGACGCTGGTCTTCAGTCGCGCGGCGGCCTCGGCGTCCTTCGCGTCGGCCGCGATCGCCGCGGCGGCGCCGTCGCGCGCCGCGATATAGGCGGCGAGCGCGCCGGCGTAGCCAGCCTGGGCGAGGCGCGCGTCGCCGAGATCGAGCGCGAGGAAATAGGCGACGCGGCGATACTGCGGCTCAGCGGGCGTCGCGGCGAGGAGCGCCTGAGCGATCGGCAGGCCTTCGGCAAGCGTCGTCGCTGCACCCGTTGCGTCGCCGGTCTGTGACAGCATGCCGCCGACCAACAGCAGCGACAGGGCGAAGTCGCTGCGCGCCAGATCTCGCGCGTCGGGCCGCGCCGCGAGCGCACGCGCGACGTCGAGGCCGTCGCGGAATGCCGCAAGCGAAGCTTTGGGGTCGCCCGACAAGTTGGCGAGCCGGCCCGCGACGTTGAGATCGATAAGCTCGGCGCGCCGGCGGGCCGCGTCGGCGGGCGCATCGTCGGCGAGGCCATGGCGCAGCGCGATCGCCGCTCGCGCCGCAGCGAGCGCGCCGACGAAGTCCTTGCGCACTTCGAGGATCGCCGCGATCGCCTCCTGGTTCGCCGCCGCCGTCGCGCGCGCGTTCGGATCGTCGCGCAGCGCCGGCGGCAAGGCGTTGGCGGCGGCAAGGCCGGCGCGATAGGCGTCGAGCGCGCCGGCGTCGTCGCCCTGCGTCTGCAAGGCCTCGGCGAGCCGATCGAGGGCGATTCCCTCGGTCTCGGTCCAGAGCGGCTGGGCCGAGTCCTCGGCGGCGAGCGCGCGGGTCAACGCGACTGCCTCCTTGAGCGCCTTGATCGCGTCGCCGCCCCTGCCGGCGTCGAGCAGCATGTGCGCTTCGCTGATCAACAACGTCGCGAGCTGGCCGCGGCGCGCCGGCGTACGCGGGTCGTCGGCGACCATTGCGCGCGCCAGACTCTCAGCGCGGCCGTAGGCGTCGAGCGCGCCGACGACGTCAGTCTTCAGCGATAGTGCGCCGCCAAGTCGGGTCAGCGCCGGGAAGGCGTCGTCGCGCGACCGAACGGCGGCGGGCAGCGCGTCGAGCCGAGCGACCGCCTCCCGATCGGCGGCGATGGCGCCGTCGAGGTCGTCGGTCGCCAGCAGTGCGTCGCCGACCCTGCCCGCCGATTGGGCGACGCGGCGCGTCCAATCGGCGTCGGCGGGCCGGCGCTCCGCGGCGGCCTCGGCGAAGGCGAGCGCGTCGCGGTCAGGAGCGAGCGCCGACCTTTGGTCGCCGCCTTTCGCCAGCGCGCCGCCGAGCCGGTCGAGCGCAGTCCAGTAATGGACGCCCCATTGCACGTTGGTTGCGTCGCTCGCCGTCAACGCCTTGTCGATTGCGACCGCGTCGGCGAACGACTTTTCCGCGCCGGCGAGGTCGTCGAGCGCGACCTGCGTGTCGCCGATCTCGATCCGGCCGATCGCGACGTCATAGCGCCATTCGAGATTGCTTGGATCGGCGGCCGAAAGCGCGACCGCGGTCGCCTCGCCGTCGCCGTAAGCCTTCAACGCGCCGGCATAGTCGCGCTTGGCGAAAAACGTGTCGCCGAGGCGCTCCTGGCTCAGCGTAAAGTCGCGCTGCAGCAAGGTGTCGTCAGGGCGCTCGGCCGCAAGGCGGGCGGCGATGGCGCCGGCCGCGTCGAATTCGGCGGCCGCGGCGTCGATCGCCTTCTGCTGCAGCAACACGTCGCCGACGCTGCGATGCGCGACCGCCAGACTATGCCGCGTCGCCACGTCGTCGGGCGCGGCGTCGGCGAGCGATTGGGCGATCTTCAGCCCGTCGCGATAGACGGCGAGCGCCGCGTCCAGGTCGCCGCGCGCGCGCTTCGCGGCGCCGAGATCTTGCAGGATCAACGACTGGTCGCGGCGCAATCGCGGATCGATCTGGCCGCGGTGGATCGCCGCCTCGATGGTCGACCGCGCGCGGTTGTAAGCGGCCTCGGCGCCGTCGAAGTCACCCTGGCGTTGCTTAACGTCGCCGATTGTCTCGTCGGTGTAGGCGAGGTCGTGCAGATAACGGACGTCGTCGGGCGCGGCGTCGACGAAACGCTGGTAGACGTCGCGCGCGTCGCTGGCGAGCTTCAGCGCGGTCGGCGCGTCGCCGAGCGCGAGCTCGGTGACGGCGATCTCGCCCATCGCCGCGGCGTGATTGGCAGTGAGCTTGCCGCTCGACTCGCCGGCGCCGAGCAATTGCTCCTGCAGCGAGCGCGCCTTGTCGAGCATGTCCTTGATCACGTCCTTGGGCACGCCGGCGACGTTGCGGAACTTTTGCGCAAGATCGAACACCAGCCCGTCAGCGGTGGCGGTGGCGAGCGTCAAGCTGCGCTCGGCGCGATCGCGCTGCTGCTGGGCGACCCGCCATTGCCAGCCGGCGAGGCCCATCAGGACGAGGACGATCGCAAGACTCACGCCGGCGCCTTGGGCGATGCGCTTGTTGGCGGCGGCGATCGCCTCGGCGTCGGCGGCGCGACGGCGCTGCTCCTCGAGCTCGCGGTCGCGCCGCGCCTGGGCGGCGGCGCTCGCAGCGGCGACGAAATCGCGCGTCGCCGGCAAAACCTCGTCGGCGAAGCGCTCGACGTAGCGCTCGGCGCCGTCGAGCAGCGCCGGCGAAATGTCGAGGTGGCGCGGCTTGTCGGCCGCCGCCGCCTCCGCCCAGTCGCGCGCCAGCGGGGCCAGCGCGTGGCGCACACGCAGCAGCTGCGCCGCCTCGGCGATGATCGCCGTCGCCTCCGGCCAAATGCGCAGCAGCGCCTCGTGGGTCGGCCGCACGCGCTGGCTCGCCGCGTCGCCCTCGGCGGTCAACAGCCGCTTGGCGACGAAGGCTTCGACCAGCGCGCGCCGCTCGGACCGGCCGGCTTCGAACGCGGCGCGGTCGAGCGCGCCGATGATTGGCGTCGGCGCGCCGGTGACCGGATCGGCGGCGACGTCGCGCACCAGGCCGGCGATCAGGCTCGGCAGTTCTCGGCGAGCCGCCGGGTCGAGCCCGACGAGCGCCTCGTCGGCGGTTTCGGTCACAGCCGCGCCCATGCCGCGATAATCGGAAAAGCGCAGCAAGCCGTCGCCGCGCGCCGCCTCGGCGGCGGCAAGGCGCGCCAGGGTCATCTGCAACAGCGGCAGCGCGTCGCCGCCACGCGCGTCGGCGACCAGATCGGCGGCGAGCGAGCGGCCGTCACGGCGCTCGAAGGCGAGCGCGGGCTCACACAGCGCGACTGGCCCTGTCGTCATCTCCTCGAGTTCGCTCGCATTTGGCGCTAGCAGATCGAGGCTTGCGCCGGCGTCGCGCAGCGC
>JBEKVR010000046.1:0-29138 GCA_049513815.1 Roseiarcus sp. | reverse complement strand
GTGCAGCGACGACATCTTCGGTCTTGGGCAAGTTCTCAAAATGAGAACTTGCAGTGTCGCTGACGCGGTCCTCGCCGTGCGCCCTCTTCAATCGATCGTATTTGCGACCGACGAAATACGAGAACTGATCCGCCGTCAGGTTGCGCCGACCGAGAAGCCGACGCAGGAACTCGACGGCGACAACAACTTTGCAGCAGCGGAAAGTTGTAGCGACCGCGGCTTGCACCGATGCAGAAAAGTCACGCCACCGCAGTTAGTCTTTGCGACGGCGCTTTTGCTATTGCGGCCAACTTCTTAGGCTGTAAACTTGCAACAATTCGTCGCGCACTCTCGTAGCGCATGTTCCTCCCACGAATTTGGCCGCTCTTCGGAGCGGCCTTCTTCTGACGGGGAAGATCGCTTACAACAGACACGGGACGGCTGACGGCGATCGGCCAGCCTCATCACTTCGAACTCTGCCCCTACTGCTGCACCAGCCCGCTTCTCGCCGGCTTCGTGGCCATCGATCTCGCCCGTCGCGATTCGCGCGATCATGACGGCGCGGGCGTTTACGTCGGCGGGACGCTTTTCGCCCTTAGGACCGCTGGGCATCAGGCCACCTTTCTAATAGACGAGCCCTTAATGCCGCGGCCATCCTTGGCCAATTGGAGATAGTCGCCGTCCACCGAATAAGCGCTCGCGGCCGCCCATTTGGTCGCCTGGTTCCATGCGACGGCGTCGTCAATCGCAAAAACGATTCCAGAATCGCGCATGGCTTCGTGATCGGTCCCTTGGTCGGCAATTAGTGAAACCACATAGCGTTTCGCTTTTGGAGTTTTTTGATCTGTCATCGCCTGTGTCCGTGCACATGCCTTCCGGTAAGCATACCACTTACGTAGGCATGTCGCGACGCCCGTCAATCCCTTATTTTCCGTGGGTTTCCTCAAACTGAGACACTACCAACATTTCAGCCCACGCCGCCATGATCGCGATCGCGACGGCGGCGCCCATCACGGCACCTGATTCTGGCCGGCCTTGGCGATTTCCCAGGTTCCATTCGCGGCCGTGATCTGGCCTTGCACTTCGAATAGGCGCCCACAGTCGGCGAAGACGGCCGGTCGCCGCCGCTTGCGCCGCGATCGGCAAGCCAGGGCAATTGGCTCATGAGAAGTCCGGCGTCGGCGCGTTGGCGTCGGCGAGTAGCGACCTGATCGCCTCGTCGTATGCGGGTGATTCTCCTAGCTGGACGTACGCTTCGCGCGTCGGCGCCGCGGCTATGATGATGGTGCGGGCGACGTTCTCGGCGAATTCCCTCGTAGTTGCCGCCGCTTCCTCGGCGATAGCGAGTTGCTTCGCAATGAGGCGGTGCGCTTCCTCCACTTGCGCGAGGGTCCGGATCGTATTGGCGAGCAGTTGGCGCCATGGGTGGTCAGTATCGGTGCTCATGTCACATCGCCCCGTAGTTAGCGCCCATCGCGCTCGATTGCTCCTTCAACGACCGCGCAAAGTCCTGCGCCAGGCCAAAGGCGTCGGTCGCGCCGGAATGCAGATCGATGTGGCCGATGTTGACCTCGCTCGAGCTCGTCGTGTTCGTCACCGAACCCGAGCCGACCATCGCGGCGCGGGCCGCGGCCGATGTTGCGCCCCAGTCCAGCGCCCAGCCGCCTGCTGGCGCCCACGCTGACCAGCGGCCGCCAGGGTTGCGCCCAAAGAAAGGCGTCGTAACGCCTGATGCTGAAGCAGGTGGCGGCGTCTCAATAGGAAACGTCGTCGCATTTGGCGCGATGCCAGCGCGACCCGTAATGTCGGAATGGCTAGATGAACCGGACCAGTCGCCCCAGCCATGCTGGACCGCCCAATTCAAGGCGAACTGAACTTGTTGCCGCCAGGTCGCGTTTGTCTTAGCGCTGAGTCCTGTCTCACGCGTAAACTCGTCGCCTAGACCCGCGTGTGGATAGCGAGCAGAAATTCCACCGTAGTGAAGTTGAAACGGACCAAACGACGACTGATCGTCGCCGCCGCCGACCCAATTTGGGTTGAACCCGCCCTCGCCCCCGGCGATGCGGAGCGGCATGGTTGGATCTATGCCACGCTTCTTTGCTTCCGCGGTGATGTAGTCACGCACTTCGCTTGACGACGACCCCGGCCCGTATCCTGGCGTCCCTGGAGTCGGAACGACGCCACCCCCAGGCGGGAGTGCCGCATTGGCCGGACCGCCAAACACACCAGACAGCGTTTTTCCAACAGAACTCCACCAGCCGTTACCCGCCGGGGCATCTGCAGAGGGTGCAGACGGCGGCGCACTGCCACTGCCGCCAAACGCCTTATCGATCGCACTGCCAAGATTCGACCAGAATCCGCCGGTGGCGCCCTGCGTCTCGGCAATCGTCACCGGCATCGGGTTGGCGCGAGAGATGGGGCGCCCGTCGATCATCGTTCCACCGCGGAACTCGTTGCCGATTCCCTGGAGATCTGGATTGCTCAGATAGCCGAGATCATTGCGTGTTGGCGCGCGGTTTATCGCAGCGCCGAGAGTCTGCCCTGGCGTTGCGGCTTGCTTGCCAAATTTCCAATTGAGCAAAGCGCCGAGCGGGCCGCTCAGACTGCCATGAATTAGCGCCTCGAATGCCGCCATCGCGCCAGGCTTCACCGTCACGTCCCGCGCTTTGTCGGCGGCACTCTTCTTCTGTTCGGCCTCAAGGGCTTCGAACATCGATTTTATTTCATTGGTCGCCGCGATTAACGCAGGCGTGAGCCTGTCGACCAGAACGGCGCCAAAATTGGCAGCCGCAGTGCCCGCATCCGCCTGCGCTTTTACAAGCTGTTGCGACCGTTCGAGCGCTTCCTTGGTCGGGACTGTCCCAGCAAACTGATCGCCTGCCGTCGACCCGCCGCGCTCCCACGCATTGAGCGTGCCCGGATCGATGCCAAGGGTTCGGCCGATGAGGTTCGCTTTTTGCGGGTCGCTTCGGAACATCATCTGGATGTCGTCGGCGAGGTTCTTCGTGTCCTGGACGCTGTCCGGCCCGTTGACCGGCTTGCCGCCGGGTTGCCCCTGCAGGAACCAGAACGCGCGGCCAGGGTCCTGACCAAATGTCCGCAGCGCCGTCAGCTTGTCGGTCAGGCTCTGGACTGAATTGACCGTCGCGTCGAGAGAACCGCCGTATTCCCGAGCCGCTGCGGCCCAAGTCTGCATCTGCCGCGCCGGAACGGCAAGGTTTTCGCTGAGCAACTTGAGTTGAGAATTGGCGTCGGTGGTCTGCTCGACAAACCGCTTGATGGCGTCGGCGCTGGCGATGATGCCGAACAGTGACAAGATTTCCGTGCCCAGCCGTTTGAAGCCAGTCACCATCTTGTCGGTCTGCTCGTTGATCCCCTTGGAGTGCTCTTCGAGCTTCTTCTTGGTCTTCTCGAAGCTCTCGACGGTCTCCTTCTGCTTGCGCTCGAACCGGTTCTCCGGATCGAGCTGGAGCGTTACGACGAGCGAGTCAATGATGTTCATGGTCAGCGCCCTCGTTCATTTTCCGTCTTGTGAAAAAGGACCGCCGCCCCCGGAAGGGCGAGAGCGGCGGCCACGCCGCGCGCGAAGGAGAACGATCGCTGCGGCGATCGGCCGGGTGACCGCTAAATCCCCGGCCGAACCCTTCACGCCCGGATCTCCGGTAGCGCCGCGTTAGCGTCGGTCGTCAAAGCGATCCAGGCGGCACGCCAGGACGCTTCGCAAGCGTTCGATGCCTCGAATGATCGCCAGCGAATGAGATCGGGCGGCAACGTGTTTTTGAATGCCAGAAATTCAAGCGCGCGCTCAATGGAATTGATCTCCGCAGCCGCGCGCCGATAGCGCGCGACAAGCGCCCGCACCGCCGGCTCGCCGGCCATGACCGCGGCCGCGGCTTCCTCGACACTCATTTGCGCCAGTGAAACGCTGCTGCGCATCTTGTCGGGCGCGCCTCGCGCCTCATCCCGCGCGGCGCGAAGATCCGCGAGCATGGCCTCCGCGTCCTCAAGCGCTTGGCGCCCCTCTCGCCGCGACATAGCGGGCGCTGGCGTTGACGGATCGGCAAGATGAGTGACGGCCATCTGCTGTACATCGCTGACGGTCTGACGCGCCTTCTCGACGACGTCGAGTTGCGCAAACACCGCTGCCTCAAGCCGATTAAACGTCGCTTCCGCATCGGCCGTACGCTTGTCGAGATCGGCCTTGCGCGCGATTGCTGAGGCAAGCACTTGGCGCGCGGCGCTTGTGGGCGCCGGCGCTATTTTGCAATTAGCGGTCATGGTTGTCGTCCTCAGTTCGTTCGAATATTCGCCGCAGCGGGATAGCGCCGCAGGAAACTGCGATCTGCGGCCGTTCCGCGACGGCCAGGCGCGCTGTCCATCGCCGACGCCGCGCCGGCGGGAAGGTTGCGGCCGGACGATGGCGGCGGCGCGAACGCCGCTTCCGCGCCGTCGAAGTACGACTTCTTGAGGTGCTGTTGCAACGCGCTCCAGGCTTCTGGCGTCAACCGTCTTGAGAGGAACACCAGCCAAGTTTCAAGGCCGTCGGGCGGCGTTTCCTCGTCGTCTTCGTCAGGCATTTCGCCCGGCGAGGCGTCATACGCGCCGAGCGGGCCGGATTGACGACGCGGCGAGGGGAGCGGCGCCCCAGACTTCATGCGGCGCCGAAATTCGTTCAGGAATGCATCGGAAAGCATCGGGTTGTTCTTTCAATTGCTGCGCGTGGGTTGATGGCCTTCGAAGCGCGGCAGCGACGCGCCTCGGAAGCCAACTGAATTGTCGCGCCCGAACCGACTCCCGCTTTTGGCCCAGCGGAGCAGATCGGCGCTGATCTCGAATGACGCGGCGCTCTTGATCGTCAGCGCCAGCGCCGCGGCGTTGCACAAGTCGTCATGACCGCCTGGGCCGTGGTCCACACGATCCTTGCCGATCGACGAGGTGCGCCGTTCAAGCGCCGCGAATTGCGAGACGAGCCGCGGGTTGTCGAGCAAGCGGGCGCGGCCGGACGTGAAGAGCGGCAACGCGTCGAGATAGGCGGCGCTGCGATCGCGCTCGCTATGCTCATATTTGATCCCGACCTTTGCGAAGGCGTCGACCACCCATTCAGCTGCGTAGCGATCCCCGACGACGCGGCTGAGGCCGTAGGACTTCAACGTCTCTGCCATTTGCGCCGTTGCCGACGTGGGATTGAACGGCGGCTTGATCTCGACAAGGCAGTCGAGGAACGCGACGTCGCCCTCGTCATGGCAGATCGCCAGCGTGAAGCTATCGCGCGAACCGCCGCTCGGATCACAGGCGGCGCGGTAGACAATGCTAGGCCGCGGCGGGCGAACGATGACGCCGCGATCGACCATAGCCTCGACGAGCGCCGCGTCGAGGAAACCGGCCACGTCATCTCTAAACTCGGCGCCATACTCGGCGCGAGCCGCGGCGGAATCGCGCTCATAGGCGCGATCGATGACGCGTTGCGGAAGTGTCGGATTGAACGCGCGTGACGCTCCCTTGGCGACGAGGATCAACCGATCGCCGGTGGCGCCGTAATCTCGTTTGAAGGTGCTCCAAAGCTCGCCACGCTTGGCGTAGGGCGACGACAGAGCGAACAGCATCCCCCCGGTAGTTGCCAATGCGGGCCGAGCGGCGTCGAGAATCTCCTTGTCGGGGTTGCGGCTGCTTTCATCGTTCCGCCAATAGGCGACCTCATCGGCGACGAAGGCGACGGCAGTTACGCCGCGGATGGTGCGAAACGAGGCCGGCCTGCACTCGACGTCGACGCCATTGCTTAGAGAGATCGTGTCGCTCGTCTCGCCAGCAACGAGCCGCTTGAGCGCCGCAACACTGGTGAAGATGCCGTCGAGAAACTGAAAAGCCTTGCCGGCTTGCCATAAGCTCGCGGAGAGGATCGGCAGCACTGCGCGTTCGCCCGGCGCCAGGACGTCAGCATGATCGCAGAGGGCCGCGATATAGGCCGCCAGGACGCCCGCAGCGCGCGTTCCGCCGCCACGGCGACCTTTGATGGCCCAAAGTTCATCGACCCTCTCACCGGGCTCCTGAGGCCTTCCGGTCAGCCCTTCGAGGATGACGCGCTCTTCGTCGGTCAACGCCTCACCCATGCTCGCGATGAGCAGCACACGCCAAGCGGCCCAACTCTCACCGGCGAGGATGGCGCCGAAGAGGTCGGGATCGCCGAGCGCGGCGCGCATCGCGACAAGAGGCCTCACGCCGTCACGCTCCCGGCGGGCCGATGGCGCGCGGCAATTTCGGCGATGGTCGGCGTCGCGTCGGGTCGCTCGCGCTTCATCCCGAGCCTCGACAAGATGCGCGTCGCCGCGTTGGCCAGGCGCGTCAATTGCTCGACGTCGACAAGCTCGCCGCGAAGCACGGCTGACTGAAGCCGCTCGCTCTGAACGATCATCGCCGCGGCCTGGCGCACAAGCGCGCGCTGCGCTTCGGTCAGGCCCGCCGCGCCGCCGAGATCATCGGCGAGCGACGCAGCCAGGTCGCGATAGCGGCGCGCGTCGGCGGTTCGGCCGTCGACGTTCGCAAGCAAGTCCTTTCCGTTCGTGATCCGCGAGCGAGTCGTCGGCGAGCGCTCGGCGGCAGCTTGGCTTTCGAACATTGCGAACCTCAAAATCGGGCGAAGCGATACCCAGACGTTACCCTGCACATTGTGCGCTGATGTTCTATTCCGCGCAATATCGACAAACTGAGACACTTGCGGACCTTTTTTGCGGGCTGGAGCGCCTGATGGCGTATCAAGTGCTACAGGTTGCCTCGACGATTCGGCGCGCAATCGGGACAGGGCGGCGAGCCGGCGAGAAAAAAGAGGTGCTTCCGCGCGTTCGTTGGCGCGACCGCTTCCACCCCCAAGAGCGAGATCGGCAACACCGGCAACACTGGGAACAAACGGCAACAATGTTTCCGATGTAGCGGCAACACCGGCAACACTGGGCCTATAGGGCCCATGTTGCTGTTGCCGTGTTCCCATTCTTGTTGCCTCTACCCATTGATCAGCAGCCAGAGAAATGTTTCCGCGCTTTCGGCCGCGCCGACCTCGCGGGATTGGATCAGCCCGTTCGCAATGGCCTTTTCCTCGCACCGGCGAAAGGCGATCCCCTTCGCCTTCCGATCATCGGCCGGATAGGACTTCATGAATTCCGCGCGTACGGCATTGCGCGTTGCGGCGACGACCTCGGGCCCGTCAACGAAAGGCCGCAAGCGTTGCCCCGCGTCGACGAGAACAAAGTCGAGCGCCTTCTTGAAGATGACGAGCGCCTTCGGCCATCCTCGAATCTTCGCGGCTGGCGCCCGTTCAGCTTCGGGCATCGAAACCCAGTCGATTACGAGCGTCGTCACAGCGTCAAAGCCGGCATTCTCATGAACGACGACGCTTCGCGTTCGAAAAGGGATTTCCTGCCCGGTTGGCGCGCCGCGCACCTTGCGGATTGCAAGGCGCGGGTTGCTGACATTACCGGCGAGATCGCGTTCTCCCAGGAGGGCGAGCACGGCGTCGACCGCGTCTTCCTTAACGCTTGAATTGCGCGTGCCGGTCGTGACGTCCTTACCGAAGTGATCGACGGCGACGACGAGCACCTGAAATTCAAGAGCGATGGAAGTCAGCGTACTCATTACGCGTTGTGTCTCAGAAGCATCGTTTGCATCACGGAACCCGGCGGCGGGCATCAGCGTATCGATGACAACCATTGCGAGCGGCAACCCGTGACGGGTCATCATTCCCGCTGCGGCGGCTGAAACGATTGTGCGGAGCTGTGCGGGCGCGTCGTCGGACGTCAGCCGCGGGCAGCTTTCGATCCAGACGAAAGGCATTTTGGCAGGATCTACCCGAATCGTTCCGTCCTGCTCGGCGAAGGGTGTGACCTTATCAATCGCGAGACCGGCGAGACGCACGCGGACTTCGTCTTGCCCCTCAGCCGCAATGAAGAGAACGCCGCCCTGGCGATCGACGCGACGGCCGGCGAAGGGCGTCTTGGTCATGATGCTGCCCGCCAGGGCGAGGCCGATGAAGGTCTTGTACGTTCCCCACTGGCCGGCGATCAGCGCTTTGCCGACCTTGGGGAGTGTCTTATCGACAAGCCATTCCTTGAGGGGTGTGTCGTCGACTTCGCCATGCCACTTCAATTCGAAGCCGCCTGGCGACACCTGCTTCGCGCCGCTCGCCGTCGCTTGGTCCCTCGCGGCTGGCCCGCGCGTCGCTCGCACCGCTCCGGCCTCCGCCGGGAGGCCAATTCCCAAAGTTGCGCACTCGCGTTCAAATTCCTCCACCGTTTGCCTCGGGGGAATTGCTGCCTCAACGCCGCTCATGGTTGCAAATTTGTGTGTGCCGCCGTCGCTTTCAGAATGGGAGGTCGTCATTGAGGACATCCCCGTCGTTCCATGGGCTCGGTGCAGGCCCGCCGACATTCTTCGCCGTCGCCGTGCTCTGCGCTCTGTCGGCTTTCGGTTTGGCGTCCTTTGGTTTCGGCTTCAGCGCGAGGATGCGATCGGCCGTGAGGCCACGCTTGATCCGCTGCTCGCCCTTGTATTCAAACAGCTCGACGTGAAGGGCGCCAACGGCGGAGAGGGCGTCGCCTTCTCCGACACCCTCCAGTTCTTCGCGCACCGTGTTCGAGAACGTGGCGATGTCCCAATATTCGAGCGCCGCGCCGTTGGCGACACGAAGCGTGAAAAATGTGACCTGGCCGCCGTTTCGGGTCTGGCGCGTGACCGGGTCGCCTTTAAGCTTGCCGCTGATCATCGCGAATTGGCTCATTGTGCGCCCCCGGCGTTGACGAAGAGAACCGCGTCTTCAACGGCGCCTTGCGCCACCTGTATGCAGCCGGCCGCGACGGACTTTCCCCACGCTAGCGCGGCGTCCGTTCCTTCACGACCTTCAATTTTAGAGAAATCTCGCAGGAACCCGAACGTTCCATTGCTTATCTTCTCGATTCGCCACTGCGCTCTTTCGAGCGCGCCGTTGCTCGCCAGGTGCAGTACCGGGTCGATGCCCTCCCGCGCCACCGGCTTGCATAACGTCACCACGTCGGACACGTTTAAGACGGCAATGTCGAAATAGCCGTCGCTCCGAGGCGCGATGATGGCGAATGGGCGTCGGTAGTCGCGCGCACCGGATTCAAAGATGACGATCTCGGACCTCGGTGCCTCGATCCAAGCGGAGCCCCGCGCGAGGGCTTCCGCTGCCCCGCGGATGCCCAAATCGGCCACGGTGGCCGTTTCCAAGCCGGATTGCGCGATTTGCATATACCTGCGCGCAGTGCGCTCGCTGAAGCCAACGTTCGCGATTAGCCAAGGCGCCCAGCCGCCATGCGCGACAAGCATCTTGGCCTCGATCAGGGCGCGCCCGGCTTCGATTGCGCAATCGGCGGCTGTCTTTGCGGCGTCGAACACGCCGGCGTGAGCCTCTTTGATCTGCTCGGCCAGGACCGGCAGTCGATTGCTAGACGACGCGGGCGCAATCATCGGCCGCCTCCCGCGCTGATGATGCGCTCGGCGCCGTAGCGCGCGATCAGCGCTGCCTCAGCGCGGCCGTGGTCGCGCTTGCGGCCGAAGAGGTCGGCGCGCGCCGGCCAGAGGCGCAACGCAAGAGCGCGGCTCTTCTCTTTGTCGGCGTCGAGCCCGTAGGCGCGCTTCCATTTTGCCGGTGAGACGAGGTGCAACGGGATGCCGGCCGCCGCGATGACGCCGCGGACCATGCCAAAACCGCAACCGAACTTGAAGACGGACGCGACGCCTTGACCGGGCCGCGAGGCGACAAGCTCGACGATCGCGACGTCCGGCCGCATTTGCGCGATGCGCGCGGCGAGGGTCGCGGCGTCGACGTCGCCGCCGACGACCGGCATGTCGTCGACGGAGACGACGTCTCGGACTAGAAAGTAGAAGGCGATGGCGCCCCCCAAGCCGGGATCGACGCCGAGGATGCAGGAAGGGGCTCTCATGATGCTGCCCCCGATGCATTTCTCGCCGCCGCCAAGACAAACTCAAACGAGGCAAATGGCGGAAGATCGCCGGTTAATTGCTTCATCGCGGCGACCAGCGCCTTGGTGTATTCCATCTCCAATTCTGGCCTGGCGCCCCATGCCTCGATTGCGGCGCCGATCAGGCCTTGGGCTATGAAGTGTGGGGCGATCGTGACGATTCCGTCGCTGGTGGCGACAGTGCGAACGTCGCCCTTGAAGGGGCCGCTCGTCAGCATTTGGTGAAATTGCCGGTGCGCAGCGCGCGGAAGGTCAATGCATCTCAGCAAGTCGTCATAGGCGTGCCAGGGAACGTCCGGCATGGCGGACGGCGGCCTGAAGAATCGCAGCGTCGCGACGCCGAGGGGCGCGGTGTGAAGGGGAGCGATAATCGAGCTCATAGCCGCACCTCCCCGAAAGCGAGAGGCGCGACGACGGCCGCGCGCAGCGGCTGCAGGCCGAAGCGGCAAGCGAGGTGCCGGACTTGAATTTTCAGCGCGGGGGAAGTAGCGTCGCGATCGATCTTGCTGGCGAGCGGATCATCAATCGCGCGGGGCGTGTTCACCGAATCGGTGACGCGCCCCGAAGCTTTTTCGCGGCCCAAGTCACGCCGCCCTCGACGCGTGGGCGCTTTGCGTAGCGCTCGCCTCGGCGATCAACTGTGTCTTATAAGCCTCGAGCTCCGAGCGGCGGAGGTAGAGCCTGCCGTTGATCCGCAGCGCGGTTGGAAAGCCGGGCGGGGGAGTCTTGACGCGGCGCCCGAGCGTGCGGCGACCAACACCAAGGCCGACTGCGTCCGCATCGGCCAAGGGAACGAGCGTTTCACTTTCGATATTGGACATGGTCGGCCTCGTCTTGAAATTGCGAGGCCTCCTATTGATTCCAGTTTTTGGAGCTTGTCGTTGGGAACAAAATGCCGGAAAAATCGGGTGCCAAAAATCAAGCGAGGTTCGCGACCGGGCCGAGGCCAGAACGAGCAATCAGCTCTGGCCGCATCCTCATTTGGAAGTGCTCACGCTCGCCGACCGCTTCGGCGAGGCGCTGTGCCTCGTCAAGCCTCTCAATCGCGCCGTCCAAGCAGATATCCCAGGCCCTGCCCATCGCGACCAGCCATCGCGCGTCGTCGGCGTTGGATCGCCTGAGCCGGCGCAGTTTGCGGCGCAGGTCGTCGACCCATGGTCGGAATGCGTTGCCGTGCCGGTAAGACAGGCCGGCGTTGCGTTCATCGAGCTTGAAAGGGGGCATCCACACGCAAAATCTTCCGCCGGTCAGCGCGGCCGCGAGATTATTGGGGGTTGGGACGATTTTGCCGAATGCGAGGGCAGCAAACGTCTCGACAATCTTTAGCTCGCTAATGCCGTGACGGGCGCCGCGGCGAACGGCGGCTTCGCAAAGCGCCAATGCATACCTGTTTGGATCTTGCGCCAGGGGCTGGCGCGGTCGGCCACGCGACCGTTGCTGCCTCGCCTCGATTTGCTTTCGCGGCCGCCCACGCGGCCGGCCAGTTGGCTTCGTCGCCATGTCAGGCCCTCGCCTTGGCGAGCTCGACCACGTTCGCCGCCAGTGCGCCGCCCAAGAGCGTGTCGAGGTAGCGGCCCCAGGCCTCCAGCGCCGCGCGCTTTTCATCCGCATATTCGTGACGCTGATAGACGCCGACGATCCCCGCGCGACTTCCCGACACATGGTTTAGGACCGCCTCTGTCACTTCAAGCCGGACGCCGAGCTTTTGGAGATTCGTCGCTACGGTTCGGCGCAAGTCGTGGAACGTCCAGCGCTCCGGCGCCTTCGCGTCCGCGAGGTCGGCGCCGGCCGCTCCCGCATTCCCTTGCAGCATCTCGAGGATTGCCGCATCGATCTGCGCCTTCGCGCGCGAGAAGCCGGATACTGCCGTCTTGCCGGTCGTGGTGAAGACGAACCCGGCCTTGCCCTCGACGCGCGGGAGCGCTGCAAGTGTCTCGACCGCGGCGTCAGACAACGGAATCTCGTGCGGGCGCTTGTTCTTCGATCGCGCAGCCGGAAGCGTCCACGTGCGCGCGGCAAGGTCGACCTCGCGCCATTCCAGCGCCGCAGCCTCGTCTCGGCGCGCCCCGGTCAAAAGCAAGAGCTTTCCGATAGGTCCAAACGGCCAGCCGATCGATTCGAAGGCCTGCCAGACGAGGCGGATTTCGTCGTCGCTCAGCACGCGCTCGCGGCGGTTTTCGGGAGACGGCGCCATCATGCCCTCGCAAGGGCTACGGTCAATGATCCCGCGCGAGACGGCCCATCGACTCATCTTGCGGAGCTGCGCGAAGACGCGATTCGCGTGTATCGGCGCTCCGCGGTCAATGATCTCGTCGAGCATTTCGTTGACATGCGCACGCGTGATCTGCGACAGCCGGCGCCCGCTCCAACGGCTGACGACTTCCTTCGTCAGCATCCGCTCCGTCTCGCGCCAATCGCGCGTCTTGGGCTTGGCGTGGCGCTCGACGAACAGCTCGACGACGCGCTCGACGCGGTCGACCTGCGCCTCGCGCTCGGCCTTTGCGGCGCCCCTGGACGCCCGCTTGATTGCGGCCGGGTCTTTGCCGCCGGCGACGTCGCCGAGGGCCTCCTGCGCCCGTTTGCGCGCCGTGGCGAGGTCGATCGCCGGATAAGGGCCGATCGTCAGTTTCTTCGGGATTCCATCCGCTCGATATCGGACCGCCCACGACTTCGCGCCGGAAGGCTGAGCGATCAAATAGAGCCCGCCGATTTTCCCGTCCGGCACTTCGCGGCGCTTATCGGGGAGCGGCAGTCTTTTGATCCCAAGGTCCGTCAGCATGGTTACCCCGCCTTGTCAGGGGTAACGCAAAATGGGCGACTTAGCCTGTTACCCCGTGTCCAGGACGCTACAGGACAAAACGGCGTAGTGCAAGCAAATCTGCGCGACTCAAGATACGTAGTTGTCCGGTCATTTCCCGGTCTGTCGCGGTAGGAGCACCGTTTTGTAAACCGAAGGTCGGGGGTTCAAATCCCTCATCCGGCACCAACGATCCAAGTCCCCCAACAGGCGGCATCCATTCGACCCGCGTCGCCAGTCGTCTGCGCTGCGAACGGCGTTTCATCGCGCCTATCTTCGGCGAAAAGCGGCGATACCTAAGGGCTGGAAGGGGGGAGGCCTGCTATCGAGTATTTGCTCGAAACATTGGCAATAAATGGCATTTTCTTCAATAAATACAATCATCATACGAAAGATTCTTGGCGGCGAACCGGAAGCTCTCATTGTTCCTTAGGGTTTTTCGGCAAGGTTGTCGCGTCCTTCAAATGTTGGGCAGACAAAATGTCCGATTCGGGCCGCCAATCTCGCGATGTGTCGAAGCCGCCGCACGACAATCAAGTTCGCAAGAGGCGGGCGCAGTTGTCGGTCGGAACGCGCGTCGGGGCCCTGACTTTCCTGCCGCTCATCGGACTTGCCGTCGTCTTTGCCCTGTTCTGGTTCAGCGCGCACCGGGTCGAGGTCGAACTGGGCGTGAGCCGCGTCGACGTCCGCACTTCGCTTGAAGCGAAGACATTTCGCGACAAACTGATGTCCGCGGAACTGGCGATCGGCGCCTTTATCGCCAAACCTTCGCCGACCACGCGAGCGATCCTGGTATCGGCTTGGACCGCGGTTGAGCAGTCGGTCGACGGAGTCGAATCGCGGGATGGAACCTTAGCGGCTCAAACCAAGGCCCTCTCGCACAACATCGAGGCGATCCTCTCGGCTCAAGACTCGCTCGGGTACGACGAAAAGTCGGGACTGGTTGGACAGACGAACGCCGCCAGCGACGCCTTGGCGCAAAGCGTCGCCGCCGATGTCGACACCAGCGACCCTCTTGGCGTCGCGGTGCTCGAAGCCTTTGGGAGACTTCGTCCCGACTATTATAAGTTCGCGCTCGCCCGCGACGTCGCCGCGCGCGACGAAGTCCTGAAGGACGCGAGCACGATAAAGAAGGACGTCGACGCCTCTTTCTTCACTGACGATAAGAAGGCGACGCTCGCGAAGGCCGTCGACGCCTATGTCGCGTCGTTTGCCGCGCTGGCGAAGACTGAGACGGATTTGGCGGCCCTACAGGGCCAAGCCGACGCGAACTTCGGTCAATTGACGACGGCTACCGACACGGTCGTCTTGTCGGCTTCGCAATCCGCGGATGCGACGCAGGCGCATCTCGCGCAAACGCAATATCAAGCCCTCCAAATCGTTGCGGCGGCGATTGTCCTTGTGGTGCTGATCTGTGGCTCGGCCAGCTTCTTCATCGGGCGCAGCTTGTCGCGTCCGATCACGCGGCTGGCGTCGATCATGCGCCGCATGGCGGAGGGCGATCTCGAAGCCGAGGTGGGACATGCCGATCGGCGCGACGAAATCGGCGCCATGGCGCGAGCGGTCCTCGTCTTCAAACAGGCCGGCGTGGAGCGCATCCGGTTGGAACAAGAGGCCGAGACTTCGAGACAGGCCGCCGAGAAGGACCGCATCGTCCGCGCCGATGAAAAGGCCGAGGCGGCGAAGGCCGATCAAGCCGTCGTTGCGGCGCTTGGAGATGGGCTGCGCCGTCTGTCCAAAGGCGACCTCGTGGCCCGCCTGACCGTTCCTTTCGCAGAGAAATCGGAGCCGCTGCGTCTCGATTTCAACGCCGCGGTCGAGCAACTGCAAGCCGCGATGGTGACGGTCGAAGAGACCACGCAGACCATGCAGTCCCGAACCGTCGAGATCTCGTCGTCGGCCGAGAACCTGTCGCACCGGACGGAACAGCAGGCCGCGAGCATCGAGGAAGCGGCCACCTCTCTCGACGCGATCACGACATCGACGAAGCAGACCGCCGAAAGCGCCGACCATGTGCGCGGCGTCGCGTTGGCGGCCAAGACCGACGCCGAGGGCGGCGGCGGCGTCGTCCGCCAAGCCGTCGAGGCAATGGCCAGCATCGAACAATCGTCGAAACAAGTCGCGCAAATCATCGGAGTGATCGACGAGATCGCCTTTCAGACCAATCTCCTCGCGCTGAACGCCGGGGTCGAGGCGGCCCGCGTCGGCGAAGCTGGACGGGGTTTCGCGGTCGTCGCCACTGAAGTGCGGGCCCTCGCGCAGCGCGCGGCCGAGGCGGCCAAGGGGATCAAGGGACATATTTCGAAATCCGCCAGCCAGGTCGATCGGGGCGTCGAACTCGTCGCCGAGGCTGGGAGGGCGCTCGATCGGATTATCGGACAGGTGGCCGAGCTGACGTCGGGCGTCTCGGCGATCGCCTCGAGCGCCAAGGACCAGGCCGACGGTCTGCAACACGTCAATCAGGCCGTGAGCATGATGGATCGCGTGACGCAGCAGAACGCGGCGATGGTGCAGGAGACGACGGCCGCGACGGTGTCTCTTGCTCACGACGCGGCGGAACTCGCGCGGCTGGTCAGCCACTTCCGGACCGCGGACCAACGCGAGACCGGCCCGGTCGCGAGCGCTCGCACAGGCGCCCCTTCTGCCGCTTCGACTCGTCAATCCGCCCCGCGGCCGGCCCTCAAAGTCATCGGATCTGGCGGGTGACGGCGCTTCCGCGTCAGCGCCGCCGCCGTCAATCAACCCCTCCAACCAGTGCCGTGGCGTCAGTGGCGCCGCCTCACCCGCCCTTCGGCCGCGCGTAGGGCGACAGGTCGCGCTTGAGGAACTTGCCGCCGCCCTTTTCGCCGACGATCCTGCCGTCCTCGGCGACGACCTTGCCGCGCAGCAGCGTCATGACCGGCCAGCCGGTCACCGCCATGCCCTCGTAGGGCGTGTAGTCGGCGCCGTGGTGCATGATTTCCTGGCGGATTGTCTCGCGCTTGTTCGGGTCCCACAGCACGATGTCGGCGTCGAAGCCGACGCCGATCGCGCCCTTGCGCGGATAGAGGCCATACATCTTGGCGTGGTTGGTCGACGTGAGGGCGACGAATTCGTTGACCGTGATGCGGCCCTCGACGACGCCTTTTGAATAAAGGATCGGCAAGCGAACTTCGACGCCGGGGATGCCGTTCGGCACCCACTTGAACGACGTGCGCGCCTTTGGGTTCAGCTTGCCTTCCGCGCTTTCGTAAAGGAACGGGCAATGGTCGGACGAGAAGGTCTGGAATACCCCGGTGCGGACGCCTTCCCAGATCGCCTCCCACGACGCGCGGTCGCGCGGCGGCGGCGAGCAGACGTATTTGCCGCCGCTCTCGTCCATGTTGAGGCCCTTGAGGTCGTCGGCGGTCAACGTGACGTATTGCGTGCAGGTCTCGCCGTAGACCTTGAGGCCGCGCCGCTGCGCCCAGCGGATCTGCTCCATCGCCTCGCGCCCGGAGACGTGGACGATCATGATCGGCGTGTCGAGCAATTCGCCGTGGCTGATCGCGCGATGCGTCGCCTCGCGCTCGACCACTTCGGGCCGCGAAACGGCGTGGTAATAGGGCGCCGTCTTGCCAGCCGCCTCGAGCCGCTGCGTCATGAACTTGATCGCGTCGTAACCCTCGCAATGGACCATGACCAGCGCGCCGCAACCGCGCGCGCAGTCGAACACCTCGAGCAACTGGCGATCGTTGAGCACCAGGTCGTCGTAGGTCATGAACACCTTGAACGACGAATAGCCGTCGGCGACCAAGGCTGGCAGCTCCTGGCCGAGCACCGAGGGCGTGGGATCGGTGACAATGAGGTGGAAGCCGTAGTCGCAATAGGAATTGCCGTCGGCCTCCTTGTGGTAGTCCATCACCGAGGCGCGCAGCGAGGCGCCGCGCGGCTGCAGCGCGAAGGGCAATATTGTGGTGTTGCCGCCGGCGATCGCCGAGCGCGTGCCGGTCTCGAATCCGTCGGCCATCTTCACGCCGCCGCCTGACGGCTGGGCGAGATGGACGTGGCTGTCGACGCCGCCCGGCATGACGAGCAGGCCGGAGGCGTCGATCACGCGGGCGCCGTCGGTCAGCTTGTCGGCGATGGCGACGATCTTGCCGCCGCGCACGCCGACGTCGGCGCGGAATGTATCGGCCGCGGTCACCACCTCGCCGCCGCGGATGATCAGTTCGAACTCGCTCATTGCCGCCTCGCCTCACTTTCGCGGCGGATTCTAAGCATAAAGGGCGCCTACGCCCAGCGGCGGCCTTTGCGGCGATTGTGCGCGCCGCAACCTCAGGGCTGCATGCCGCCGCCGCTGGCGTGGCCGCCGCGGGACGCGCCGCTCGGGCTTGGACTTGGGCTCGGCGCCGTTCCGGCCATGGTTCCCTTGCAGCCGCCGGAGACATAGGCGAGCAGCGGATTGAACTCCGCCGCGGTGAGATAAGCGGCGCCCTCGCCGCCGGGATAGTCGGTGAACTGGAACGACGTCACCGCGATCAGCGCGTTCTTGTCTTTGCCTTCGGTCGTGGAGAAATTGACGATCCAGGCCCCGCCGCTGGTGCCGAAAGTGAGATTGGTGGTCGGCGCCCATTGCACGACGATTCCGGGAAAGGACTTGTCGAGCATCGGGATCGCGTCGGCGAAGAACAAGGCGCCGCCCGACTTCTGTACGATCTGGCCGTTGAGGATGTCGCTGGCGTAGCCGACTCGCGTCGCGTAGCCGTACTTGCCCTTCCAGTCGAGCACGTAGGGCATGACCCCGGTCGGGCTTTCGCCATCGGTGAGCAGCATGGCGAAATCATGCTGATCGGCGACGAGTCTGGCGTCGTCCTTGTCCGCGTTCTTCATCGCGGTGAAATTGCTCGGCAGCGTCCATTGCGGATTGACCGCGCCGCAGAGGATCTTGAACGGCGCGCCCTCCTGGTTCTGGTATTGCAGCCAGAACGTGCCCTTGGTCACGTCGGGCCAAGGGCCGGTCGGCTTGTCGGCGAGATCGCGCAGGCAATGGGCGGCGGTCAGCACGATATTCGGCTTGATGAACTGCCCGGTGCATTCGACGATCGCGCGCGGGTCCTTGTCGGTCGAGTCGGGGATCGCCAGCAGGCCGACCCATTTGAGCGGCGCCAGGCTCGGATTGCCGGTGGTCGCCTCGGCCGGCGCGGTGTCCGGGATCACTTGCGCCAGCCGGATCCAGCCGTCGCGCCCGCGCGCCGCCGCCGCGTCGCCGAGAACGGTCGCCCGCGTCGCGCCGACATTTCCGATAACAACGAGCGTGGCGACGGCGAAGCTCAATGCGCGCATGCGAACCCCCCGGTCGTCGCGCCTGATCGGCGCCGACAAGCTTAACCGCGAGCGGGCGACGAAAAAAGGTCGGCGACCTCGCCGTTGCGCCGCTGGCGCGATCGCCGTGTTGCGCTCTAAGATTGCGCCGGAATTAGACCGACGCGCGACGTCCCTTCTCCCCGCAAGCGGGTAGAGGGGGCACATTGCGGCGGGATCTTAGCTCGTCCGGCGAGGAGCGCGCGCCATGAAGACAATCGTCCGTCGCTTGCTGGCGCCGTTCGCTGCGGCGCTGCTCGTCGCTGGCGCGGCGGCGGCTCAGACGCCCTCGCTCGCCAGTCGGCTCGTCGGCCACTGGAGCCTGGTCTCGGTCGCGATCGGCGATCAGAGGCCTTACGGCGCCGATCCGAAGGGCTCGATGTTTTTCGACGCCGCCGGCCATTACGCGGTCGTCGTCGCCGGCGTCGGCGGCGCCGGCGCAATCGCTTATTTCGGCGGATATGCCCTCGACGAGGCGGCGGGCGTCCTGTCGCTGCATGTCGACGCCGGCAACCGCGCCGGCGCGGCGGGGCGCGACGAAAAGCGAGTCGTGCAGCTCGACGGCGACGCGCTCACGCTTCGCAGCGCCCACGCGTCTCAAGGCCTTGGCGGGGTGACGCTGGTGTGGAAGCGCGCCGACTAGGGCGGCGCGATCAGCGCCTAGTCGGCGGCAAGCGCCGCGGCTCAGAACGTCTCGGCGATCAGCGCGCCGATCTCCTTGTGGACGGCGTTGCGGGCGTCCATCGAGGCGGTCGATCCGGTGAAATAGACGGCGGCGAGGAGCGGCGCTCGGCCGGGCGGGCGGATGATGGCAATGGCGTTGGCCGACCCGTTGTCGCCGCTGCCGGTCTTGTCGCCGACGCGCCACGACGGCGGTAGGCCGGCGCGCAGCCGCATGTCGCCGACCCTGTCGTCGACGAGCCAGCTTTCGAGCCGCCGGCGCGAGGCTTCGCCGAGCGCGTCTCCCAGCAGCGCCGCCCGCATGTCGTGAAGCATCGCCCGCGGGCTCGTCGTGTCCCGTTCGTCGCCGGGGATCGAGGCGTTCAGCTCTAGTTCGATGCGGTCGAGCCGCGTCACGGAATCGCCGAGCGAACGGGCGAATTGGGTGAAGCCGGCTGGGCCGCCGATCGATTGCAGGATGAGGTTGGCGGCGGTGTTGTCGCTCCAGTCGATCGCGGCGGCGCAGAGGTCGCCGACGCTCATGCCGCCCTCCGCCAGATGCGCCTTGGCGACAGGGGCGTAGTCGAGGAGATCGGCCGCTGCGTGGGCGATTCTGCGATCGAGCCGTTCCGCTCCCGCGTCGACGCGCTTCAGCACCGCGGCGGCGGCCAGCAGCTTGAACGTGCTGCACATCGGGAAGCGCTCGTCGTCGCGATAGCCGAGAGTGGCGCCGGCGCCCGTGTCGAGAATCGCGACGCCGAGCCGTCCGCCTTCGCGCGCCTCGATCGCGATGATCTTTTCGCGCGCGCCCTCGACGGTCGAGGCGGCGCGCGCGGCGATCGGCGCGAGACAGGCCGCGGCGCCGAGAAGGAAAGCGCGGCGGCTGCGGCCTTGGCGGCGCTCCTGCGCAGAAGACAATCGCATCGACGCACCGCGCCCGCTGTTCATTTCGTCCCGCTGACCATGAACGGTCGGCCGCCTGCGACGGGGCCGACGGTGACGTTAGGTCAGGGCTGATTTCTCGCCTAGAGCGGTTTTCGCGCGGGCGGAATCGAAGGCGATTTCCGACTCAACGGACTTTTGATTGAAGGCGTCAGCCGGCGGATATAGCTGAACCTCTATCGGTTGATCTTCGCGAACCCGTAGTGGACGTGGTCAAAGGCGGGATGTCTCGATGGCGAGCGGCGGCCCATTTTCAAGTCGGCGTTTCGAGCCCCATCCAGCCCTCGGCGAGGAATGACCGCAAAGGGTCGATTCCCGCCGTCTACGCGGGAACCAAGCGTGTGACTATATCCTCTAGGCGTGCATCCATGACGCGGCCGAGATGACGGCAGGGATCGCGGCGAAGCGCCTTGTCGAGCACCTGGAGCGATCGGGATTTGTCATCATGCAGAGACCACCAGCGACCGCCGCAAGGCCGGGAGCGATTGGCATTTTCTCCAACGACTCGTATAGTGGGCAGACCGCCTGCCGTCGTCCCGCTCGGATCTTGAGCAGAGCGTTGAGCCAGTCATTGGCCGGGCGACGAGCAAGGGGGCTCGTTTGATTGTTGTCACGGGGCTGAAAGCAGAAGCCAGGATCGCTGCGGCATCGGGTGTGAGCGTGTTCGCCTGCGGCGGAAATGTCGGACTTCAGGCGCATGCCATCAAGAAAGCTGTGTTGTCCGGCGCAGCGGCGATCGTCAGTTTCGGTATCGCCGGCGCGCTCCACTCGCATTTGACGGCGGGCGATTGGATTGTCGCAACCGGAGTGATGTCGGGCGATCGATCTATCGAAACCGATATCGAGTGGTCGAGCCGACTTGCGCAACGCCTCCCCGGCGCCGAGTTGGGCGCCATCGCGACCGTTGCGGATCCGGTGCTTCACCCGAGGAACAAGCGTCGGCTCCATCTGGATACCGGCGCCATAGCTGTGGACATGGAATCATTTCAAGCTGCTGCGCTCGCCAAAGAACTCGGCGTGCTCTTCGCCGCCGTGCGGGTCATCGCCGATCCGATGCATCGCGAAATACCTCCCGCCGCACGATTAGGCCTTCGACCCGACGGGACGGTCGCCATCGCTGCGGTCTTGCATTCGCTGCTCAGGAAGCCTTCCCAACTTCCGTCGCTGCTTCGCGTCTCGAGTGACGCCATGATCGCTTTCAGGGCGTTGTTCAGGGGCCGCCGAGAGCTTGGCCCCGACTTTGCGTCGGTATTGCACCCAACAGTTTTGGCGAACAAGCCGGTGAATTCGGCAGAGCCGAATCGGCAGCGCGCGGAGCCGCTGCCGGCCTAGCCCACCTGGGCGGCAGACCGCGCGCCTTCCGTCAGCGTCTTGCCGAGCGACCAGATCGGGCCGGCGACGTTGTGGCTCGCGGCGATCACCGCGTCGAAGGACGTCTCAATCCATCGGCAGTCTTCGGAATTGATCCCCAGCGCCGGCAGCAATTTGATCGTTCGATTGGCGTGCCCAGCCACCTGCACCAGGATCTTGTGGTCCCGGAACAGCGGAATCGTGACGAGCTGGCAGAAAAGGCCCTTGTTCATCGTTTCGAGAAGCGCCCACGACGCCCTCAACTTGAGGGATTTCGGCTCGCCCAGCTCGATGCCGATCATCAAGCCTTTTCCACGCACGTCCTTGACCAACTCGTAGCGCTGCTTCATGCCTTCGAAGCTGGTCATCAACCTTTGGCCCTGCGCCGCCGCGTTTTCCACGAGCTTCTCGTCCTTGAGCACGTCGAGGGTCGCGATGCCCGCCGCCATCGCCATATCGTTCTTGGCGAAGGTCGATCCGTGAACCACCGCTTTGTCCATGCGGTCGAACACCTTGGCGAACACCTGTTTTTGCAGCAACGTCACGCCGATCGGCACATGTCCGCCCGAGAGCCCCTTGGCGAGCAGGAGCATGTCGGGCTCGACGCCCCAATGCTCTACGGCGAAGAAGCGGCCGGTTCGCCCAAGTCCGGTCTGGATTTCGTCCGCGACGAACAGGGTGCCGTATTTCTTGCAAAGTTCGTGAGCGGATCGGAGATAATTGGGCGACGGCATGTTCACGCCCTTGCCTTGGATAGGCTCGACGCAGAACGCGGCGACGTCGCGGTTCTTCAGCGCACGCTCGAGCGCGGGAAGATCATTGAAGGGAATTTCGACAAAGCCGGGGACCAAAGGACCGAAGCCCTGACGGTAGATGTCGTCGCCCACCGCGGAAAGCGATCCATAGGTCAGTCCATGGAAAGAATTTTCGCAGTGTACGATTCCGGGCCGGCCGGTTGCGGCGCGTGCAAACTTGATCGCCGCTTCGAAAGCCTCCGTGCCCGAATTGGCGAAAAAGGCCTTCTGCAGCCAAGGCGCGTAACCCAGCAGCCGCTGGGCGAGAATCCCGGCCAGCACCGAAACGTCCATTTGAACGAGATTGGGCAAATCGCTGTCGAGCACCGACTGCAACGCCGCCGCCAGGCGCGGATGGTTTCGCCCGATCACGAACACGCCCCAACCGCTGAGCAGGTCGAGATAGCGCGCGCCGGACACATCTTGCAGATAGGCGCCTTTGCCGCTCACGAAGCGGACGTCGAACCCAATGGTCTTCAGCACTCGCACCATCATATCGTTCATGTGACGGGAGTGCAGTTCGTAGCGGTCGGCCTCGCTCGCCAAGAAGAGCGCGCGCATGTCGCCGCGCTGATCCGACTGAGTCAATTCCAATCTCGGCTCGACGTCCGTCATCGAGATATCCCCCAGAGAAAGCCGCTTGGCGGCGCCTCCTATCTACCGGAGACGCGCGAGATGCAAATGGAACGGCGACGGCGCCAGCGCCCGCTTGAGTCGATTCCCGACCTTTTCGGCGCGGGAACCAAGCGTCAGATCTTGACCACTAGCAGCCGTCTCGATCACGAGATTCGGATTGAGAGCGAGCCCATCCTTGCACGGGTATATGCCTTGGCGCATCCGCCGCGCGCACATATTTCAGCGAGCCTTTGCCGTCGGCGCGGCGCGTGTCATTGCCTCAGCGTCGCGCCCGTCTTCTTGCCGACTTCGGCGACGACCTTGGCGACTGCCGCCTCGATCTCGGCGTCGGTCAGCGTGCGTTCGCGCGGCTGCAGCGTCACCGCGATCGCCACCGACTTCAGTCCTTCCGGCACGCCGCGGCCGCGATAGACGTCGAACACGTCGGCCGCCGCGATCAGCGCGCGGTCGGCGGCAAGCGCCGCCTTGAGAATGTCGCCCGCCGGCGCGCTCTCGGCGACCACGAACGCGAGGTCGCGCGAAACCGGCATGAACTCGGAGCGCTCGAGCTTCGGCTTGGCCTTGGTCGGCCGCGCCTTCGCCGCCGGGATCGCGTCAAGTGTGATCTCGAAGGCGACCAGCGGCCCTTCAGCGTCGAGCGCCTCGAGCGCGTTCGGATGCAGTTCGCCGAACCAACCGGCGATGTTCTTGGGCCCGAACTGCAGCGTCGCCGAGCGGCCCGGATGCAGGAACGCGGGGCCGCCGGGCACGATCTGCACGGCGTTCGCCGCGACGCCGAGTGCGGCGAGCAGCGCCAGAGCGTCGCTCTTTGCGTCATAGGCGTCGACCGGCCCGCCGCCGCTCCAGTGGCGGCCCTCGCCGCGCGCCTTGGCGAAGTCGCGCCGGACCGCCGCCGCCGCGACGCGCTGATCGTTCTCGCCGGCGCCGAGGAAGATCTGTCCGACCTCGAACAAGGCGGCGTCGGCGAGGCCGCGCCGCGCGTTGCGCTCGGCCGCGGCGACCAGGCCGGGAACGAGGCTCGGCCGCATGTCGGAGAGATCGGCGGCGATCGGATTGGCGAGCGCGAGTTCGGGCTTGCCGCCGCCGAACAATTCGGCCGCCGGCTTGGCGATGAACGACCACGTCACCGCTTCGCGTAGCCCCAACGCCGAAAGCGCGCGCTTGGCGAGCCGGGTGCGCTTCTGCAGCGGCGTCAGCACCGGCGCCGGCACGCCTTCGTTGGCGCGCGGCAGCGGGGCAGGGGGCACGCGGTCGAGGCCGGCGATGCGCACGATCTGCTCGACGATGTCGGCCTTGCCTTCGACGTCGGGGCGCCAGCTCGGCACGATCGCCTTGCCGTCATGAAGCGCGAAACCGAGCCGCGCGAGGATCGCTTCGCCTTCGCTTTGCGGGATGTCGACGCCGAGCAGCCGCTTCACTTCGCTGTAGGGGAAGTCAATCGCGCGCTTCGGCTTGACGGGATTGCCCGCGACGGTCAGCCGCGACGGCTCGCCGCCGCACAAGTCGACGATCAGATGCGCCGCCAATTCGGCGCCGGGGACGCAGAAATCGGGATCGACGCCGCGCTCGAACCGATAGCGCGCGTCGGTGACGACGCCGAGCTTGCGCCCGGTTTGGGCGATGTTGGGCGGGTCCCACAGCGCGCTCTCGACCAGCACGTCGCGCGTGTTTTCGTCGCAGCCCGAATGCTCGCCGCCCATCACGCCGGCGATCGACTCGACGCCGTCGTCGTCGGCGATGACCACCATGGACTCGTCGAGCGCATAGGTCTTGCCGTCGAGCGCCAGCACGCTTTCGCCGGCGCGCGCGCGGCGCACATGCAGCCCGCCCTTGACCTTGGCGGCGTCGAACACGTGCAGCGGCCGGCCGCGGTCGAAGGTGACGTAATTGGTGATGTCGACCAGGGCGCTGATCGGCCTCAGGCCGATCGCGCGCAGCCGCTTCTGCATCCACTCCGGCGACGGGCCGTTCTTCACGCCGCGCACGAGGCGCAGCGCGAAGGCGGGGCAGAGACGCGCGTCGTCGGGCGCGAACTCGAGCTTGACCGCGGTCGGACAGTCGAAACTCGCGGCGACCGGACGCGGGGCGTGGGTCTTGAGTTTGCCGAGGCCGGCGGCGGCGAGATCGCGGGCGACGCCGGAGACGCCGGTCGCGTCGGGCCGGTTGGGGGTCAGCGACACGTCGATGACGGGATCGTCGAGGCCGGCGTAGGTCGCGTAAGCGACGCCGACCGGCGCGTCGGCGGGAAGATCGATGATGCCGTCGTGGTTGGCGGAGAGCTCGAGCTCCGCCTCCGAGCACAGCATGCCGTTCGACTCGACGCCGCGGATGACGCCTTTGACGAGCGTGATCTTCTTGCCCGGAATGTAGGTCCCGACCGGCGAGAACACGCTCTTCATGCCGGTCACCGCATTAGGCGCGCCGCAAACGACCTGCACCGGCATTCCGCCCGCATCGACTATGCACAGCCTGAGCCGATCGGCGTTGGGATGCGGCTTGGCCTCGATCACCCGCGCGACGACGAAGCCCTTGTATTTGGCGCTCGCGTCCTCGAGGCCCTCGACCTCGAGGCCGACGCGCGTCAGCGTTTCGACGATCTCGGCGAGCGACGCCTGCGTGTCGAGGTGGTCTTTGAGCCAGGAGAGGGTGAGTTTCATGACGCAGTCCCAGTGCACAAAGAGTCGTCATGGCCGGGCTCGACCCCGCCATCCACCCGCGACGGCTCACGGCGGTCAACCACCGATCGAGACACGCAGAAAGACGTGGATGGCCGGGTCGAGCCCGGCCATGACGGCCGTGATTTTGACCGTTTCGCCTTCATCGTCTCACCCGCTCAATCCCCCCGCCAGCGTCGGCGCGTCGAGCGGCTTGAAGCCGTAATGGTCGATCCAGCGCAGGTCGGCGTCGAAGAAGTCGCGCAGGTCGGGCAGGCCGTACTTGAGCATGGCGATGCGGTCGATCCCCAAGCCCCAGGCGTAGCCCTGGTAGACCTCGGGATCGAGGCCGCAATTGACGAGCACGTTGGCGTGGACCATGCCGCAGCCGAGAATCTCGAGCCAATCCTCGCCTTCGCCGAAGCGGATCTCGCCGCCCGAGCGCCGGCACTGGATGTCGACCTCCATCGACGGCGAAGTGAAGGGGAAGAAGCTCGGCCTAAAGCGCATGCCGACGCGGGGCACTTCGAAGAACGCCTTGCAGAACTCCTCCAGCACCCACTTCAGGTTGGCGAGCGTCGCCGACTTGTCGATCACCAGCCCCTCGACCTGATGGAACATCGGCGTGTGGGTCTGGTCGGCGTCGCAGCGATAGGTGCGGCCGGGGCAGATGACGCGGATCGGCGGCTTTTGCTGCAGCATCGTGCGCACCTGCACCGGGCTGGTGTGGGTGCGTAAAAGCTTGCGCTCGCCGCTGGAATCGGGGGCGAAGAAGAACGTGTCGTGCATCTCGCGCGCCGGATGGCCAAGCGGGAAGTTGAGCTTGGTGAAATTGTAGTCGTCGCTCTCGATGTCCGGCCCTTCGGCGATCGAGAAGCCCATGTCGGCGAAGATCGCAGTGAGCTCGTCGAACACTTGGCTGATCGGATGGATGCGGCCGGCGTCGATCGCGGCGCGGCGAACCGGCAGGCTCATGTCGAGCGCCTCGCGCGCGAGCCGTGCTTCGAGCGCCAGCGCCTTCAGCGCCGTGCGACGCTCAGTGAGCGCATTGTTTGTCTCGTCCTTGAGCGCGTTGATCGCTGCGCCGGCGCTGCGGCGCTCGTCGGGCGACATCGCCCCCAGCGTCGCCAGCAGCGCGGAGATCGTTCCCTTCTTGCCGAGCGCGGCGACGCGCGCCGCCTCGAGCGCCGCTTCGTCGTTCGCCGCGCCTATGGCGGCGAGGGTCTGTTCGCGCAGGGAAGAGAGTTCGGTCATGGCGGGCCTGTCGAGCGCGTCGGCGCCGCCCAAACCCTTCTCCCGCTAGCGGGAGACGGTGGCGCGCAGCGCCGGATGAGGGGTCTTCGTCGAAGGGTTCGGGCGAAGTTCGCCTTCACCCTGGCCCTCTCCCGCATAGGGCGTTCGCAAGAACGCCCGTCTCGCGACGGGCTATGCGGGAGAGGGGGAGAGCGGCGGCTCAGGCCGCCTTGGGCAGGTGGCCCTTGGCCTTCTCGACGATCGCCGTAAACGCCGCCGGCTCGCTGATGGCGAGATCCGAGAGCACCTTGCGGTCGACTTCGACGCCGGCGGCGATGAGGCCGGCGATCAGGCGCGAATAGGTGAGGCCGTGCAGGCGCGCCGCCGCGTTGATGCGCTGGATCCACAGCGCGCGGAACTCGCGCTTGCGGTTCTTGCGGTCGCGGTAGGCGTATTGCATCCCCTTCTCGACCGCCTGCTTGGCGACGCGAATGGTGTTCTTACGCCGGCCGAAATAGCCGCTGGCGGCTTTGAGGATTTTCTTGTGTTTGGCGTGGGCGGTTACGCCGCGCTTGACGCGAGCCATGGTCGATCTCCGGGAATTTGAGGGGCGAGGTCCGTCAGCCGTTCGGCAGGAAGAACTTCTTGATGTTGTCGCCGTCGGTCTTGAACAGGACCGCGGTGCCGCGCTTGTTGCGGATCTGCTTGGTGGTCCGCTTGATCATGCCGTGGCGCTTGCCCGACTGGGCGTAGACAACCTTGCCGGTTCCCGTGATCTTGAAGCGCTTTTTCGCGCCCGATTTGGTCTTCAGCTTGGGCATTTGGCTCTCCCGGGCTTGCCGCCCTGTTGGAAGTGTCGGACCTCGCGGCCCGTTCGCATCGGAATGAGCGAAAAGAACCGCCACGGCAGCCCTTTACGAGCCGGGCGGTTCGGATAGACGCGCGCTTTTAGGCGAAAGGGGCGGGAGATGCAAGGGCGGGCGTCAGGGCGCGCGAACCGTCGCCGCGCCGAGCTGCGTCGCCGCCTTGGCGAGGCGGCGGTCGAAGGTCAGGAAGGCGTCGCAGTCCGCCGCGCCGGCGAGGTGCAGCGCGTCGGCGAAATCCATGCCCTGTTCGCGCCGGGTCAGCGCCGCCGCCGCGCGCTCCGGGCTCTCCAGGACAACGGTCGGCAGGCCGGCAAAGGCGCGCAACGCCTCGACGATCGTCCGCGCGTCGAAGCCGTAGCCGCTGCGCAGCACCCATTCGCATTCCAGCAGCACGGTGTCGGCGACGAAGACCGGTTCGCGCTCGAGCAGTCGCCGCGCGCGAAGGAATTGGTCGTGATCGTCGCCGACGAGGTAGCAAACGATCACGTTCGTATCAATCGCGAGCACGGCGCTTCGCCTCGGCCGCAACCGCGGCGTCCATGTCCTCGATCGTCAGAGTCCAGCCAACCGGCGCGCGGCCGCGCAGCATGCCGGCGACCTCGTCGACGCGCGTCGGCGCAAACGCGGGCGCCGGCCGCAGCAAAACGCCCTCGGCCGTCTCTTCGACTGTAAGCTCGGTTCTTGCGGTCCATTTCCGCTTGTCGCGGATCGCCTTGGGCAGGATGACCTGTCCTTTGGTCGAGACGCGGGTTCGCGCGCTGGCGGCTTTGGCCATGAGGCGCTCCCGGCGGTGTAAGACGCGGGTGCGATGGTCTTGCGCTCCGCCGTTCGCAAGCCAAAGACGCCCGCTGCGCCGCGCAAGTCGCTCACCGCGCCTTGGCCAAATCGACCACCTCCCATCCGGTCGGCGTCCATTCGAACACATCGGTCGACAGCGGCCGCTTGGCGGCGCGCGCCAGCACGGCGGCGTCATGCGCCATTCTGCCTAGGTTCCCTTTCGCCCGCGCGTCGGCGAAGATGACGTAATCGGAGGCGGGCGCGGCGACGTAGAGCCGGCCGTCGAAGCGCTCGGCGAGCGGCGTCCACAAATCGGGCAGGGCCAGCAGGCTGGCGACATAGTCGTCGCCGCGCAGGCCGGCGACGCCTTCGCCCGGCTGGACCTGCGGCGCGCCCGCCCGGAACTTCGCCCCTAGCGTCGCCTCGACATTGTGCTTTCCCGCCGCCATCGCTCCCGCCGCGTCGAGCTTGAGCGCGTCGAGATCGACTCTGTCGAGCGTCGCGATCGACGTCGCCTCGTCGCGGACGGCGTACACCCACAAATCGCCGACCAACGGTTCGGCGATCACGTCCGATTTCCCGCCGGCCGCGGCCATTTCATCAAGGTAGCTCGATGGGCGAACCGTGACGCGCACTTGCGACAGCGTCGCCATAGGCCGCGCCGAGGCGAAGCCTTTGGCCGTCAGCTCGACCATCCGAGTCAGAAATGGGCCACAGCCTGCGGGATCGCGCTGGCAGGCCGAATAAATTGTGTCGAGATGAATGCTGACGTCGCCCTGCGCCGTATCGGCCTGCAACGACAACGGGCCGACAATCGTGAGCTTCAGGTTTGGCGCCGCCTCGCGGCACAATTCGACGAAGGTCTCGGTGAAAGCCTGTGGGTCGCCGGGCGCAGGGTCGGAACTCTGTCCCTCGGATGGGGCGGGGCAGACAAGACCGGCGAAAAGCGCACCCGCGACGAACGCAATCTTCCGCATCGGACGACTTCGCAACAACCGAGAGAACTCAGCATACCGTCGCGCAGACGGCGTCAGCGTCAATGGCTTCTAGCAGCGTGTGACGGCATTAGCGTCACGCTTGATCCTCTCGCTGCGCGGCAGCATAAGCAGGGGCAGGAGGCCTTATGGACGCGCTGATCGAAG
>JBEKVR010000045.1:0-29446 GCA_049513815.1 Roseiarcus sp. | reverse complement strand
AAGTCCGGAAGCCCGAGTCGACCTCAGCGCGGAAACAGCGCGCTTCCATGATGGGGCAAGGGACCGCAGCGGACATAACATCAGGGCCAGCGGGGCTCGCCCCGCCTCAACAGGCCGAAGACGTGACCGCGTCCGAGACGTTCGCAAACCTCAGATGCACCCTTGACCAAGGGGCGCCGTCCAGACAAGAGGTCGGCGGCGCTGCCCGCCAAGCGCTTGTCGCCGTTGAAGAAATGCGGATCCTGCCGGCGTAAGAGCGACAATGTCTTTGCCGGCGCCGAAACCGGCGTTATCCTTGTTTCATCGGTCGGCGGCGGTTCCAAGCGGCGTCGGCCGTCTGAGGCCCGGCCGCGGCGCGGGCGTCAACGATTTGCCGGGCAAGTCGTTGAAATTGCAGCAAGCGCCGTCAAGCAAAGGCTTGACGAGCCTTGACATTACTTGACGAAACTTGACAGGACTTGACGAAACTTGACGGCGGCGCTTGACGCGGCTTGACGAGACCACGGATTACGGCGGCAGCTTCCTCACTCCTTCAGTGGACCCGCACCGGCTGGCGAGCGAAGCCTGGGCCGCGCGACGAGGCGGCGGAAAATTGTCGCGCAGGGCCTTGAAAACAAACAGACGCGCCGGAAAATGGCGCCGGCCTCGGTCGGTTCGGCCGCCGCCGCCCCGCCTCGCGCGGGCGTCCCGGCCCTCGCTCACGCCGCGAGGTCGGCGACGACCGCGTCGAGCAGCGGGGCGCCCGTGCTGGTGACGCGGATGCGGCCCTCGCGCGTCTCCTCGATGAAGCCTTCGGCGACGAGGTCGTCGATCTGGCGGCGGCGCAGCGTCCGGCCGCTCAGCGCGGTGAAGCGGGCCGAATCGATCCCCTCGCGCAAGCGCAGCCCCATCAGCAGGAATTCGTCGCCCTGTTCCTCGGCGCTGAGCAACGCGTTCTCGATCAGGCCATGGCCTTCGCTCTCGACCTGGGTCAGCCACATTTCCGGGTGCTTCTCGGTCGCCTGAGCGCGCCGGCCGTCGCGGCCGACGATGCGGCCGTGCGCGCCTGGACCGATCCCGACGTATTCGCCGTAGCGCCAATAGACCAAGTTGTGCCGGCATTCGGCGCCCGGCCGGGCGTGGTTGGAGACCTCGTAGGCCGGCAGGCCGTGCGCCTCGGTAATCTCCTGAGTCGCGTCGAACAGCGCGCGGCCGAGTTCTTCGTCTGGCGTCGCCAGTTTGCCGGCGCGCCACAGCCGCTCGAAGATCGTGTCGGGCTCGATGGTGAGTTGGTAGATCGACAGATGCTCGCCGGCCATCGCCATCGCTTTGGTCAGTTCGGCGCGCCAGGCCGCCTCGCTCTGGCCGGGGCGGGCGTAGATGAGGTCGAACGAATAGCGTGGGAAGATCGCCGCTGCGGTCTTGACCGCCTCGACCGCTTCGGCGACGTCGTGGCGGCGGCCGAGCGCCTTGAGGTCGGCGTCGTCGAGCGCCTGGACGCCGATCGAAATGCGGTTGACGCCGGCGGCGCGATAGCCGCGGAAGCGCCCGGCCTCGACGCTGGTGGGATTGGCCTCGAGCGTGATTTCAGCGTCGGCGGCGAGCGGCCAAGCGGCCGCCACCGCGTCGATCAGGCTCTGCACCGTCTGCGGCTTCATCAGCGACGGCGTGCCGCCGCCGAAGAAGATCGAGCGCGCCTCGCGTCCTGGCGTCAGCGCGGCGCGATGGGCGATCTCGGTCTTGAAGGCGGCGACGAATCGCTCCTCGTCCACCGGCTCGGCCCGCACGTGCGAGTTGAAATCGCAATAGGGGCATTTGGCGAGGCAGAACGGCCAGTGGATGTAGACGCCGAAACCGGCGTCGGCGTCGGCGACGCCGGACGCGGTCCGACCGAGGGATTCGCTCGTCGTCATCGCCGCCTTATGCCAGCTTGCCGGGCGCGGCGCCACAAACTTTGCTCGCTGTCGCGCTCGCCCCGATCCGCATGCGGCGAGAGGGGGACTGGCGCTGCACGACAAAAGGCCGCAGATTCCGCCGCGGAGGAAACGCCGAACCATGACCCTGCCCGTTACGCCGCCATTCTGGCGCGCCCGCCCCGCCCACCGCCGCTGGCTCGCCGACGAGGCTGATTCGCTGCTGGCGTTTTACGAGCCGGATCTGATCGATCCCAAGGGCGGCTTCGCCAATCTCGACGTTCGCGGCCGGCCGCTGGCGAGCGACCGCGTGCGGCCGCTGCACGAGACGACGCGCATGGTCCATTGCTTCGCCATCGCGCACCTGCTCGGTCGGCCCGGCGCCGCCGACATCGTCGATCACGGCATGAAGGCGATCCGCGAGCGCCATCGCGATTCGCGGCACGGCGGCTATTTCTGGTCGTTCGACGACGACGGCCCGCGCGAGCGCGACAAGCTCGCCTATGGTCACGCCTTCGTCCTGCTCGCTGGGGCCAGCGCCAAATGCGTCGGCCATCCAGACGCCGACGCGCTGCTCGCCGATGTCGCGCAAATTCTCGAGACGCGCTTCTGGGACAAGGCGCACGGCGCGAGCGTCGAGGAGTTTCACGAGGACTGGACGTCGTTCTCCGACTATCGCGGCCAGAACGCCAACATGCACCTGACCGAGGCGCTGATGGCGGCGTTTGAAGCGACCGGCGACGCCAGTTTCCTCGCCAAGGCCGAGAGCATCGCCGACCTCATCCTGCGCCGCTCCGCGGCCGCCTACGATTGGCGCGTGCCCGAGCATTATCGCGCCGACTGGACGGTCGACCGCGATTACAAGGGCTCCGACATGTTCCGCCCCTACGGCGTGACCCCGGGCCATTCGCTCGAATGGACGCGGCTGGCCTTGCAGCTGTGGGTGCTCGGCGGTCGCCGCCTCGCCTGGTTGCCGGAAGCCGCGCGCGGCCTGTTCGCGCGCGCGCTCGCAGAGGGGTGGGACAAGACGCGCGGCGGCGTCTACTACACGCTCGAATGGAACGGCGCGCCGCGCGTGCGCAACCGCCTGTGGTGGCCGGTCTGCGAGGGAATCGGCGCGGCGACGTTTCTCGGCGCGCTCGATGGCGGCGCGGAGGTCGAGGCCTGGTATCGGCGCTTGTGGGACTTCGCCGCGCGCCGCTTCATCGACCGGCGCGACGGCGGCTGGCAGCCGCAGCTCGACGACGCGCTCGAGCCGATCGACGGTTATTTCGTCGGCAAGCCTGACCTCTATCACGCGCTGCAGGCGTGCCTGATTCCGCTCTATCCGACCGATGGGTCGCTGACGCGCGGGATCATCGGCGAAGCGAAAAGCGCGGCGTGAGCGCCCGCTACAGCCCTTCGAACAGCGCCGTCGACAGATAGCGCTCGGCGAAGTCCGGGATGATGACGACGATCGTCTTGCCGTCGTTCTCCGGCCGTCGCGCGACGTCGATCGCCGCCGCCACCGCCGCGCCGGAAGAGATGCCGACCGGAATCCCCTCGAGCCGCGCGATGAGACGCGCGGTGTCGAACGCGGTCTGGTTGCCGATGGCGATGACCTCGTCGATCACGCTGCGGTCGAGGATCGGCGGCGCGAAGCCGGCGCCGATGCCCTGGATCTTGTGCGGCCCCGGCGCGCAGCCGGAGAGCACGGCCGAATCTTCCGGCTCGACCGCGATCACTTTTACGCCCGGCTTGCGCGCCTTCAGCACCTGACCGACGCCGGTCAGCGTGCCGCCGGTGCCGACGCCGGCGACGAAGATATCGACGGCGCCTTGGGTGTCGTTCCAGATCTCCTCCGCCGTGGTGCGGCGATGGATTTCCGGATTGGCGGGGTTCTCGAACTGCTGCGGCATGACCGCGCCGGGCGTCGCGGCGATGAGCTCGCTAGCTTTGGCGATTGCACCCTTCATGCCGAGCGAAGCGGGGGTCAGCACCAGCTCGGCGCCGAGTAGGGCGAGCATCTTGCGCCGCTCGATCGACATCGACTCCGGCATCACCAAAGTGAGTTTGTAGCCGCGCGCCGCGGCGACGAACGCGAGCGCGATGCCGGTGTTGCCCGAAGTCGGCTCAATGATCACGCCGCGCCCGGCGCCGATGCGCCCCTGCGCCTCCAACGCGTCGATCATCGCCACGCCGATGCGGTCCTTGACGCTGGCGATCGGATTGAAGAACTCGAGCTTGGCCAGCAAGTTGGCGCGCACGCCGCGTTCGCGGGCGATGCGGTCGATTTTGACCAGCGGCGTATCCCCGATCGTCTCGGTGATCGACGAATAGACGCGGCCGCGACCGCGCGGCCGCGACGCATCGCCTTTCTTATCCTTGCCGGCTTCCGACATTGACGTACGCCTCCATGCGTCGCCCGACAGGTCAGGCGAGCGTTTCCCCGTAGTTTACATATTTTACCGGCTTTGTCATATGGAATTTGAAGACTAACGCAATCAGATTGCGAAATCTCCCGCCGCCTTCTCTTCGTCAAGAATGTGGGCGCGGTCCGCCTCCTCGCACATTTGTTCGACGGTGATCGCGTCGAGATTGACGAGAAAGGACTCGCCGGCGCGCCGCACGGCCGGGTCGACGATCTTCTCGACCAGTTTGGAATGCGAGCCGATCTCGTCCGGTTCGGCGGTGCTGAGGCCGACCGAGGTGCGGACGATTTCGCCCAACGAGATGCGGCGGCGTTCGCGCGCCAGTTCGTAGCCGCCGCGCGGACCGCGCACGCCCTTGAGAATCTTGGCGTGGACAAGACCCTGCAACAACGTTTCGAGATGTCGCGGCGGCAGTTTATGGCGGGCGGCGAGCGCCTTGGCCGCGACCGGCGAGGCGCGCGAATGCAAGGCGATATCGACGACCGCGGCGATGGCGAGAAGGCTGCGTCTCGACAAGAGGTTCATCCTATTTCTCCTCGACTGAGCGGTCGGTGGAACCGAAGCCTTTCGCACCGCGCTCGCTAGCTTCGAGCGCGTCGCTTGCAATAAGGGCGACGCGCACGACTGGGTTGACGACGAGTTGCGCAATGCGCGCGCCCCGCCGAACGGAAAAAGGGCCTTGTCCAAAATTGATCAAAATAACGCCGATCTCGCCGCGGTAATCCGCGTCGATCGTTCCCGGGCTGTTGAGCACCGTGATCCCGTCTTTGAGCGCGAGCCCTGAACGCGGGCGCACCTGAGCTTCGTATCCGCTCGGCAGTTCGATCGCGACGCCAGTCGGCACCAACGCCCGCTGGCCCGGGTCGAGCACAATCTCATCCCCTTCCGGCATCGCCGCCACGAGGTCCATGCCGGCGGCGCCGGCGCTCAGGTAGCGCGGCGGCGGCAGGCCGCGCGCATGCGGCAATTGGCGAATACGCACGTCGATCATGGCGTCCCCGTCAACTTGCGAGCCACGAGGGCGACGAGCGCGCGGGCGACCTCGGTCTTGCCCATGCGCGGCCATTGTTCGATCCCGTCGGCGGCGACGATCGTCACCGTGTTCTCCGCGCCGCCGAACGTCCCTTCGCCGAACGCGACGCTGTTGGCCACGATCAGGTCGCAACCCTTGCGCTTGAGCTTGGCGCGGGCGTTGTCGATCAGCGCCTGCGTCTCGGCGGCGAAGCCGACGACCAGCGTCGGCCGATCGCCGCGGCGCGCCGAGACTTCGGCGAGAATGTCGGGGTTCTCGGTGAGTCGAAGGACGGGCGCTCCGTCGCCGCCCTTCTTGATCTTTTCTCCGGCGGCGTCCTCGACCCGCCAGTCGGCGACCGCGGCCGCCGCGACGAAGACGTCGGCCGGCAGCGCCGCGATTGTCGCGTCGCGCATCTCGCGCGCCGTCTCGACCTTGACGACCTTGACGCCGGGCGGATCGGCGAGCGCGGTCGGGCCGCTGACGAGGATGGTCTCGGCCCCCGCAGCGCGCGCCGCCTCGGCGATCGCGTGGCCCTGTCGGCCGGAAGAACGATTGCCGAGATAACGAACGGGGTCGATCGGTTCGTGAGTGGGCCCCGACGTGACCACGATCCGTCGGCCGGCGAGCGCGCCGTCGTGCGGGCGGCCAACGCCGGGCGGCAGCGGAATGGCGGTCGGCGACTGCAACGCGCGCTCGACCGCGGCGACGATCGCCAGCGGTTCGGCCATGCGGCCGGGCCCGTATTCGCCGCAGGCCATTTCCCCATCGTCGGGCCCGACGAACAACACGCCGTCGCCGCGCAGCGTCGCAACGTTGCGTTGGGTGGCGGGGTGTAGCCACATGCGCAGGTTCATGGCCGGGGCGACCAGCGCGCGCTTGTCGGTCGCCAGCAGCGTCGTCGTCGCGAGATCGTCGGCGAGGCCGAGCGCCATGTGGGCGATGAGGTCGGCGGTCGCGGGCGCGACGACCAGGAGGTCGGCCTCGCGCGAGAACTCAATGTGGCCCATGCCCGATTGTTCGGTCGGGGCGAACAGGTCCGTGCGGACCGGCCGGCCGCTGAGCGCCTCTGCCGAAAGGGGCGTGACGAAGCGCTGGGCCGCGGCGGTCATGGCGACGCCCACCGTCGCGCCGCGTTCGCGCAGGCGGCGAATCAGGTCGAGCGACTTATAGGCCGCTACGCCCCCGCCAATGATCAACAGGACGCGGGCGCTCGCGAGTGTCTGTGCGGTCATGCCTCAGGTCTTCGGGGGCGCGGCGGCGGACGGTCCGCCTCGTCCACGGCGCTGCCCCGTTCAACATAGGGCTCGGATCAACAGTTGTGCAATGGCGAAGCTGCGCCCGGCCGCGCGATGTGGATAAAATTTTCTTTCTTTCCCTTGGGTTAGCTAAAGTGATAAACTATAAAAAGAAGTATGCCGACGATCGCCCAAAGCGCGGCGGGGACGGAAATTCCGGGGCGCAGCGTTTCCGTCGGCTGCGCGGCGCGCCAATCGTCATCCGCGTCGAGGCGGCGCGCCAGACGCTCGAGCCGCTCCGGGGCGTCGATCAAGAGGCGCCCCATCTGCGCCAACGCCCCGCTGACATCCTCGAGCCGGCCGCGCGGGCCGAGGTTCTCGGCGATCCAGCCGCCGACGACTGGCTCGGCGGTCGCCCACATGTCGAGATGCGGGTCGAGCTTGCGCGCGACGCCCTCGACCACGACCATCGTCTTCTGCAGCATCACCAGCTCGAGACGGGTCGACATGTCGAACAGGCCCGTGATCTCGAACAGCAGAGTCAGCAGCTTGGCCATCGAGATCTGGTCGGCGGTGCGGGCGTGGATCGGCTCGCCGACGGCGCGGATCGCCAGGGCGAAATCCTCGACCCGATGCGCCGCCGGCACATAGCCGGCCTCGAAATGGACTTCCGCCACGCGTCGGTAGTCGCGACGAATGAAGCCGTAGAGGATTTCGGCGAGGAAGCGCCGCTCCTTGCGGCCGAGCCGCCCCATGATGCCGAAATCGACCGCGACGATGCGCCCCTCGGCGTCGACGAAGAAATTGCCCTGGTGCATGTCGGCGTGGAAGAAGCCGTCGCGCAGCGCATGGCGCAGGAACGACTGGATCAAGGCCCGGCCGAGCTTGGGCGCGTCGAAGCCGAGTTCGGCGAGCCGCGCGGGATCGCTGAGCGGCGTCCCGTCGATCCATTCCATCGTCAGCACTTCGCGGGTCGTGCGGTCCCAATCGATCTTCGGCGCGCGGAACCCGGGATCGTCGGCAAGGTTTTCGGCGAACTCGGAAGCCGCCGCCGCCTCGAGCCGGAAGTCCATCTCGACCGTGACGCTGCGCGCGAGCGTCTCGACCACCTGGACCAGGCGCAGCCGGCGCAACCGCGGCTCGAACCGCTCGGCGCTGCGCGCGGCGTAGAACATGTCGGAGAGGTCGCGCGCGAATCTCCGCTCGACGCCGGGCCTGATGAGCTTGACCGCAACGTCGCGCTCGCCGCTCGCGTCGCGCACCCGCGCCTTGTGCACCTGGGCGATCGACGCGGCGGCGACCGGCTCGCCGAATTCGACGAATAGCGAGTCGATCGGCGCGCCGAACGCGACTTCGAGCGCGGCGACGGCAGTGGCGCGGTCGACGGGCGTCATGCGGTCCTGAAGCTTCTCCAGCTCGGCCGCGACCCGGGAGCCGACGATGTCGGGCCGCGTGGCGAGGAACTGGCCGAGCTTGACGTAAGAGGGGCCGAGCCGGTCGATCGCCGCCGCCAGACCGCTGAAGCCGTGCACGCTCCGCCGCGCCAAAAGATTGGCGAGGAACAGCGGAAGGCGGGCGAGCGGCGGCAGCGTCGACGGATCGAGGTCGACGAAGGCGCCTTCGCGGGCGAGGACGAAGCCTGCCCGCGTCAGCCTGAAAACGTGTCCGAGGTTGGTCAGGCGTGGCAAGTTCAGAGTTTCCAGCCTGAATGGATCGCCACCACGCCGCCGGTCAGTCGGGTGAAGTCGACGCGCGCGAAGCCCGCCGCCGCGATCATGTCGGCGAAGCGCTCGGGCGGCGGGAACTTGCGGATCGATTCGACGAGATAGCGATAGGCGGGCCCATCGTCGGTCACCGCCTTGCCGATCGCCGGGATCGCCGCATCGGAATAGGCGGCGTAGAGGCGATCGAACACCGGCACGTCGACGCGCGAAAATTCGAGGCACAGGAATCGCCCGCCGCGCTTGAGCGTGCGGTGGGCTTCGGCGAGCGCGCGCTCGATCCGCGGCACGTTGCGGATGCCGAAGGCGATCGTATACGCGTCGAACGAAGCGTCAGGCAGCGGCAGCGCCTCGGCGTTGCCTTCGACGAAGCGCACGCGCTCGCCCTCGCGCCGCTTGTGCGCCCGCTCGGCGCCGACGCGCAACATGTCGGGATTGACGTCGACGACCGTGACCTCGGTCGTCGCCCCGCCAGCCGCCGCGACGCGAAACGCGATGTCGCCGGTGCCGCCGGCGACGTCGAGATGGCGAAACGGGCGCCCGCGCGGCGGCCGCAACTTGGCGACAAACGCATCCTTCCACAGCCGGTGCAGGCCGAACGACATCAGGTCGTTCATCAGGTCGTAGCGATCGGCGACGTTATGGAACACTGCGTCGACCAGCTCCTGCTTTTCGTCGAGACGAACTGTTCGTTCGCCGAAATGGGTGTGTTCGAACGTGCTCTCCATCGTCTTTCCCCGAAAAATGCGGCGCACCATAGACCGGGCCGGCGCGGCGCGCCAAATCTGCATCTTCGCTTAACTTCCGGTTAAGCGTCGCGGCGACTTGCCGGCGGCGACGCCGGTCGCATTAAGCAAAGGCTCAAGCCCCTTCCGCATAGTCATTTCGGTCGGCGCCGGGTCCGCTCGGCGATCCGCAAGGATGTGGTCGCTTGAACCCGCGCGCGTTTTTCGATCGGCTGCGCCGCCCAGCTTTCACGCCGGCGCTGATCGCCGCCGTGGTCGCGACTCTTCTAGGCGTTGCCGCCGACGGGCAGCAGAAGCAGCTCGCGCTCGCCCGCGTCCGGGCCGACGCGCTCACCGAACTCAACCTGATCCAAAACCGACTGGAAGGCGACATCCGGGGCGAGGTCCAGCTTGTGCGTGGTTTCGCGGCCGACATCGCCACCCAGGCCAACTTCGATCCGGCGAGCTTCGACGCGCTGTGCAACCAAGTGCTGCGCTCGGATTATCTGCTGCGCAGCATCGCCGTCGCGCCTGGCTTGGTCGTCGCCTATGAGTGCCCGCTGAAGGGCAACGAGAAGGCGATCGGCCTCGACTACAGCAAGAACGACGAGCAGCGCGAGGCGGCGCTGCGCGCCCGCGACAGCGACGACGCAGTGCTCGCCGGCCCGGTCGATCTCGTCCAGGGCGGCCGCGGTTTCATCGCCCGGCTGCCCGTCTTCGTAAACGGACCGAACGAGGGTCGGCGCTTCTGGGGCATAGTCTCCGCGGTCATCGACCTCGACGCGCTCTATCGCGCCGCTAGGCTCTACGAGCGCGACCTGCCGATCGACGTCGCCATCTCCGGCCGCGACGGGCAGGGGCAGGACGCGCGCAGCTTCTTCGGCGACGCGCGGGTGTTCGACGACAATCCGGTGAAGCGCTTCGTCAACGTTCCCTCCGGCGTGTGGACGATCGCCGCCACGCCGAAGGGCGGGTGGGACGCCGCTTCGACCGGCCGTTGGTGGGCGCGGCTGATCATTCTCTTCGCCGGCGCGCTGGTCGTCGCGCCGGCCTGGCTCGCCGGCCGCCTGGTCGAAGAGCGGCGCGCTCATTTCAGCCATCTCGCCGAACGCGAAGTCGAGCTCGAACGCCTTTCGCGCCGCCTCGGATTGGCGCTCGACGCCTCCAAAGTCGGCGTCTGGGATTTCAACATCGACACGCAGGAGCTCGTCTGGGACGACCGGATGAACGAGCTCTACAATTATCCGCTCGACGGCGGCGTCCGCGACTACCGGCACTGGCGAGACCGACTCGACGAGGCGGACGTCGAACGCGCCATCGCGGACTTTGAAACGGCATGGAAAAAGGGGCGTTACGAATCGCAGTATCGGCTGAACCTCGGCGACGGGCGAACGCGGGTCATTCGCGCGATCGGCAAGGTCTATGTCGCGCCCGACCTGTCGCGACAGATGGTCGGCGTCAACTGGGACGTCACCGCCGACGTCAAGCTGACCGAGGACCTGACCCACTCGAAGGCGCTGACGGAGGCGCGCAACGCCGAGCTCGAGGCGGCGCGCGCCGACATCGAGTACAACTCGCTCCATGACTTTCTCACCCGTTTGCCCAACCGCATGTACCTGGAGCGCGCGCTGGCGGAGCACGCCGCCCGCTGCGCCAAATCCGGCGGCGGGGTCGCGCTGTTGCAGGTCGACCTCGACGGTTTCAAGCAGATCAACGACACGCTCGGCCATTCCGCCGGCGACGCAATGCTCATTCACACCGCAGAGACCGTTAGTCGTCATCTGCGCCCGGGCGACTTCGTCGCCCGCACCGGCGGCGACGAATTCGTCGTCGTCTGCACGGCCGACGAGGGCATGGTCGGCCTCGACGAACTCGCGCGGCGGATCATCGAGGACGTCAGCCGGCCGATCGTCCACGACGGCCACGAGTGCCGGCTGGGGATGAGCATCGGCATCGCCGGCGCCTACGGCGCCGACGTCGGCCGCCAGCGGCTACTGGTCGACGCCGATCTCGCCCTCTATCGCGCCAAGAGTCTCGGCCGCAACCGCTTCGAATTCTACACCGCCGCGCTCCAGGCCGAGATCGTCAACGTCAAACGCATCGGCGACAGCATCATCGGCGGGCTGGAGCGCGGCGAGTTCATTCCCTATTTCCAGCCGCAAGTCGATTCGCGCAGCCTCGAAATCGTCGGCGTCGAGGCGCTGGCGCGCTGGCGACACCCGACCCGCGGCGTCCTGGCGCCCGCGGAGTTCATCGACATCGCCGAAGAACTCGCCGTCATCGCCGCGATCGACCGCGCGGTGCTCGAGGGCGCGCTCGCCTGTCATCGCCACTGGCGCGCGGAAGGCCTGCGGCCGCCGCGGCTGTCGGTCAACGTCTCGCTGCGCCGGCTGCACGAGGAGGGTCTCATCGGCGCGCTGAGCGCCCTCGAAATCGCGCCAGGCGAACTGTCGTTCGAACTCGTCGAATCGATCTATCTCGACGAGCGCGACGACCGCTTCTTCGAGAGCATCGAGCAGATCAAGGCGCTCGGCGTCGATATCGAAATCGACGATTTTGGCAGCGGCTACGCGTCAATCGTCAGCCTGACCAAGATCAAGCCGCGGCGGCTGAAGATCGACCGCCAGCTGGTCACGCCGATCGTGCGCTCCGTCGCTCAGCGCCGCCTCGTTCGCTCGATCGTCGAAATCGGCCGCTCGCTCGACATCGAAGTCGTGGCCGAAGGGGTCGAGACAATGGAGCACGCGGCGCTACTGCGCGACCTCGGCTGCTCGATCCTTCAGGGCTACGCCTTCGCCAAGCCGATGGCGGCCGACGAACTCGAGGCGCGGCTGCGCACGCGCCAGCGGCGGATCGCTTAAGCGTCGCGCCGACGCTTCCCCGCCTTTCAGGCAAAACGAAAAGAGCCGGCCAAGGCCGGCTCCGTTTCGCTTCGGGCCTGATGGGCCGTCTTCAGGCCGCGGCGAGCTGCCGCAGCACGTAGGGCAGGATGCCGCCGGAGCGGAAGTATTCGAGCTCGTCGAGCGTGTCGATGCGGCAGATCAGCGGCGCGCTCAGGCTCGAGCCGTCAGACCGCACGATCAGCGCCTGGAGCCTCTGACGCGGCTCGAGGCCGGACGCGAGGCCGTGGATCGTCACCGTCTCGTCGCCCTCGAGGCCGAGCGACTGCCACGACGTCCCTTCCTCGAACACCAGCGGCAGAACGCCCATGCCGACCAGGTTGGAGCGGTGGATGCGCTCGAAGCTCTGGGCGATCACCGCCCGGACGCCGAGCAGCTTGGTGCCCTTGGCCGCCCAGTCGCGCGACGAGCCGGTGCCGTATTCGCGGCCGGCGAACACGACCAGCGGCGCGTTTTCCTGCTGGTAGCGCATCGCCGCGTCGTAAATCGCCATCCGCTCGCCCGACGGTTGGTGGAGGGTGTAGCCGCCTTCGACCACGGCGCCCGACGCGTCCTTCACCATCTGGTTCTTGATGCGGATATTGGCGAAAGTTCCGCGCATCATCACTTCATGATTGCCGCGGCGCGTGCCGTACTGATTGAAATCGGCCGGACTCACCTGATGCTCGACGAGATATTGCCCGGCCGGGCTCGAGGCGCGGATCGAGCCCGCCGGCGAGATGTGGTCGGTGGTGATCGAATCGAGGAACAGTCCGAGGATGCGCGCGTTTTCGATATCCTGGACGGGCTTGGGCTCCATCGTCATGCCGTCGAAATAGGGCGGGTTCTGCACGTAGGTCGAGCCCATGTCCCAGGCGTAGGTGAGGCCCGCCGGGACCTTGACCTTGCGCCAGTTGGCGTCGCCGTCGAACACCTTCGCGTATTTGGTCTTGAACATCTTGGCGGTGATCGTCTCGTCGATGACGTCGCGAATCTCCTGCGCCGACGGCCAGATGTCGGCGAGGTAGACCGGCGCGCCCTTCTTGTCGTGGCCGATCGGGTCGCGGGTCAGGTCGACCTGCAGCGAGCCGGCGAGCGCGTAGGCGACGACCAGCGGCGGCGAAGCGAGGTAGTTGGCGCGCACGTCCGGATTGACGCGGCCTTCGAAATTGCGGTTGCCCGACAACACCGCCGCAGCGACGAGGTCGTGCTTGGCGATCGTCGCCGAAATCTCCGGCGCCAGCGGGCCGGAATTGCCGATACAGGTGGTGCAGCCGAAGCCGACGACATTGAAGCCGAGCTTGTCGAGCGACTTCTGCAGGTCGGCGGCGTGCAGATAGTCGGCGACGACCTGACTGCCGGGCGCGAGCGACGTCTTCACCCACGGCTTGACCGAGATCCCCTTGGCGACCGCGTTGCGCGCCAGCAGACCGGCGGCGATCATCACGCTCGGATTGGAGGTGTTGGTGCACGAGGTGATGGCGGCGATGACGACGTCGCCATGGCCGAGGTCGAAGTTCGCGCCGTCGACCGGATGACGCTCGGCGAGCCGATCGCCGAGCTTGAATTCGCCGGTCGCCGCCGCGGCGAAGCCCGACTTGGCGTCGGCGAGCGCGACGCGATCCTGCGGCCGCTTGGGGCCGGCGATCGACGGCGTCACTTCGCCGAGGTCGAGCGCCAGCGTGTCGGTGAAGACCGGATCTGGCGTCAGGCGGGTGCGATAGAAACCTTGCGCCTTGGCGTAGGCTTCGACCAGTGCGACGCGCGACGGCTTGCGGCCAGAAGCGTTGAGATAGGCGATCGTCTGCGCGTCGATCGGGAACAAGCCGCAGGTCGCGCCGTATTCCGGCGCCATGTTGGCGAGCGTCGCGCGGTCGGCGACCGACATCGCGTTGAGGCCGGGGCCATAGAACTCGACGAACTTGCCGACCACGCCCTTCTTGCGCAGCATCTGAGTGACGGTCAGCACCAGATCGGTCGCGGTGACGCCCTCGCGCAACTCGCCGGTGAGCTTGAAGCCGATCACCTCAGGCAGCAGCATCGACAGCGGCTGGCCGAGCATCGCCGCCTCGGCCTCGATGCCGCCGACGCCCCAGCCGAGCGCCGCGAGGCCGTTGACCATCGTCGTATGGCTGTCGGTGCCGACCAGCGTGTCGGGATAGGCGACCTCGACGGACTTGCCGTCGCGCTTCTCCTTCGTCGTCCACACCGTCTGAGCGAGGTACTCGAGGTTGACCTGGTGGCAGATGCCGGTGCCGGGCGGCACGACCGAGAAATTGGCGAACGCCTGCTGGCCCCATTTGAGGAAGCGGTAGCGCTCCTGGTTCTGCTCGTATTCGCGCTTGACGTTCTGCGACAGCGACTTCGAAGTGCCGAAATGGTCGACGACGACCGAATGGTCGATGACGAGATCGACCGGCACCAGCGGGTTGATCTTGTTGGGATCGCCGCCGATCTTCTTCATTGCGTCGCGCATCGCGGCGAGGTCGACCACCGCCGGCACGCCGGTGAAGTCCTGCATCAGGACTCGCGCCGGGCGAAACGCGATCTCATGCTCGGTCTTGCCGCGGTTGACCGACCAGGCGGCGACCGCCGCGATGTCGTCCTTGGTCACGCTACGCCCGTCTTCGTTGCGCAACAGGTTCTCCAGCACGACCTTGAGCGAATAGGGCAGCTCGGAGATTCCGGTCAGGCCGTGACGCTCCGCCGCCTTGAGCGAGTAATACTCATAGGCCTTGGCCCCGACCTTGAACGACTTGCGACATTTGAAGCTGTCAAGGCTGGCCATCGGCTCTGCTCCAGACTTTGTGCGGCGGAAGGAAGTGGGCGGGCTTATAGATAAATTCCCTACGCCGGGCTAGACAAACTAATGTTGCACGGCGCTCAAAGGGGAGGCGCCGTCGAGGGGAAGCCATGCGCCTCAACGGCCACGAAATCGCCATCGAACGCGGCGGGCGCCGGATCTTGTCGGGGGTGTCGTTCGCGGCGCGCGCCGGTCAGGCCCTGCTGCTGGTCGGCCCCAACGGGTCGGGCAAGTCGAGTCTGTTGAGGGCGATCGCCGGTTTCCTGCCGCTCGCTTCCGGGACGTTGGCGCTCGAGGGCGGGGCGGCGGAGGCGGGAATCGGCGAGCAAGCGCACTATCTCGGTCACGCCGACGCGCTGAAGAGCGCGCTCACCGCCGGCGAGAATCTCGCCTTCTGGGCCGACGCGCTCGGCGGCGATTCCGCGCGCGCGGCGTGGATCGCGGCGCTCGACCGGCTCGGCCTCGCTCATGTCGCCGATTTTCCGGCGCGCGCCCTCTCCGCCGGCCAGAAGCGCCGCGTCGCGCTCGCCCGGCTCCTGGTCGCGCCGCGGCCGATCTGGCTGCTCGACGAACCGACCACCGCGCTCGACGCCGCCGCACAGCGCCAATTCGCCCTCGTCATGCGCGCGCACCTCGCCGGCGGCGGCCTGATCCTCGCCGCCACGCACGCGCCGCTGGACCTCGACGACGCGGCGCGGCTGACCCTCGGCGAGGCTGCGGCGACGGGGGCGGCGGCGTGAGGCGAGCGGCCTGGGGCTTGTTTCTGCGCGAATGGCGGATCGCCAGCCGGATCGGCGGCGGCGCATCGGTCGGCGCTGTGTTCTTCCTCATCCTGGTGACGATCATGCCGTTCGCGGTCGGGCCCGACCTCGCCTTGCTGGCGCGGATCGGCCCGGCGATCCTGTGGGTGGCGGCGTTGCTGGCCACGCTGCTCGGCCTCGATCGGCTGTTCCAGGGCGACCACGACGACGGCTCGCTCGACATTTTAGTCAACGCCGGCCTGCCGCTCGAGTTGACGGTGCTGGTCAAATGCGCCGCTCATTGGGCGGCGAGCGCGGCGCCGCTGGCGATCCTCAGCCCGTTGTTCGGCCTGATGCTCGGCATGGACGCCGGTCCGCTGGCGCTGGTCGCCGTCACCCTCGTCGCCGGCACGCCGGCGCTGACGATGATCGGCGCAATCGGCGCGGCGCTTACGGTGTCGCTACGACGCGGTGGCCTCCTGATGGCGGTGTTGGTGCTGCCGCTGGCGATCCCGGTGCTGATCTTCGGCGTTTCGGCGGCTTCCGCGGCGAGCGGCGGCCCATCGCCGATCGCCGCGCCGCTGCTGATGCTGTGCGCGCTGTCGCTCGCCGCGATCGCGCTCGCGCCTTTCGCCGCCGCCGCAGCGCTGAGGCACGTGCGCGACTGAGCGCGCTTGACACGCGCCCCCGACGCCCCGCTCATCCGCGCGCAAGCGAAGCGGTGAGGCGCCGCGCGAGCGGGCGAGAAGACGCGCGGGAGACGGGGAGGGCGGCGAGGGGCGGCGGGATCCAGCCCGCATCGACAGGCTGCCGCCGACCCCAACCGCGCTGACGCCGGGCTCGTGCGGTGAGGCGATTCCGGCGTGCGATCCCGATCTTTGAATCCGTCCGCCTTCTTGGCTCGCGCAACCGGGCGCCGAACCTGCTCGTCGCTCGGGGGCGAGATCGCCGGGACCCTCGGCTAGGCGACGGCGATCGAGCGCGCCGACGGCGTTGATCTGGCGCAAGGCGGCGCCGCGGCGCCGGGCGCAAGTTTTCTTGCATGGAGGCTTTCGCCCGCTTCGATCTCGCGGCGCGGGACGCCGCGCAGTGGGTCGACGATCTCGCCCGGCGTCTCGGCTGGCTGGATCGCGAGAAGGCGTGCGTCGCTTTGTTGGCCGCGCTGCACGGGTTGCGCGACAGCATGCCGCCGCGCGAAGCGGCGTTACTTGGACAGGCAATGACCCCGCTGGTGCGCGGCCTCTACTTCGAGGGTTGGCGTATGGCGAGGCCGTCGGCCGCCTTCACGAGCCGCGACGGGTTTCTCGAGCGCATCCGCGACGGCGTCCACCATGACGCCGGAATCGACGCCGAGCAGGTGGCGCGGGCGGTCCTGGCGCTGTTGGCGGCGCATCTGCCCGCCGCCGAACTGGAGGACGCCAAAGCCGTCACGCCGAAAGAGCTGCGCGCCTTCTGGCCGGTCTGAGGGCGGCGGCGCCTCGGGCGGGGCCGAGCGAAGATGACCGCGGCGAAACGCTTCCGGGTTTTTCTGTGCGGCGACGTGATGACCGGCCGCGGCGTCGATCAGATCATGGCGCATCCTAGCGACCCGGAGCTCCACGAGAGCGGCGTCGCCACCGCGATCGGCTACGTGCGGCTGGCCGAGGCCGCCAGCGGCGCGATCCCGCGCCGGGTCGCGCCGACCTACGTCTGGGGCGCGGCCCTCGACGAATTGCGCCACAGGCGCCCGGACCTGCGCATCGTCAACCTCGAGACGAGCGTCACTCGCAGTGGCGACTGGGAGCCGAAGGGCATCAACTACCGGATGAGCCCCGAGAACGCCGATTGCCTGACGGCGGCGGGCGTCGATTGCTGCGTCTTGGCCAACAATCATGTGCTCGACTGGGGGCGCGCCGGACTGGTGGAGACTCTCGACCGGCTGGCCGAGCTGCGCATCGCGACCGCGGGGGCGGGCCGCGATCTCGCCGCGGCGCTGGCGCCGGCGGCGCTGCCGCTGCCCGGCAGCAAGCGTGCGCTCGTCTTCGCTTACGCATCGCCGACAAGCGGCGTTCCCGAGCATTGGGCGGCGGGGCCGGCTCGACCGGGCGTCGCGCTGCTGGAGGAACTGGGGGATGTCGGGGCCGAGCGCGTCGCGGACGAAATCGCACGCTGGCGGCGGCAGGACGACCTCCTCGTCGTTTCGATCCACTGGGGCTCCAACTGGGGCTATCAGATCCCGGCTGAGCAGCGGCGCTTCGCCCACGCCCTAATCGACAAGGCCGGGATTTCGATCTTGCACGGCCATTCCTCGCACCACCCCCGGGCCATCGACGTCTACAAAGATCGCCCGATCTTGTACGGCTGCGGCGATTTCCTCAACGATTATGAGGGTATCGGGGGCTACGAGGGGTTCCGCGGCGATCTGCCGCTGATGGTCTTCGCCGATTTCGACGCGGACTCGGGCGCCTTGGCCGCGCTGACGCTGACGCCGCTGCGCATTCGCCGTTTCCGACTCGAACGTCCGTCGCCAGCCGACGTCGCCTGGCTCGGCGAGAGGCTGGGGCGAGAGTGCGGGCGGTTCGGCGGGAGCGTGACGAGCACGCCAGACGGGAGTTTCGGCCTCGTCTGGACGGACGAAATCCGCTAGGCCACGGCCAGATAGCGCTCGAACCAGCGCGCCGCGCGCTCGGCGACCGCTTCGAGCGCCCCCGGTTCGGGAAAGAGATGGGTCGCGCCGGGCACGATCGCGAACTCCTTCGGCCCCGCGAACCGCGCCAGCGCCGCCTCGTTGAGCTCGATCACGCCGAAGTCGTTCCCGCCGACAATGAGCAGCGTCGGCGTCGTCGTTCGGTCGAGCGCCGCGTCGGCGAGGTCCGGCCGGCCGCCGCGCGAGACGATCGCGCCGACGCGCCCCTTGAGCCGCGCCGCCGCGACGAGCGCCGCCGCCGCGCCCGTCGAGGCCCCGAACAGGCCGAGCGGCAGGCGACGCAGCGCAGCCTCGCCGTCGACCCAGGCGATCGCCTGAGCAAGCCGCTCGGCGAGCAGCGCAATATCGAAGACGTTGGCGCGGTCGGGCTCTTCGGCCTCGGTGAGCAGGTCGAACAGCAGCGTGGCGAAGCCGCGGGCGTTGAGGGCCGCGGCGACGGCGCGGTTGCGCGGGCTCAGGCGGCTTGATCCGCTGCCATGGACGAAAACCACAAGGCCGCGCGCGCCGGCGGGAAGATCGACGATTCCCGGCAGCCCGAGCGGCGGGACGGCGATCTGGCGCGTCGCGACGCCGACAGAGACGGAGGGCTTGCTCATGCGTCCGTTCCTTGATCAGGAGGGCCAGGCAGCGTCTCAGGCTCGGCCGGCGCCGTCAACAGGAAGCGCGCTTAGCCGCCGGTCGCGTCGTTGACGCACTTCTTGGTGAAGCTGTCCTTGGCCGCGCCGGCGAGCTTCTTGTCGGCCGCCGCCTTGTCGCATGCGGCCTTCGCGTCGTTGACGCACTTCTTGGTGAAGCTGTCCTTGGCCGCGCCGGCGAGTTTCTTGTCGGTCGCCTGGGCGGCGCAGGACGAATCGGCGTAGGCGAGCGCGGGGGCGCCGGCCAGCGCAAGCGCCAGGGCGACCAGCGCGAGTGTCTTGGTCATGTGGGTTCCTCTCCGAGATCGAACGCCGGCGCGCTCTGCGGCGCGGGCGGCGAGCGGGACAGTGCCGGCGCCGGCCGGCTTTGGCAATGGCGGGGCGCCGAGCCTTTGGTCGCAGTCGCTCGCCGCGCCGCGTCAGGCGAGTTTCGCCTCGAAGACGTCGATCGCCATCGGCCTGCCGAATAGGAATCCCTGGAAGGACGGGCAGCCGTGGCGCTCGAGAAAACGGCGCTGCGCCTCGGTCTCGACCCCTTCGGCGATGACCGCGAGGCCAAGACTCTCGGCTAGCGTGATGATCGTGTGCGCCACCGCCGCGTCGTTGGCGCTGCCGGGCAGGTTGCGAACGAACGAGCGGTCGATCTTGATCTGGTCGAGCGGCAGCCGCGTGAGATAGGCGAGCGACGAATAGCCGGTGCCGAAGTCGTCGACGGCGAAGCCGACGCCGAGCGCCTTGAGCGCATTCATCTTGTCCGCCGCGCCGGCGATATCGTCGAGCACGACGCTCTCGGTGAGCTCGATCACGAGCCGCTCGGCCGGCGCCCCGGTCGCACGCAGCGTCCCGGCGACCTGCTCGACGAAGTCGGGCTGGCCAAACTGGCGGGCGCTGACGTTGACCGACAGGCGCAGGTCGCGGCTGCGGCGGTCGCCGGTCCAGGCCTTAAGTCGCTCGCAGGCGGTTTCCAGCACCCAACGACCGATCGGCAGGATGAGGCCGGTTTCCTCGGCCAGCGGAATGAACTCGCCCGGCGCGACGAGCCCGCGTTCGGGATGCGCCCAGCGCAACAACGCTTCTGCGCCGATCCATTCGCCGTCGCAATCGACTTGCGGCTGGTAGTGCAGCACGAAACGCCGCTCGCGGATGGCGAGGCGCAACGCCGCCTCCGCTTCGGCGCGGGCGGCGAGCGTCGCCTGCATGTCGGGGTCGAAGAAGCATAGAGTGTTGCGCCCCGCCGCCTTCGCCTCGTACATGGCGATGTCCGCTTGCTTGAGCAACTCCTCGCAGGTGTCGCCGCCGCCGCTGAACATGGCGACGCCGATGCTGGGGCTGGAATGGCGGACGCCGCTGGGCAGCGCGTAGGGCGCATTGAGCGCAGCGAGAATCGTTTCGCCGGTCTTCTTGGCCAGCGCCGCGGCTTCGTGCGGGTTCTCGCTCAAGTCTTCGACGAGCGCCACGAACTCGTCGCCGCCTGCGCGCGCCGCGCCGCCGGCGGCGCCGAGGCAGGCTTCGAGGCGCCGCGCGACCTCGACCAGCAACTGGTCGCCGACTTCGTGGCCGCTCGTATCGTTGACCAGCTTGAAGTTGTCGAGATCGATGAACAACAGCGCCCCGTGGCGGCCGTTGCGGGCGCTGCCGGCAAGCGCCTGCTCGAGGCGGTCGTGGAGCAGACGACGATTCGGCAGACCGGTCAGCCGGTCGTAATAGGCGAGGTTGACGATCTCCTTTTCGGCGCGTTTGCGGTCGGTGACGTCGGTCATCGTTATGACGTGGTGCGTCGTCTCGCCGCACGCGCCGCGCACCGTGGCGACCGTGGTCCAAGCGGGGAAGATCTCGCCAGAGCTGCGTTGCGCCGGCAATTCGCCGCGCCAGAAGCCGTCGCGGGCGACGTGGTCGGCGATGTCGGAGAGCAACTCGCCGGCGCGCGGATCGCGCGCGATCTGCTGCGGCGTCTTGCCGACCACCTCGTCGGCGATATGGCCGGTCATGTCGACGAAGGCGTGGTTGACGCGCAGGATCCGCTTGTCGGCGTCGAGGATGACAATGCCTTCCTGCGCCTCGAAGGCGGTGGCGGCGATGCGAATCTGCTCGTCCGCTTTGCGGCGCTCGGAAAGGTCGCGGGCGATGCCGACCACTCCGATCGTCTTGCCGGTTTCGTTGCGTAGCGGGGCCTTGAGCACCTCGAACCATCTGACCCTGCCGTCGGGCTCCAGCGTCTCGCGTTCCTCCAATTGGATCTCGCCGGACTCGATCGCCTGCCGGTCGCCGGCGCGATGCAGGTCGGCGAGTTCACGCGGGAAGAATTCGTAGTCGGTCTTGCCGATTGCCCCGCCCTGCGCGACGCCGAGCACGCGTTCGAACTGCGGATTGCAGCGCACGTGGCGCCCGTCGAGGTCCTTGACCCAGACGAGATCGGGTATGGTTTGCACCAGCGTGCGCAACTCGCTCTCGCGCTCGCGAAGGTCGTTATGGGCGTGCAGCAAGGTTAGCGCGTCTTCCAGCCGGCGACCGATCGCTTCGAACAGCCGCCGGTCGTCAGCGGTCCAGACGCGCACGTGCGTGCATTGATGCAGTCCGAAACCATAGGCGCACGCCGACTTTGGACGGATGGCCATGGCGAGCTGAGACTGGACGCCATAGTGGAGCCGCAGGGCTTCGGGGTTCGGGCGTTCGCCGCCAGGGGCGAAAGCGACTGCGCCGGGCGCGGCCAGGACGGCCGCTTGCATCTCACGCGCCTCGGGCGTCGCCGCAATGTCGCAGTCGAGCGCGGCGAGGCTGGCGCCGGCGAATTCGAGCCGGGCGCGTTCCGCCCGCACGCGCCAGCTCGGCGCTTCTGGATCGCACGGATGGAGCAGCCAGGCGCGGTCGCAGCCGAACAGCGCCAACGCGAGCTCGAGCACCCGCCCCATCATCGCGTCGAGGTCGGGCGTCTCCTGGATCGCCTGGTTGACCTGACCCATGCCCTCGAAGAAGCGCAGGTTGGCCTGCAGCGACGCCTCCATGCGCTTGCGCGCCTCGCGCTGGCGCAGCACTAGGATGCCGAAGGCGAGGTCGGCGGCGAGTTGCCCAAGCAGACGGACCTCCTCGGCGGTGAAGGCGTCGCGCTCGCTAGCGTAGATACAGAGCGCGCCGAACACGCCGCCCGCTTCATCGATGAGCGGCAGCGCGACGCAGGCGCGGAAGCCGCGCTCGAGCGCCTCGTCGCGCCACGGCGCGACGCGCGGGTCGAATTCGAAATCCTGAACCCAGACGACCTTGCCGAAGCGGATCGCCGCGCCGACCGGTCCGCGTCCGCGTTCGACGTCGGCCCAGGTGATCCGCGCAGCGTCGACATAACCGGAATCGTGGCCGGCGCGCGCGACGGGACGCACAGACCTTTCGGCGTCGCGCTCGACGTAACCGACCCAGGCCATGCGGTAGCCCGCTTCCTCGCAGACGATGCGGCAGATTTCGGCGAGCAGGTTCGCCTCGTCGACCGCCCGCATCAGCGTCTGGTGGCAGGATGTGACGGCTCGCAGCTCGCGATTGAGGCGCTCGGTCGCCGCCTCCGGGCGCTCGCGTCGGGCCTTCTCACGGCTGAAGTCGAGCATACGCTGGCTTTCCCGTCGTCGCCTATGTGGCGCGTCCGTTCGGCGATCGACGACCCCCGAGCGCGGGGCGCGTCCTCACTGGTGGGGCGATTCCGGGCTGAAACCGGAATGAGCGTACGGCGTCATGCCATTGCGCCGCGGCCTCGGCAGGCGCGCGGCCCAACACGTCATGCCTTAACGCTCTCAGGAATCCGTAAATTATATCTTATCAAGCAAAGAGTTGGGCTTGCCATTGCCGGCGGCGCAAGGCGGCTATAAAAGGCCGGCGATGGTCAATCTCGCCAATCCGACGGCGTTTCTCGCTGTGACGCGCCGCGCGCTGCCGTGGCTCGCGCTGGCGACGGCGGCGTTGTTTGTTCTCGGCTTGTGGACGGCCTTTCTCGCGCCGCCCGACTACCAGCAGGGCGAGACCGTCAAGATCATGTATATCCACGTCCCGGCGGCGTGGTTGTCGAGCTTCATTTACGTCGTGATGACGGCGGCGAGCCTCGGCACGCTTGTCTGGCGCCATCCGCTCGCCGACGCCGCCCAGAAGGCGGCGGCGCCGCTCGGCGCCGGCTTCACTTTCATTTGCCTCGTCACCGGCTCGCTGTGGGGCAAGCCGATGTGGGGCGCCTACTGGGTGTGGGACGCGCGGCTGACCTCGGTCCTGGTGCTGTTCATTCTCTATCTCGGACTGGTGGCGCTGTGGCGGTCGATCGAGGACCCCGGCCGCGCCGCGCGCGCGGCGGCGATCCTCACGCTAGTCGGTTGCGTGAACCTGCCGATCATCAAGTTCTCGGTCGACTGGTGGAACACGCTGCACCAGCCGGCCTCGGTGTTTCGCCTCGGCGGTCCGACGATCGCGCCTGAGCTGCTGTGGCCGCTGTTGACGATGGCGCTCGCCTTCACGCTGTTGTTCGTCGTCCTACACCTGATGGCGATCCGCAACGAAATTCTACGCCGGCGACTGGCGCGGCTGACGATGCTCGCGGCCGCCGAGGGCGATGCGCTCGCCCATCGCTTCGCCGCTGGAGGGTCGGGCGCGTGAGCGACATTCCGCACATCGGCTTCATCGTCGCCGCTTATCTCGTCACGGCCATCGTCATCCTGGCGATGATCGGCGTCATCGTCGTCGACTATCGCCGTCTCAGCCGCGCGCTCCGCCGGCTCGACGCGGCGCGCAAAAGGGACGACGCGCAATGAGCGACGCCGTTCCGCCCCCGCGCCGCCGCGGCTTGTTGGCGGCGATTCCTTTGATCGCCTTCCTCGCGCTCGCCGGCCTCCTCTTCGTCCGTCTGTTCGCCGGCGACGCCTCGCGCCTTCCGTCGGCTTTGATCGGCCAAAGCGCGCCGGCGCTCAACCTGCCTGGACTCGACGGCGCGCCCGGCCTCGCCGACGCCGACCTGCGCCGCGGCCACGTCACCGTCGTCAACGTCTTCGCGTCATGGTGCGCGCCCTGCCGCACCGAACACGAGTTTCTGCTGGCGCTCGCCCACGATCCAGAGCTCAAGGCGAAGGGCGTGACGCTGATCGGCGTCGCGCAGAAGGACCCGCCGGAGAACGTCAGGCGGTTCCTCGGCGCGCTGGGCGACCCTTACGCCAAGGTCGGTCTCGACGGCGACGGCCGCTCCGGCATCGACTGGGGCGTTTACGGCGTGCCGGAAACCTATGTCGTGCGCGGGGACGGCGTGATCGCCTTCAAGCAGATCGGGCCGATCGACGGCGTCGCGCTCGAGAGCGTCGTCAAGCCGGCGATTCTCAAGGCGGCGAACTGAGGCCGCGTCTCAATTGAGCACCCGCGGCGCGGCAGGAATGTCGAGCGAAAACGCGGGCACGGCCACTTCGAACACATCGCCGTCGTCAGCGATGAGGCGGTAGGCGCCTTCCATCACGCCGCTCGGCTCGCCAAGCGGACAACCCGAGGTATAGCGGTACGACTGACCCGGCGCGAGCGTCGGTTGCTCGCCGACGACGCCGACGCCGCGCACTTCCTGTCGGCGACCGCTGGCGTCGGTGATGATCCAATGACGATGCGTCAGTTGCACCGTGCGTCGGCTGAGGTTGACGATCTCGATCGTATACAGCCAGAAGTGAAGCCCCTCTTCGGGTTTCGACCGTTCCGGCGAATAAGTCGGCTCGACGGCGACGCGGATATCGTTGGTGACCGCGGAATACATGCCCAGATTCCATCCGAACGCCAACGTGCGGCCAAGCCTGACGCTCTATGGATTGGACCCGCCCCGCTCGGCGACGAACGCGAACCCCCTCCGTGCGACGCGCCGCGCCTGCGGGAAGAGGACGAGGATCGCCGCCGCATAGATTGGGAAGCCGACAACGATCTGCGTCGCCAGGCCCAAAGCGCCAATCGGCGCCGCGACGAGGCGCAGCGCCGCGCCCATGACCACGGTGGCGGCGAGGATCCCCGCCAGAGGGCTGAGGGGAAGGCGCAACCCCATGCGCGCGACGACGAAGGTCATCGCCACCGTCGAACCGACAAGGGTTCCCGCCAGACAGCCGATCGACGCGCCAACGACGCCGCCGAAATGCACGCCGACAGCGCTGCCGGCGAGCGCTGCAGCCGCGTCGAAAAGATTGAAGACCATCATCGATCGGGTCCGCCGCACCAACACCGCGGTCTGGTCGCCGGTGTGAACGCGCAGCGCCCGCGCCGCGCCGGCGACGACCGCCAGCGGCAGGATGACGATCGTTTGCGCCTGGAATTGCTCGGCGACGGCGAGGCGGACGAATGGGCCGGCGAGCAACGCGACGCCGACCGCCGCTGGCGCCATCAGGCCGAACATCAACGCGCCGTTGAACGAGACCTGGCCCAGCGCGCCGTCGCGGTCGCCGGCTTCGAGTCGATCGACGGCGAGCGGGAACGAGGCGACGGCGCACAGCGACGCCAGCACGGCCGCGAGCCGCTGGCCGAGCCCCCAGCCGACCGAGAACAGGCCGACGCCGGCGACGCCTTCCCCGGCGCCGACCAGCACGCGCACGCCGTTGCTCGCTGCCCAGGCGAACAAGCCGGAGATGATCAGCGGCAGCGCGAACCGCCGCGCCTCGCGGAAGATCGCCGCATCGAAGCGGCCAAGCCGCAACGGCCGGCGAAGACCGATCGAGGTCAAGGCCAGTCCCGCCGTCTGGCCGACCGCCATCGCCGCCAGCGCCGTCGCCGCGTCGGCCTTGAGGGCGATCGCGGCGACGATCGACAGGCCCGAGCCGAGCATGGGGCTCGACAATTGCGCAAGGGTGTAGACGCCAATGCGATGGTTGGAGCGCGCGACTTCGCCGTAATGGTTGAGCATCGCGCGGCTGGCGAGATAGGCGGCGGTCGCGGCGAATAGGCGGGGAGAAGGCGCGAGGCCGACCAGCGCCAGCGTCGGGACGGCGAAGGCGACTTGGCTCAACACGCCGCCGGCGACGACGCGCGCATCCATTGCCGCGAAACGCGAAGCGTCCGCATATTGCTGGCGGAACCGCAACAGATAGACCGACCACCAGGCGAGGCCGACTCCGCCGGTCAGCTCCTGCGCTGCGACAACGAACGCGACGACGCCATAGACCGCAGGGTCGAACAAATGCGTCCAGACGACGGTGACGACGAATTGCAGCAGCGGCGCGAAAAGCTGCGCCGGCATGTAGAGGAGGGTATTGCGCAGCAGGCCGCCGGTCTTCACGCCCGCCCTCGCGTCGCCGCCTCGTCGCCGGCGCGCCGGTCGAACACCGCCAGCATCAGGATCGCGAACTGGCTGAAAGCGAGGGTCTTGACCGAAAGGCTGGCCGAAGAGCTCACCTGCACCAGGAACAGCAGCATGATCGCCCAGGCGCCCGACTTCGCCCGCCGCCATAGTTCCCACAGCAATGCGGCGAAGCCGATCAGGAAGAAGGCCGTCATCAGCGCGCCGTACTGGAAGACCAGCCCGAGCCAGCTGTTCTCGATGCCGTATTCGATGCCGAGCGTGTTCTGCAATGTCGCCAGCCGCAGCGGATCGGGGCCGAGCAGGACGTCTTGGAACGAGAACGAGTCAAACAAGTCGAAGACGACGACGCGCGCCTCCGCCGAGCCGCGGTCGGCGGAGAAGCGTTCGATGAGCGGCGCCAGCGCGCCGCCGAACCAGGCGGCCGCCGCGGCCGCCGCCGCGAGCGGAATGACGAAGGCCGCGGCGATCGCCGCGCGCAAATCGAAGCGCCGGCCGCCGACCGCCTCGCCGATCGGCTGCAGCGCCGCCAGGCAAACGACGACGATCGCGAGGGTCAGCGATGTGCGTCCGCCGAAGGGGACGAGAGCGACGAGCTGGATCGTCGTCAGGACGAGACGCAGCGGCAGCCTGAGCGCGCGGTCGGCGCCGAGGATCAGCATCGCGGCGTAGAGCGCGGTCGTGCCGGCGTTGAGCAGCGGATGGCCGAGCAGCGCCGTCGAACGGTAGTCGCCGAGGATCGGTCGTCCGCCGGCGACGAAGGGCGTCAGGCGAAAATCAAAGGCGAATTCGGCGAGGCCGAGGCAGGCGTTGACGACCATGACGACGTGCAGCGCCAGCCGCAACGCCGCGCGCTCGCGCGGACTGAAATCTTCGTAGAGCGCGAGCAGGACAGCGCCGACGACGAATGTGTCGATCAGCGGCGCGACCGGCGTCTTCTGGAACAGCGCCGCATAGGCGACGATCAGCGCGAGATTGACGGCGAACAGCGCTGCGCCGGGAAAGCGCAGCGGCAGGGCGGCGAGATAGGCGAACGGGCGGGGGCGCGACGCCGCCTCGAGGATCATGGCCAGGACGGCGAGATAGGTCGCCGGATGCAGTTTCTGCAGCGCGCCGCCACCCGACGCTTCGTACGGAACGCCGAGCGCCTGCAGCGCCATCGCCGAGACGACGAAAGCGACGATCGCCGCAGCGAAGGCGCAGACGCGCGCAGCGACGCGGAGCGGCTGGCGGTCGTCGGCGACGGCCAGCGTCAGGCTCACGCCGCTCTCCCCGGCTGCTTCGCTGGCGTCCGCGCCACGCCGGCGACCAACGCGCCGACCCCGGCGCGTTCGGCCGCCGCCTCCAGCGCGGCGGCGTCGGTCGCGGCGGCGTCGACGATCAACGCGGCGTCGGCGGTCTTCTCGTGGGCGAGCAGCGCCTCGGCGCCGGAGAGCGGTCCGCAGTCGAGCACGATCCAGTCGAACCGCGCGTGCAGGCGCGCGGTGAGGGCGGCCTGCCCCCTCCCGCCGAGCGGCAGGATCAACGCCTCGCCGCCGTTGGCGGCGTCGCGACGCAGGATGCTCGCGACCTGTCCCGGCGAGTCGACGATCACCTTGCGCAGGCGGCGCGCGTAGGCGCTGAGCGTCGGCCGGCGGTGGTCGCAATCGACCAGCAGCGCGCGCCGGCCGGCGGCGCTGAGCGCGTGGGCGAGCGACAACGCCACGGTCGAAGCGCCGTCGCCGCGCGCGTGCGAAACGATCGCGACGACGGGCGCGTGGGCGCCGTCGACGAGGCGTTCGGTCAGCCGGTCGCGCAACGCGGCGATCGCCGCGGCATAGGGCGCATCAGCGGCCATCGCCGCTTCGGCGGCGGCAAGCGCGGCGCCGCCCTCGCTCTCGCCATCCTCGTCGGACCGCGGGGCGAAGGCGGGGATGGCGAGGTCGATTGCGAAGGGGCTGGGCGCCGCGGGCGACGCCTCGTGCGTCGGCGCGCTCGCCACAGCGGTCGGCGGCGGCGATGTCGCGGACGCCGCAGGCGCCGGCGGCCCGACAGGCGTTGGGGGCGCGGTCGGAATTGCGGCGGCGGGCGGCCGGCGACGGTCACGGTATTCGGCGGCGAAGACGGCGACGAGCCAAAGGTTAAGCGCGCCGACCAGCGCCAGGAACAGGGCGAGTCCCACTCGCGGACTGACTCTGCCGGGCATTGCCGACGGCGGATCGACGACGGCGCTGTGCGGCGACTCGACGATGTCGCGACGCACGTTTTCGCGCGCCGACAGCGCCTTCTCGTAGGCGGCGCGCAGCGCCGCGGCTTCGGCGTTCAGCCGGTCGAGCTCGATACGGGTTCCGCCGAACTGCTGATTGGTCGCCTCGAGCGCAACGACCAACTTGGCCGCCTCCTGCTCGGCGGCGCGCGCGGCCTTCAGGTCGCGCTCGCTGGCCGAGCGGATGCGCTTGATCTCCGCGTCGATCTGCGCCTGCACCGACTGTAGCTGCGCGCGCGTCGTCAGATAGCTCGGATGGCGCGGCCCGAGCGTCGACAGCTCGTAAGCCTCGTCGCGCGCCAGCGCGGCTTGGTCGGCGCGCAGCTTCTCGATCACCCGCGAATGTAGCGCTTCGCCGACGCCTTCGCCGCCGGCGGCGGAAGAACCGAGCGCCGCCTTGACCTGATCGTAGGCGGCCTCGACCTCGCCCCGCTTGCCGCGGGCGACCACCAGCGCGTCGTTGGCGTCCTTGAGCTGCTGCTCAGGCGAGATGCGTCCGTCGCTGAGCACGATCGCGTTGGCTTCGCGATAGGCCTGTGCGCGTCGCTCCGCCTCTTCGGCGCGCGGCTGCAGCTCGGCGACGCGTCCGTCGAGCCACGCCGACTGTTTGGCGACGACCTGATCGCTCAGGGCGGCCTGCTCGGCGAAGAACGCGTCGGCGAGGCCTTGCGCCAGATGTTCCGCCTTGGCTGGCGTGGCGGTGCGCACTTCGACGGCGGCGATGTAATTACGCTCGCTGCGCTTGACCGAGATTCGGTCGCCGAGCGCGACGACCACAGCATCCAGGCGCGCGTCGGGGTCGCCCGCCGGCGCCCGCCACAGGCTGGTTAGGCTGCCGACGAACAGGCCGATCAGACCCGGGCGGAACTCGGGGTCGTCGACCAGATCCTGCGCTTCAGCGACACGGCGCAGGACCGCACGCGAAGTGAGGATGCTCATCTCGCTCTCGACCAGCGCAATGTCGGGGGTCTGCGGCATCGGCTGAGCGTCGAGCCCGACCGGCACGCGCTCGCGGGGGTCGACGAGGATCGACATCGTCGCGGCGTAACGGCTGGGCGCCAACGCGATATAGGCGAGCGCGATCGCGCCGGCGATCGCCAGGCACGGCAGCAGCAAGCGCAGCCGCCGGGCGGCGACGCTGGCGAGCTCGCCGACGTCGACTGTCGGCAGGGCGGCGCCGTCGCCGGCG
>JBEKVR010000044.1:0-44523 GCA_049513815.1 Roseiarcus sp. | reverse complement strand
TCACGACCCGATGGACGTTTCAATTTGCAAGATAATCGCTGTCCGCGCCGTTCAAACCGGCAAAACCGAATACTTCGAACCCCCAGAAAAGCCCCGCTAATCCGGGGCTCTCAAGATTCTTCACGGACGACTAATTAGATCCCGAATTCCGCCACCCGACCTCGCACCCTCGCCTCGCGCGCGTTTTGGCGCCTAAGCCTCTGAAAACGCCCGCACGCGAAACGATTTTGTCGCCCTGCGCCGCCCTCTGAGCCGCCTGCCGCGCGGCGGGCTTCTCCAGCCCCTATCTCCCGGGGCGAAGAGTCCACTCAGGCCCGTTTTCAACCTGTCATAATCGCGGAATTATCTTGGCTTGCCGAGCGCTGATTCGTCCCCCACCTTAGGCCCATGACCGACTCGCCGATCGGATCTTCCTCCTCGCGCCTCGTCGCCGTCCTCGGCCCTACCAACACTGGCAAGACGCATCTGGCGGTCGAGCGCATGCTCGGCCATGCGACCGGCATGATCGGCCTGCCGCTGCGGCTGCTGGCGCGCGAGATCTACGACCGCGTCGTCAAGGCGCGGGGCTTGCGCGACGTCGCGCTGGTGACCGGCGAAGAAAAGATCGTGCCGCTGTCGCCCCGCTACTGGGTGTGCACGGTCGAGGCGATGCCGCTCGACCGCAAGGTCGAATTCCTCGCCGTCGACGAGATCCAGCTGTGCGCCGACCCCGAGCGCGGCCACGTCTTCACCCACCGCCTGCTGCACGCGCGTGGGCTCTCGGAGACCATGCTGCTCGGCGCGGCGACGGCGGCGACGCTGATCCGCCGTCTGGCGCCCGAGTTCGTCATCCAGTCGCGCGAGCGCTTCTCGCAACTGACCTACGCCGGGTCGAAGAAGATCACCCGCCTGCCGCCGCGCAGCGCCGTCGTCGCCTTCTCGGCCGACGCCGTCTACGCCATCGCCGAGCTGATCCGCCGCCATCGCGGCGGCGCGGCGGTCGTCATGGGGTCGCTCAGTCCGCGCACCCGCAACGCCCAGGTCGCGCTGTTCCAGTCGGGCGAAGTCGACTTCCTCGTCGCCACCGACGCGATCGGCATGGGCCTCAACATGGACGTCGACCACGTCGCCTTCGCCGCGCTGCGCAAGTTCGACGGCCGCCGCATACGCTGGCTCTATCATCAGGAGATCGGCCAGATCGCCGGCCGCGCCGGCCGCTACCGCCGCGACGGCACGTTCGGCGTCACCGGCGACGCGCCGGAGATGGACATCGACGTCGTCGCCGCGGTGGAAGGCCACGCCTTCGCGCCGCTGACCGCCGCCGAATGGCGCAACGCCAAGCTCGACTTCTCCTCGCTCTCCGGCCTGACGCGCTCGCTTGCAGCGCCGCCGCCCAAGCCCGGCCTAAAACTGTCCGACGAGAGCCAGGACGAGACGACGTTGCGCCAGCTCGCCAGCGACGAGCTGATCGCGCGCCGCTGCCGCGACCGCGCCAACCTCGTGCGCCTGTGGGACGTCTGCCAGACGCCCGACTTCCGCAAGACCTCGCAGGAGGAGCACACGCGGCTGATCGGCGGCATGTTCGAGCACCTGACCCAGAAGAACCGCCGCCTGCCGGACGAGTGGATGCAGGGCCAGTTCGCCCCACTCGACCGGCTCGAAGGCGACATCGACATGCTGTCGACCCGGCTCGCGCGCGTGCGCACGCTCGCCTATGTCGCCAACCGCGGCGACTGGCTCGCCGATCCGGCGCACTGGCAAAGCAAGACCCGCGCGCTCGAAGACCGGCTGTCCGACACGCTGCACCAGCAATTGATGAAGCGCTTCATCGACCGGCGCACTTCGACCCTGCTCAAGAGCCTCAACCAGCGCGGCGGGCCGATCTTAGGGGGCATCGGCGCCGACGGCGCGGTGACGGTCGAAGGCCAGCGCGTCGGCACGCTGTCGGGCGCGCATTTCGAACCCGAGCGCGGCGGTTCGCCGCTGGAGGTCCGCGTGCTGCGCGGCGCGGTCGAACGCGCGGTGGCGCCGGAAATCGCCCGCCGGCTCGGCGCGCTCGCCGCCGACGACGACGACGCGTTCGCGCTTCACGCCGGCGGCCGGCTGGCGTGGCGCGGCGTCGAGGCGGGCGCGATCGTCGGCGGCGGCCTGTTCGCGCCGCGCGTCCGGCTGCTCGGCGAATTCGGCGCGGCCGCCGCGCGCGAACGCGCCGAGCGGCGGCTCGAAGCCTTCGTCGTCGCCGAAGCGGGCCGGCGCTTCGCCGCGCTCGACCAGCTCAGAGCGGCGATCGCCGACGGCCGCTTCAAGGGCCTGGCGCGCGGCCTCGCCTATCTGCTGGTCGAACATTTCGGCGTGCTCGACCGGCGCCTGGGCGAAACCCAGATTCGCGCGCTGAGCCGCAGCGAGCGGCGCACGCTCAAGGGGCTCGGCGTGCGCTTCGGCGCCTTCAGTCTCTATCTGCCGGCGCTGACGACGTGCGAGGCGCGGCTGCTCGGCGAACCGTTCGCCGCGCTGGCGCGACCCGGCTGGCGGCCGGCCGCCGACGCGCTGACCGCCCTGCCCCATCCCATGCCGCCGCCGGAGGCGCTGGCGTTGCGCGGCTTGCGCGCGGTCGGCGGCTTCGCCGTTCCGGCCGCGGCGCTGGAGCGCCTCGACGCGCTGGCGCGCGAGGCCGATCCGCACGCCGCCGGCGCGGTCCGCGCGACGCCGCAATTGTTCGCCGCGCTCGGCTGGAAGCCCGGCCAGGCGGAGCAGATCCTGCGCGGCCTTGGTTTCACGCGCGCCAAGAAGGGCGGCGAACACGCAGCCGATTTGTGGCGCAAGCGGCCGACGACCGACGCCGAGTCGGCGCAGCTCATCGCTTCGCCGTTCGCGGCGCTCGCCTTGGTCGCCAAGCCGGCGGCGGCGCGCCGCCGCGCGCGGCGCAAGTCCGCCCGTCGCCGGGCCGCCGCAGGAGGCGCGAACGGGTGATCGAGGCCACCGATAGCTGCCGCGCCGACGTCTGGCTGTGGCGCGCGCGCTTCTTCAAGACCCGCAGCCTGGCCGCGCGCGTGATCGAGGCCGGCGGGGTGCGCGTCACCCGCGGCGGGCTCGGCGCCGGCGTCGACAAGCCGAGCCGCCAGGTCAAGCCCGGCGACGTGATCGCCTTCCCGCTCGGGGCGAAATGGGTGGCGGCGCGGGTCGAGGCGCTCGGTTGGCGACGCGGTCCACCCGCCGAAGCGCGCACGCTTTACACGCTGATGTAACGCCGACATCGGACCGCCCGCCCTTGACAGGGCGGCGGCGCCCGCGAAGGGTGGGCGCGCGTCGCTTTCGGCGAATGCGGCGCAAACGCGAGGAGGCGCTTCGCCATGGCCTTCGCCGAAGTCAACGGCGCGGTCGCGCATTATCGCGACGAAGGGCGCGTCGACGCGCGGGCGATCGTCTTCATCAACGCGCTCGGCATGGACTTGCGCATCTGGGACGAACTCGTCGCGCCGCTGGCCAACGCCTATCGGATCGTGCGCTACGACAAGCGCGGCCACGGCCTTTCCGAACTGCCGGCCGGGCCGGCGCTGATCGCTGATTACGCCGCCGATCTCGCCGCCCTGCTCGATCGCCTCGAGGTCAACGGCGCGGTGATCGTCGGCCTGTCGATGGGCGGGCTCGTCGCCCAGGCGCTCTACCGCCAGCGGCCCGACCTCGTCGCCGCGATGGCGTTGTGCGGAACCGCCGCCAAGATCGGCACGGACGAGAGCTGGCGCCAGCGCATGGAGGAAGTCGCGCGCGGCGGTATCGAGGCGATCGCCGACGCGACGATGCAACGCTGGTTCACCGCCGAGTTCCGCGCCAAGCGCCAAATCGAGCTCGCCGGCTGGCGGGCGATGCTGACGCGAGCGCCGCGCGACGGCTATCTCACGGCCTGCGGCGCGCAAATGCGCGCCGACCTGCGTCCCTATTGCCGGGCGATCGCGGTTCCGGTTCTGTGCGCCGTCGGCGAAGACGACGGCTCGACCCCGCCGACGCTGGTGCGCGATTTTGCCGGCCAAATCGGCCACGCGCGGTTCGAGATCATCCCCGCCGCCGCCCATTTGAGCTGCATCGAGCGGCCGGACGCGCTGCGCGGCTTGATCGAGGCCTTGGCCAAGGGCGCGGCGGCCTGAAAAAGCCTTCTCCTGCCGCCGGCCGGCTTTGATCTGCGCCCTTGCACGGTTGCGGCGAAGAGGTATAGAGACGCCCGCCCTGGCCCTGAGGGGCCCGCGGGTGGAACCGGAAACTCCATGTCTCAAGAGTCTTCGCAGGCGGCCATCGCGCCGGCGGCCAATGGCCACGACGCGAACGGCGCGGGACATGCGGGCGGGAATTTTTGGATCCTGGCGCTGGGGTCGGTCGGCGTCGTGTTCGGCGACATCGGCACCAGCCCGCTTTACGCGCTGCAGGCCGCGCTCAGCCAGTTCAAGGAAAGCGGCCTCACCGTCGAGGCCGTCGTCGGCGTCGTCTCGCTGATCATCTGGGCGCTGCTGATCGTCGTCACCGCCAAATACGTCCTGTTCCTGATGCAGGCCGACAACAAGGGCGAAGGCGGCATCCTGTCGCTCAAGGCCCTCGCCCAGGTGGCGCTCGGCCGCAGAGCCACCGTCGCTTTCCTGCTCGGCGTCGCCGGCGCCGCGCTCTTTTCCGGCGACGCGATGATCACCCCGGCGATTTCGGTGCTCTCCGCCCTCGAGGGCCTCAAGCAGGTCGACGCCGACCTTGCGCCCTTCGTGCTGCCGGCGACCGTTCTCATCCTGATCCTGCTGTTTCTCGCCCAGCGACGCGGCACCGCCGGCGTCGCGGCGTTCTTCGGCCCGATCATGGTGGTGTTCTTCATCGTCAACGCGGCGCTCGGCGTGATGCACATTCGCGACGCATGGGTGATCCTGCGCGCGCTGAGCCCTGAACCCGGCCTCCTGTTCCTGTGGCGGCACGGCACGCTCGGCTTCGTCGTGCTCGGCAGCGTCTTCCTCGCGGTGACCGGGGCGGAGGCGCTCTACGCCGACATGGGCCACTTCGGCCGCCGGCCGATCCAGGCCGCGTGGCTGTTCCTCGTCCTGCCGGCGCTGATGGCCAATTATCTCGGCCAGGGCGCGCTGATGATCGCCCATCCCGAGGCGGTCGCGAATCCCTATTACCTGCTCGCCCCCGGCTGGGCGCTGCTGCCGATGATCCTGCTGGCGACGACGGCGACGGTCATCGCCAGCCAGGCGGTCATTACCGGCGCCTTCTCGCTCGCCCGGCAGGCGATCCAGCTCGGCCTGCTGCCGCGCCTGGAGATCGTCCACACCTCCGACGTGAAGGAGGGGCAGATCTACCTGCCGCGGATCAACCGCGCGCTGCTGTTCGGCGTGCTGGCGCTGGTGCTGTTGTTCCGCTCCTCCGGCGCGCTCGCCAACGCCTACGGCATCGCCGTGTCGGGCACGATGGTGGCGACGACCGCGCTCGCCTTCTTCGTCGTCTGGCGGCTGTGGCGCTGGCCGCTGTGGGCGGCGCTGGGGCTGGTCTGCGCCTTCCTGTCGATCGACGTCAGCTTTTTCGTCGCCAATCTCTCCAAGGTCATCGACGGCGGCTGGGTGCCGCTGATGATCGCCGCGGCGATGTTCGTGACGATGTGGACGTGGTCGCGCGGCAGCGCGATCCTCGCCGCCAAGACCCATCGCGACTCGATCCCGATGGTCGACGTGATCCGGATGCTGGAGAAGTCGAAGCCGGTGCGGGTGCCCGGCACGGCGATCTTCCTCACCAGCGATCCATCCGTCGCGCCCTCGTCGTTCATGCACAACCTCAAGCACAACAAGGTGGTGCACGAGCGGGTGGTGATGATGTGCGTGCGCACCGAGACTTCGCCGCGCGTGCCCCAGTCGCAGCGCTTCGAATTCAAGGCGTTGTCCCCCGACTTCCACGCGCTGACCATTCATTTCGGCTACATGGAGTCGCCGCGCATCCCGGTGGCGCTGGCGGCGTTGCGCAAGGCGGGGGTGAAGTTCGACATCATGACGACCTCGTTCTTCTTCGGCCGCCGCTCGCTGAAGCCGGCGCAGAATTCCGGCATGCCGCACTGGCAGGACATGCTGTTCATTGCGCTCGCCAAACAGGCGACGAGCGCCCCCGACTTCTTCAACTTGCCGTCCGACCGCGTCGTCGAGCTCGGCGCGCAGATGAAGGTCTAGGCGCGCCAACCCTCACCACGTCTTGGCCGGGCTCGACCCGGCCATCCAGGCTGTCCGCGCGGCCTTGACGCACAGAATTGGCCGGCGCAGCGGACTTGCTCGCCAAAAAAGGGAATTTCCGACCGTCGCCGCCTCGATGGCCGGGTCAAGCCCGGCCATGACATTGGGGTAGAAGCGAGCGTCCCACTCCGCGACTTGCATCTATATAAAGATATGCTTATGTGGTTATATCGAGGAGGCCTCCGCGCTGATGACAGCCAGCCCATTGCAATTGTTCGCCGCCCCGGCGGCTGAGGGCGACGTCGCCGCGACCCTGGCGGCGGCGGCGCGCGAGCGCGTGCTGATCCTCGACGGCGCGATGGGGACGCAGATCCAGGACCTCGGCCTCGACGAAACCCAGTTCCGCGGCGAGCGTTTCGTCGGCTGCGAATGCGCCCTCAAGGGCGACAACGATCTTCTGGCGCTGACCCAGCCGCAGGCGATCGAGGATATCCATCTCGCTTATGCGCTCGCCGGCGCCGACATCCTCGAGACCAACACCTTTTCCTCGACGTCGATCGCCCAGACCGACTACGGCATGCAGTCGATCGTCTACGAGCTCAACCGCGACGCCGCCCGCCTCGCTCGCCGCGCCGCGCTCAAGGCCGAGCGCATCGACGGCAGGCGCCGCTTCGTCGCCGGCGCGCTCGGGCCGACCAACCGCACCGCCTCGATCTCGCCCGACGTCAACAATCCCGGCTTTCGCGCCGTCACCTTCGACCAATTGCGCGAAGCCTATGCCGAGCAGATCGGCGGCCTGATCGACGGCGGCGCCGATCTCATTCTGATCGAGACGATCTTCGACACGCTCAACGCCAAGGCCGCCGTGTTCGCCTGCGAGCAGACTTTCGCCGCCAAGGGCGTGCGCCTGCCGCTGATGATCTCCGGCACGATCACCGACCTCTCGGGCCGCACGTTGTCCGGCCAGACGCCGACCGCCTTCTGGTATTCACTGCGCCACGCCCGGCCGTTCTCGATCGGGCTCAATTGCGCCCTCGGCGCGGCGGCGATGCGCGAGCACTTGGCCGAGATCGCCGAAATCGCCGACACGTTCGTCTGCGCCTATCCCAACGCCGGCCTGCCCAACGAATTCGGCCTCTACGACGAGACCCCGGCGACGATGGCGGCCGAACTCGGCGGCTTCGCCCGCGACGGCCTGGTCAACATCGTCGGCGGTTGCTGCGGCTCAACGCCGGCCCATATCGAAGCGATCGCCGCCGCGGTCGCCGGCGTGAAGCCGCGCGCGCCGAAGTCCGTCCCGCCGCTGATGCGCCTCTCCGGCCTCGAGCCGCTGACGCTGACCAAGGACATTCCCTTCGTCAACGTCGGCGAGCGCACCAACGTCACCGGCTCGGCCAAGTTCCGCAAGCTGATCACCGCCGGCGACTATGCCGGCGCGCTCGCCGTCGCGCGCGACCAGGTCGCCAACGGCGCGCAGATCATCGACGTCAATATGGACGAGGGGCTGATCGACTCCGCCGCGGCGATGGTCGAATTCCTCAACCTCGTCGCCGCCGAACCCGACATCGCGCGCGTGCCGGTGATGATCGACTCGTCGAAATTCGCCGTGATCGAGGCCGGCCTGAAATGCGTGCAGGGCAAGCCGCTGGTCAACTCGATCTCAATGAAAGAAGGCGAAGAGGCCTTTCTGCGTCAGGCGCGGCTGGTGCGCGCCTATGGCGCCGCGGTCGTCGTGATGGCGTTCGACGAACAGGGCCAGGCCGACACGCTCGAACGCAAGGTCTCGATCTGCGCGCGCGCGTACAAGCTGCTGACCGAGCAGGCGGGCTTCGCCCCCGAGGACATCGTCTTCGATCCCAACGTCTTCGCCATCGCCACCGGCATTGAGGAGCACAACGGCTACGGCGTCGCCTTCATCGAGGCGACGCGGCAGATTCGCGCCCAGCTGCCGCACGTCCACATCTCCGGCGGCGTGTCCAACCTGTCGTTCTCATTCCGCGGCAACGAGCCGGTGCGCGAGGCGATGCACGCGGTGTTCCTCTACCATGCGATCCAGGCCGGCATGGACATGGGCATCGTCAACGCCGGCCAACTCGCCGTCTACGAGACGATCGACGCCGAACTGCGCGAAGCCTGCGAGGACGCGGTGCTCAACCGCCGCGCCGACGCGACCGAGCGGCTGCTCGCCATCGCCGAACGCTATCGCGGCGGCGCGGCCAGGGAGGCCAAGGCGCTGGATCTTTCCTGGCGCGAGCAGCCGGTCGACAAGCGCATCGCTCACGCACTGGTCAACGGCGTCACGGACTTTATCGAAGCGGACACCGAAGAGGCGCGCCTGGTCGCCGAGCGCCCGCTGCACGTCATCGAGGGGCCGTTGATGGACGGCATGAACATCGTCGGCGACCTGTTCGGCGCCGGCAAGATGTTCCTGCCGCAAGTCGTCAAGTCGGCGCGGGTGATGAAGCAGGCGGTGGCGTTGCTGCTGCCGTACATGGAGGCGGAGAAGAAGGCCAACGGCGGCGAAGGTCGCCAGAGCGCCGGCAAGATCCTGATGGCGACCGTCAAGGGCGACGTGCACGACATCGGCAAGAACATCGTCGGCGTCGTCCTCGCCTGCAACAATTACGAGATCATCGATCTCGGCGTGATGACGCCGGCGTCGAAGATTCTCGCCGTCGCGCGCGAACAGAAGGTCGACCTCATCGGCCTGTCCGGCCTGATCACGCCCTCGCTCGACGAGATGGCCTATGTCGCCGCCGAGATGGAGCGCGAGGGCTTCGACATCCCGTTGCTGATCGGCGGGGCGACGACCAGCCGCGTGCATACGGCGGTCAAGATCCACCCCAATTACGCCCGCGGCCAGACCGTTCACGTCAACGACGCCAGCCGCGCCGTCGGCGTCGTCGGACAGTTGCTGTCGCCGGACGCGAAGGCCAATTACGTCGCGTCGGTGCGGGCCGAATATCGCAAGGTCGCCGACGCGCACGCGCGCGGCGAGGCCGACAAGGCGCGCCTGCCGCTGGAGAAGGCGCGCGCCAACGCGGTGGCGATCGATTGGGCCGCCTATGATCCGCCCAAGCCGAGCTTTCTCGGCGCGCGCGTTCTCGATGATTGGGACCTCGCCGATCTCGCGCGCACGATCGACTGGACGCCGTTCTTCCAGACCTGGGAGCTCAAGGGCCGCTACCCCGCCATTTTCGAAGACGTGAAACAGGGGGCGGCGGCGCGGCAATTGTTCGACGACGCGCAGGCGATGCTGAAACGCATCATCGCCGAGAAATGGTTCGCGCCCAAGGCGGTGGTCGGATTCTGGCCGGCCGCGCGCGTCGGCGACGACATCCGCCTGTTCGCCGACGACAGCCGCGCGACGGAGCTGGCGACACTGTTCACGCTGCGCCAGCAGCTCTCCAGGCGCGACGGGCGCCCCAATGTCGCGCTCGCCGACTTCGTCGCGCCGCTCGACAGCGGCAAGAAGGATTATGTCGGCGCGTTCGTCGTGACGAGCGGCGTCGAGGAGAACGAGATCGCCAAGCGCTTCGCGCTGGCCAACGACGACTATTCGTCGATCCTGGTCAAGGCGCTCGCCGATCGTTTCGCCGAAGCGCTCGCCGAGGCGCTGCATGCGCGGGTGCGCCGTGAATTGTGGGGCTACGCGCCCGATGAGAAATTGTCGTCCGACGAGCTGATCGCCGAATCCTATCGCGGCATCCGCCCGGCGCCCGGCTATCCCGCCCAGCCCGACCACACCGAAAAGGCGACGCTGTTCCGCCTGCTCGACGCCGAGGCGCGGATCGGCGTCACGCTGACCGAGAGCTTCGCCATGTGGCCGGGCGCGTCGGTCAGCGGCGTCTACATCGCCCACCCGGATTCGTATTACTTCGGCGTCGCCAAAGTCGAGCGCGACCAGGTCGCCGACTACGCCGCGCGCAAGGGCATGGCGATCGCCGACGTCGAGCGCTGGCTCGCGCCGATCCTCAACTACACGCCGACGACGGCCGCGGCGGCGGAGTAGCGCGGGCGGCGGCGCCCGAGCTGCAAGCGCCGCGTCGTTCTCAGAACTCCTGCCAGGTCTCGGCCGCGCGGCCGCCGCCGGCTGCCGCGACGGCGAGCTTCGCGCGGGCGGTTGCGACGGGTCTCGTCGCCTTGGCCGGCGTGCGGAAGGCGTGCGGCGCGGCCTTCGTCAGCTCGGCGCGCAGCGTCGCCTCGGCGACCGCGCGGCCGACGCGGAATTGAGCCATGAGATGCGACAGCTTCGACGTCTCCTCCGACAGCGAATGGCCGGCAGCAGTCGATTCCTCCACCATCGCCGCGTTCTGCTGCGTCACCAGGTTCATCTGCTCAATGGCTGCGTTGATCTCCTGCAACGCCGTCGACTGCTCGTGCGCGCCGCCGGCGATGTCGGACACGGCCGCATTGATCTCGGCCACCTGCGTCGCGATGCGCTCGAGCGATCGGCCAGTCTCCGCCACCAGCTCGACGCCGATGCCGACCTGGGCGCTCGAGTCGGAAATCAGCCCCTTGATCTCCTTGGCCGCCCCCGCCGAACGCTGCGCCAGCGCACGCACTTCGGACGCGACGACGGCGAAGCCGCGCCCCGCTTCGCCGGCGCGCGCCGCCTCGACGCCGGCGTTGAGCGCGAGAAGATTGGTCTGGAAAGCGATCTCGTCGATGACGCCGATGATCTGGCTGATCTGCTTCGACGACTTGGCGATGGCGCTCATCGCCTCGACCGCCTGACGCACCACCGCCGCGCTCTTCCTGGCGTCCTCGTCGGCGGCCGCGACCACCTGGCGTGCGTGCTGCGACCCTTCGGCCGACGTTTTCACCGCCGCTGTCACTTCGGTCAGTGTCGCCGTCGTCTGCTCGAGGCTGGCGGCCTGCTGCTCGGTGCGGCGCGAGAGATCGTCGGCCGCCGCCGAAACTTCCTTCGCGCTCGTCTCGATCGAGCCCGTGGAGTCGACGACGCTGACAATGGTCGCCTTGAGCTTATCGATCGCCGCGTTGAAGTCGTTGCGGATCTGGGCGTAAGCCGGCGTGAAGCCGTCGGCGAGGCGCACCATCAGATCGCCGCCGGCGACCTCCTTGAGGCCGAGGCCGAGACGTTGCACCGCCTCGGTCTGCTCTTTGGCCGCTTTGGCGCGCTCGGCGCTCGCCCGCTCGCGTTCGGCTTCGGCGCTCGCGCGCGTCGTCGCTGCCTCGGATTCGAACCGCGCCCGGTCGAGCGCGTTCTGCCTGAACACGTCCAGCGCCCGCGACATACGATCGAGTTCGCGAGCGCGCGTCGTCCCGTCGGCGGGCGCAAGGTCGAGATTGCCCGCGGCGAGCTGCTCCATGACGGTGCTCATGGAAACGATTGGCCGCGCGAGCTTCCGTCCCATCGCGACTGACGCAGCAGCGCAGAACGCGATGACGAGGAAGATCAGCGCCCCTTCCGTCTTCAATTTGGCCAAGAACGCCTCGTCGAGATCATCGACGTAGACGCCGCTCCCGATCACCCAACCCCAAGGTTTGAACGCCGCGACATAGGACAGCTTCGGTTGCGACGCGTCCTTGCCGGGTTTCGGCCAATCGTAGCTGACGAACCCTGAACCGAGCCGCTGCGCCACATCGACAATCTCAAGGAAGAACGCCTTGCCGTTCGCGTCCTTGTAGGCCGACATGTCCTGGCCGTTCATCTCCGGCTTGATCGGATGCATGACCATGCGCGGCTGCAGGTCGTTGATCCAGAAGTAGTCGCCCGCGCCGTAGCGCAGTCTGGCGAGCTGCTTTTTCGCGTTGACCTGCGCGGCGTCGACGCTCTGCTGGCCGGACTGTGCGGCCGTGTATTCCGCATTCACGATCGACAGGGCGGTTTCGGTAAGCGTCGTCAATTCATGGCGGCGGTCGGCCCAGATCTCGTTTCGATACCCGATCAACTCATAGGAGGCGACGCCGATCAGACACGCGATCGCAAGCGCATTCAGAAGGGCGACCTGACCGACGATCGATTTCGGCGCCAACCGTCCGACGAGAGCGCGCGCCGCGCCCCGCGGCTGCTTTGTGCCCCCGTCTCGCGCCGCCGGAGCCTCGCCCCGCCGTTCGCTGGATGCGACCGCGTCGATTGTCTCGCTTCGCAGCTTCGGCAGGCCAGTGTTCATTGCGATGACTTTCTTGCGATCCGCCTTGGGCGGCCGAGTTTGCGGCCGGACGACGTGTCGCGCGCGCGCCGTCGCCTCAGGTCTTGATGATCTCGGTTGAGTCAGGGCGGGGCGTGATGCCCTTGGTCGCGACCCGTTTGCGATGGCCGCCTAGCGTTACAATGACGAATTACAGCTAAGAATTGATTAACCTGTAACGATTCGTCGGCGATGGCGCGACGGCGCGCGCCTCGACCCCGTCAGCCGAGAGACGGCCAAACCCAGGAAGGGCATGCTTTCCCGCGACGCGCGCCCGCTGCGGCCGCTACTTCGCGTCGCAGACGAAATCGTAGGCGCGGGCGAAACCGGCGAGATCGAACAGCGAGCATTTCGTCTTGCCCGCCCCCGGCGCCTTGGCGGTCGGGCAGATCGCCAACGTCGCGTTGGCGGCGAGTTCGGCGGGGTCGAGTTTCGTATAAAGCGCGCCGTCGTTCTCCGACATTTCGAGCCTGACCTTGCGGCCCGCACCGTCGAACGCATCGCCTTTGGCGAAGAACAACCAGGCGTCGGCGACGCGCGATCCGGTCTCGCCCTTGAGGACGAAGCGGTCGTCGCCGCCGAGGGCGAAGGACGGCGACGAGGTGCGGTCGCAACGCTTGGAATAGATCTGCGCGACGGTGAGCGTAGCGCCGCCGCCGCGCTCGTCAGCGTCGGCCATGCGCTCGAGGCCCGGATCGTCGAACGTCAAGCCGTACGTCCAGGCGCCGCTCTTGGCCATCACTGCATGATCGGCGATCGCGCTCTGCTTGTCGGGGCTGAGCGTCTTGCCGATCAACGCCGCCGCGTCTGGCTTCGGTCTATCCAACGCGAGCGCAGGGGCGGCGAAGGCGAGGCAGACGAGACCGGCCAGAAACACGCGCGTCATGGCGTCCTTCCCTACGATCCCGCGCGCCGAATTGCGGCTTCGCGCCAGCGATCCAAGTGTGATTCGGCCTCGCCGCCGGCCAGCGTTCGTGCGGCGAAACGTCAGGCCGCGCGCGGCGGGACGGGGCCGCCGCCTTGACGCGCCGCGCTCACTCGGCGACGTTCTCCCGCGGCGGCGGCGCCCGCCCGTTGACGCGCGGCGTCTCGTCGAGCCAGGCTTCGACCGCGCCGGCGCCGCTGGCGCGCAGGCGTTCGAGAAATTCCCAGCCGAGATTGCCGGCGCTTTCGTCGGCGAGCCCGACGAATTCCTCCTGGGCGGAGATGCGGCCGATGCGCAGGCGTCGCAGCTTCGGCGTCGCGCCGAAGAACATGCCGTATTTGAGCGCCTCGAGCTCGGCGTTGAGCGTCGCGTTGAAATGGATCTGTTCGAGCCGCTTGGCGATCTCGCTTGGGCTCGTCGGCAGGCGCGCCGATTTCGTCGGCGTCACTTGCACGATCAGTAGATGCGCCGCCTTCGAGGCGAGCACCAGCGGAATGAGCGGCGGATTGGCGGAATAGCCGCCGTCCCAATAGGGCTCGTCGTCGATCTCGATCGCGTGATGGATCAGCGGCAAGCAGGCTGAGGCGAGCACGACGTCGACGCTGACTTCGTCGGTGGTGAACACGCGCAATGCGCCGTCGCTGACCCGCGTCGCGCCGATCAACAGGCGCACGGGCGAGCGCGTCTTGAGCCGAGCAAAGTCGACCTCGTCGCTCAGCGCCTCGCGCAGCGGGTTGAGATTGAACGGATTGAACAGATAGGGCGACAGCGCGCGGGTCATCAGCCCGAGCGACAGGCCGGCGAGCGCGGCGCTCGGCGTCAGCGCCGCCGCGCGGCTCATGCGCTTCCAGAACCGCTCCAGCCGCGCCTTGGCCGCCGCGCGACCGCCCTCCATCAGCCCGGAGGCGAGCAGCACGGCGTTGACCGCGCCGGCGCTGACGCCGCTGATCGCGTCGAATGAAATCTCCGGCTCGTCGAGCAACCGCTCCAGCGCGCCCCAGGTGAACGCGCCGAACGAGCCGCCACCCTGCAGGGCGAGCGACAGCCGCCGCGGCGGCCAATGCGGCGGCGCGGCGGAGAGGCCAAGGCGTTCGAGGGTTCGGTCGAGAAAGCGCATGGCTGGCTTCGAGTCTTCGCTGTTAGAGCGAGTTGCCGTTGCCTGAAAGCGGCGCCCCCGCGTCCCGTTTCCCCGCATAGCCCGTCGAAAGACGGGCGTTCTGCCGAACGCTCTATGCGGGGAAAGGGGATTCTTGCGCCGCTGCTTCGAACATTATGCAACTCGCTCGGAAGATAAGACGCGCTATTGTGCACCGCAACATGGCGGGGACGAGACCGGCTTGGCGGATTATCCGGCGTGCGCCTTGGCGCGGCTGGCGGCGACTCTTGCTTCAGAGGTCTTTTGCGGCCGGCGCAGCGGCGTTGCCGCGGCAGCCGCCGGCGGAATAGTCCCTAATCAGCTTCAGCGCTCGCGCCGTCCTGCGCACTTGCGGCTCTATGGCGACCCATTCGAGGATCGTCTGCGCTGCGTCGCACGGTCGGCCGAGCGTGGAGAATAGATTGGCTAGCTCGGTGAACACCCACTCGCCGATGCCGCGCTGGTTTTGAGTCAGCTCGATTGTGCTTTTGTACTCGGCCACCGCCTCGCTGTTGCGGCCGGCGGCCGCCAGCGCTTTGCCGCGCAGATAGTGGAAACTAGGGTTGGTGGAATCCTTGCGCAAAAGATCGTCGGCCGCCGCCAAGGTTTTCTCAACGTCGCCGAGTTGCAGGAACAAGTCCCCTGCTCGGTAGCCCTCGCCCTCGGCGTTGGCGCACGATCGCGCGAAGCCAAACAGCATCTCAGCGGACAATCGCGTCTCTCCTGCGGCCACAAGCGCCCGATCGAGAGCGGCCATCGCCGGACGGTCGCAGGAATCGCGCGACAATCGAGCGAGGTTCGCGCCGACCTCTTCGGACGCGAACGCCCGCACGGGCAAACCCTCGACGCCGAATTTTTCATAGAGCGTTGAGAACGGCGACTGCGCCGGCGCGACGCCAACCGACTGCTCCGCCCAATGGAACGTCCACAATGCAAAGTCGCGCCAAGAGGGAATCATCAGGACACCGACCGTCGCCGAGCTCGCGACGACACACGCCAGCAGCCAAAAGCGACCTGCTCCCCTGCCTGGGGCCGACCCGATCCGGTTCTCGGGATCGGCTTTCATCTCGCTTTTTCGCGTCGACACAACTGGCTGAAACGCCCAAAGTTTGCAGGCGACACGACGATCCTCGCCTTTGATTTCATTCGCAACGGAACCTAGCAAAATAGCGCCGCGGGCGCACCCGGCCGTGGCGTCGATGCGTGCTCTTCGTAACGCTTCAGTCCGCCGAGACCTTGGCCCGGCTGGCGGCGACGATGGCGTCGAGCAGGCCGGGGAAGCGGGCGGCGAGATCGTCGACCCGGACCGAGATCATCCGGTACGGCCCGTCCGGTCGCGTGCGGGTGACGCCCGCCTCGCGCAGCCGCGCGTAATGGTAGCTGAGGTTGCTCTTCGGCGCGGTCGCGTCGAAGGCCTGACACGGCGCTTCGCCCTCTTCGAGCAACCGCAGCACGATCTCGCGCCGCGTCGGCTCGCTGAGCGCCTCGAGGACGGCGGACAGCTCGATCTCATCGCGCTCAGGGTGGTGCAGTTCCTTGGCCATGACCGTCATATAGGCGTTGTTTGAGCTGCCGCGCAGCCTCTTTTCCTTCTCCCGTTCGGGAGAAGGTGGCGCAACGCGCCGGATGAGGGTTCGGGTCGTAGGCGACATTCGCTTTAGACATCAACAACCAAAGCGTCGTCCCCTCACCCCTGCCCCTCTCCCGAACGGGAGAGGGATATTCCGCCTCGCCTCCGTCAGTTCAACAATTATTGAACTCCTTGAATCCGAGCCTGCGACGCACCAGTTCAATGATCCTTGAACTGATCCAGGACCCTCCCATGCTCCGTCTCTTGCCCCTCGTCCTCGGCGCGTTCGCGATTGGCGCCGAGACGTTCCTGGTCTCCGGCGTGCTGCCGCAGATCGCCGCCGACCTGCACGTCACGGCGGCGGCGGCGGGTTCGCTGGTGACGATCTTCGCCCTCGCCTACGCCTTCGGCTCGCCGCTGATCGCGGTGGCGAGCGCGGGCGTCGAACGCAAGCGGCTGCTGATCGTCGCCATGGCCGTCTTCGCATTGGCCAATCTCGTCGCCGCTTTCGCGCCGAACTTCTTGAGCCTCGCCGCGGCGCGCGCGTTGCTCGCCCTCACCGCCGGCACGTTCATGCCAGCCGCCATCGCGTTCGCCACCGCCCTGTTCTCCGCCGAACGGCGCGGCCGCGCGATCGCGATGATCTACGGCGGCATGACGCTGGCGACCGTCGTCGGCGTGCCGGCCGGCACCTACCTTGCTTCGCTCGCCGGCTGGCGCGCGCCGTTCTTCGGCGTCGCCGTCATTGCCGCGCTCGCCGCCGTCGGCGTCGGCGCCGCGCTGCCGCGCCTGCAAAGCGCGCGCGCCGCCGGCTTCGCCGAACGGCTCGCCGTCATGCGGCGGCCGGATGTGCTGCAAATGCTGACGCTCACCGCTTTAGCGCTGATCGGCCCGTTCGCGCTCAACACCTTCCTCGGCGTGCTGGTGGAATCGGCGTTTGGCGTCGGCGGCGACAAGCTGGCGCTGGTGCTCGCCTTCTTCGGCGTCGTCAGCTTCATCGGCAGCCAGTTCGGCGGTTACGCCGCCGACCGCTGGCCGCGCGAGCGCTTCCTCACCGTCGTCTTCGTCGTCCTGATCGCCGCCTTCCCGCTGATGTCGGTCGGCCCGCACATCGGCGGCGGCGCCGGCGCGGCGCTGCTGTTCGCCGGCCTGGCGCTGTGGGGCGTGTTCGGCTGGGCGTTCCCGATCGTCCAGCAAGCGCGCCTCGTCACGCTCGACCCGGCAATGGCGCCGATCACGCTGTCGCTCAACGTCTCGGCGCTCTACGTCGGCGTCGCGATCGGTTCGTCGCTCGGCGCCTGGACGGTCGCGCGCTGGTCGGTTGACGCGATCGGCCTGGTCGCCGGCGCCAGCGAAATCGTCGCGCTGGTCTGGCTGGCGCTGACCGGCGCGCTCAATCCGGCGCCCGAAGCGCCGCAAAGCCAGGCGTCGACCGACGCGATTTACGTCGCGCCAGGCGAGTAAGCCGCCGCTGCGCGCCGCGGCGGCGATTGAGAACGGAATTAGGCGCCGCCGGAACTCCGGCGGCGGCCGGCTCGCTCAGTGCTCCGCGGCGCAGGCGTTCCAGGGCAGCTCGACCGTCTGCGTCTCGCCCGACTTCCCGGGAAAATCCTTGAAAATCGAATCCACCAGACATGGCGCGACCGTAGAAAATTCGCCGACGCTGCCCTCGCTGGTGATCGTCCCCTCGTAAATCCGCTTCGAGCTGCGAGTGTCGACGATCCGCATCGCGATCTGGCGCTTGAAGGTTTGATTGGTCACTTCGCGCGTGCCGACGACGCCTTCGGTCGGCGGGACGTAGGTGCTGCCGACGAAGGTTCCGCCGCCCCACATCACGCCGTTGGTCATCACCATGCCGCCGGGCGACGTCTCGCCATAGACCGGAACCTGTTCGGTATGGCTGGTTCCGTTGTCGACCCCCCAAGCGAATTCGACCCGAAGATCGCTCGTCTTGCCGCTGCTGCGGCGCCAGCCAAACTGCTCGAGATGCTGGGCGACCATGTCCGCGTAGGCCTTCGCCTCCAACGTATCCTTGTTGGTGAGGCTCGAAACGACGAACGTCTTGTTCAGTCCGGGTTGAATCTCGTGAAACGCCGTCAGTTTCGAAACGATCGTGCTGCCCGTGTCCGGCGCGGCGTCTTCAGCACAGGCCTGGAGGAAGAACGGCAAGACGGCCGCGACAAGGATCGCACGCATCATGGCGCCAGATTGTCCCTCTAGACTCCCAGAATGGGGCTGAACCCGCCAACAGGTGAGCTATGGCGTTCTTAACGCTGAATATCGCCGACGAATATCCGCAGAATGTCGCAGGGGAACGCCAAAGCGGCGGGAGGCTTCGCCTGGCGACGCTTACTTGTGCATGCGCGCGCCCTTGACGATCTTGTCGACGATCTTCTTTTCCGCCCGCAGCGCGACGCCGACGATTCTAGCGTCGTCCGGCCCGAACGCGGCGAATGCGGCGCGGTTGGCGGCGTCGTGGCCGGTCGCGAACATCTCCTCGACATAGGCCGAGGTTCTGACGCCGCGCGACAGCGCGCGGCGGTGGATGTCGCCGATCGTCGTCGCATCGGCGGCAAGCACGATGGTCGGCTGGATCGTCATCGGGTTGTAGACGTTTCCGGCTTTGTCGCGATAGGCTTCGCCGATGATCTCCGGCGCCTGGGCGACGATGCCGCTGGTCAGAAACGCCGTGACGTTGAGCGCCTGCCATTGCGCGAGATTGTCGCGCAGCACGATGGCGAGCTTGGTTTCGAACATGATGACTCGTCCCCGGTCGGTCGGACGATGAAGAGCGCAGAGTTAAAGGCCGAGATCGGCCGCGGTCTTGAACGTTCGTGCGAGGGGCGGAAACGCGAGCGCATCGTCGCCGCGCCCGGCGCCGACGGGCTCGAGCGCATCGAGGCGCGCTTCTTCGGCGCGGCCTATGCGCGCCACCGCCACGACACCTATGCGATCGGCCTGACGCTTTCCGGCGTGCAGCGCTTCTGGTATCGCGGCGCCGAGCGCGTCAGCCTGCCCGGCCAGATCATCGTGCTGCATCCCGACGAGGTTCACGACGGCGGCGCGGGCGACGAAATGGGCTTGAGCTACCGCATGCTCTACGTCGAGCCGGCGTTGATCGCCTGCGCGCTCGACGAAGCGGCCGCGCCGCCGTTCGTCGCCGAGCCGGTGATCGACGACGCGCCGCTCGGCGCCGTGCTCGCCGAAGCGCTCGGCGCCCTCGACGCGCCGCTCGACGAACTCGAACGCGACGATCTCATCGGCCGCCTGGCGCGCGCGCTTGATCGCCGCGCCGGCCGCCCCGCTCGCGCGCTCGCCCGGCCGGCGGCGCGGCGGGCGAAGATCGCCCGCGACTATCTCGACGCCCATGCGACGCGGGCGGTCTCCTCGGTCGAACTGGAACGCGCCGCCGGCCTCGACCGCTACGCGCTGTCGCGCCATTTCCGCGCCCTCTACGCCACCAGCCCGCACCGCTATCTGCTGATGCGCCGGCTGACGCGGGCCCGCGCGCTGATCGGCGCCGGCGCGCCGCTCGCCGAAATCGCCGCCGCGACCGGCTTCGCCGACCAGGCCCACTTCAGCCGCCACTTCAAGAAGGCCTACGGCCTGCCGCCCGGCCGCTGGGCGGCGTTGACGGCGGCGTAGCGCTCGTTAGCGTCGGCGCCAACATCGCCATTGCGCGCTCGCGCTGCCAACTCTAAGCCTGCGCGGCCCAATGGAGAGCCCGCCGTGTCCGACGCACCGAATCCGCCGCTTCAGCTCTTCGTCATTCGCCACGGCGAAACCGAGTGGGCGCTGTCGGGCCAACACACCGGCGTCTCCGAGATCCCGTTGACGGCGCACGGCGAGAACGAGGCGCGCGCGCTGGCGCCGACGTTTCGCAATCTCGCCTTCACGCGCGTGCTGGTCAGCCCCCGCCAACGGGCGCGCCGAACCTGCGAGCTGGCCGGCTTGGGCGCCGCGGCCGAAACCGAGCCGAACCTGGCCGAGTGGGGTTACGGCGACTACGAAGGCCTGACGCCAGCGGAAATCGACAAGCGCCGCCCAGGCTGGGAAGTCTTTCGCGACGGTTGCCCGGGCGGCGAGTCGCCACAGCAGGTCGCCGACCGCGCCGATCGGCTGCTGCAAAGCCTTCGCGGGTTGAAGGGAAACGTCGCGCTGTTCACCCACGGCCATTTCGGCCGCGCCCTCGCCGTAAGGTGGATCGGCCTGCCGATCGCTACGGGTCGGCTATTTGGGTTGCGCACCGCCTCGATCGGCATCCTCGGCTACGACCCCGCCCATCCGGACGCCCCCGTCATCGCGCTGTGGAACGAGGTCCCCAGCGGACGCGGCTGAGCGTTTCGTCTTCAGACTGAAGCGCCCCTTATCGTCATGACCGGGCTTGTCCCGGTCATGACGCGCGTAGGCATTGGGCGCTTGTCGTCAGGAGCGTCGTCTGCCGGAGCGCAGGGCGGGCAGCGTTGCGTTAGAGGACGTCTCGCACGGCCCGACTGTCCAAAGCGATCGCGTCGAGTCGGAGCCGCACGGCGTCGAGTTCGTCGACCAGCCTGCGCAACCGGCCAAAGACCAGCCGGCGCGTGTGCGCCGCGCTTTCCGGGTATTCGGCGATGACGCGCAGGAAAGTGGCGCGCGGGATCTCGATCAGCACCGAGTCGGTTTCCGCGGTCACCGTCACCGGGCGCAGACAGCCGACGACGAGCGCCGTCTCGCCGATCACCGCCGGCGGCTTCAGGTAGGTCGGCCGTTCGGCGGCGCCGCTGAGGTCGTAGCGCAACACGCCGTCGGCGAGGATGAAGCCCGACAGCGCCGGGTCGTTCTCGGCGAACAGACAGCGCGACGTCTTCAATGAGATCAGGCGTGACGCCGAAAGCAGCGCCCGCAGCGCGCCGTACGGAAACTTGCCGAACAACTCGGAGCGGCGCAGCAGGTTGACGCACTTGTCGCTGGACCAACTCGCGCTATCGATGAGCAGAGCGGCGCCCATGGCCGAAGCTTCGCATCGCCTCTTAGAGGCTTATGCGATCGATCTCGGTCATCGACTTGAACAGCCAGTTCCTCGCGTAGCCGCGCAGCACGTAGGAATAGGTCGCCTCGGCGCCGTTCTTGCGCTTGTTGTTGACGAACTGGGCGAAGGTCGAGCCGGCGCGATCGATCTCGAGATAGGCCTGCTTGTTCAGGGCGGGGATGTTGATTTCCACGCCGCCGTCGCGCTCGAAATTCGCGCGCACCTCCGAGGCCTCCCAATCGGAGAGGTCGGCGCCGTTGCCGGGATTGGTGACAATGATGTGCTTGGCGCCGGAGAAGCGGTCGAGCGTCTCGCTGACCTCGCGGATCGATTCGGTCGAGCCGCCCATGATGTGCAGGAAGACGACGTCGAATGCGCCATCCTGCGCGTCGCGCAGAATGCGCAGATCGGTGAGCAGGTCGAGCATGGCGTAGAGATGACCGGCGCGCAGGTCGACGACGAACGTCGCGCCGCTGCGATCGCTGGCGACCGCGTCGAAGATCCGCATCTGCGCGGCGACTTCGGTGATGTCCGCCAGTTCGGTCTTGTCGTCGTGGAACCGGATGAGCGAGCCGAGCGGCGTCTCGGTGTCAAAAGCGACGTGGGCGCGTCGGTTCTCTTCCAGCCAATGCAGCAGCAGCCGAGCGACGGTCGTCTTGCCGACGCCGCCTTTCTGGGCGCCGACGATGAGCAAGGTCGGCTTGACGACCGGGCTGGCGGCGGCGGCGCGCGTGGAGTTGTTTGAACGAGAGTTGGCGGCCATGGCGCGGGATCCAAAATGACGGGGACGATGCGGACGTCTCGAGGGACCGTTTGCCTCTCGGCGACAAAGCCTCGAAGAGCTCGTGAGCTTCGCGGCAAGGAGCGCGCCACGCGGCGCCGAAACGTCCCGGGTCTGTTGACCCTAATCGAACCAATCTGACTCCAAGCTGACAGCCGTCGACGCCGCTTCTTTTTGCGACGGCGGACCCGGCGCCGCCGATGGCCGAGGCGCAACCGTTAGAGCGTGAAGTGTTGACGTCGAATCGTCTCCGCCGTCATTGCGAGCGACAGCGAAGCAATGACGACGAAGACTGGCGCAATCCAAAAGCGACACGCGCTAACGCGAGCCTCGAGCGCTTACGCGCGGCGCCGCGCGGTGACCAAAGCGCGGCGCCGGAGCAGCGCAGCCGCTTGACGGCGGCGGGACGGCGGGACCGGCGGACGCGGGAGATGGAGTCCGGCGGCGCGGGAACCCCGAAACGCTCGACCGGTCGTCCCCGTCGAATCGGAGGCGGGCGCCGGGTAAATCGTCCCCTGAGGCCCGGCAAGTCACGCGAGGGCGCTTCCCGACGGGCTGCGATTCTGCTCTGACTGCGCGCAAGGGCCCATTTTGCCGCGGACGACGAAACGTGACAGTCGGTCGCCTTTCGCATTAGAAATGCGTTCAATTGAACGTCTTGCAATCGGATCGAAGCCTTCCGTGCAATCGAACACAGCGCGAAACGACGGTCTTCTCGCCAAGCATGAGATCATTCGGACTGACAAGTCCGAGCGGATGGCCGACGCGCTGCTCGAGGTCTACAAGGGGCGCCTCGTCTCAGTCGATTGTAGCGGTCAGCCGTTCTTCGGCCAGGCGAACCGGGCGCAGTTCGAACACATCGGTTTCGACTATTGCGTCTACGGCGCCGACGTCGAGATCGAATTCCCCGAGGCGCCGTCGTTCCGTCAACAGATCTGCCTGAGCGGCGGCGGCGAGACGATCATGCAGCGCAAGAGCGCCGCGCTGTCCGACGCGGCGACCTGCGTCATCAGGCCGGAAACGAAGGTCACCACCCGCTTCGGCGCCGGATACAGCCAACTCGTCATGCGCGTCGACCCGGCGGCGCTCCGCCGCAAGCTCGAAGCGTTCCTCGGAACCCATCTGCCCAACCCCATCGAGTTTCGTCCGGCGCAGAGGTTCGTCACGCCTCAGCTGCAGTTGCTGAAACGTTCGGCGCTGTTCTTCGTCAACGAGATCGAGACTTTCGAGAGCGAGGCCTGCGAGCTGGCGCGCAGCGAGTTTGAACAGGCGCTGCTGGCGGCGTTTCTGTCGGGCAACGCGCACAACTACTCCTATCTCTTTGACGCGCCGCCGCCGGGCCTGACGCCGCGCCAGGTCTGGCTGGCGGAATCGTTCATCGAGGCGAACTGGGACAGCCCGCTCACCGTGGAGACGCTGTCGAAGGCGGTCGGCGTCGGCGCCCGCAGCATCTTCAAGTCGTTCAAGCGCTTTCGCGGCTATTCGCCGATGGCGTTCTTGAGGGACGTCCGGCTCCGGCGCGCGCGCGAAATGCTCCGCGACGCCGAACCCGGCGCCACTGTCACTGCGGTCGCCTATCGTTGCGCGTACCAAAACCACGGCTACTTCGCGCGAGAGTATCGAGCGCGCTTCGGCGAGTCGCCTTCGACAACTCTTGCTCGGGCGCGGCGCGAGCGACCGGTCTAGAACCGCCAGCCTCAATTGCTCGGCGAACGCACGCGCGACCCCGCTGGTTCGCTGTAGGGATTAGGCGATCATTGAAAGATCGCCGCTACTCCTGTCGTCGATGCCCGTGCGATCTGCTGATTCCGACGTTCCGACAAGCGAACGAGCGGAGGAGCGGCGACGGGGGGCGGAGCAGAGGCGCGATCCTCGGCGCCGAGGTCGCAAAATGAGCGCGCGAGAGCTGGCAATGGCGGAAGACAAGTCGACGGCGATGGCGAGCCTGGAAGAACTCTTGGAGTTCATGGCGCTCGACGTGGCGAGCTGCGAAGGGATCCGACGCCTGAAGTCGATCGTCGGGCGTGAACTGCCGCTGGCGCTCAACGCCTTCTATGACAAAGTTCGCGCGACGCCGCGCCTCAACGCCTTCTTCCGCGACGACGCCGATATGGCGGGAGCGAAAGCCGCACAGATCAATCATTGGGACGCGATCGGCTCGGCGCGATTCGACGAACGCTACGTCATCGGCGTGCGCGCGATCGGCCTCGCCCATGCGCGGATCGGCCTCGAACCGCTCTGGTATATTGGCGGCTACGCCGTCGTCATCGATCGCCTGATCAAGGCGATCGTCCGCGAGGTGTGGCCCAGCGGATTCTTCTCGGGCGGCTCGCGCCAGGCGGCGAACGAGGCTGGCGCGGCGATCGGCGCAGTGGTCAAGGCCGCGCTGCTCGACATGAACTTCGCCATCTCGACCTATATTGAAGCGGCGGAGACAGCGCGCGCCGAAGCGGCGGCGGAAGCCAGAGCGCATGAGCGCGCGCGGGTGGTCGAGTCGATCGGCGCGGGGCTGGCGCGGCTCGCCGACAACGACCTCACCTGCCGCATGCAGGGCGACCTGCCCGAGGCCTACGCCAAGTTGAAGGCCGATTTCGACGGCGCGATCGAGCGCCTCGGCGAGGCGTTCGGCGGCGTCAAGTCGGGGGCCGAAACGGTCTATTCGAGCGCGCAGGAAATTACCGCAGCGTCGAACGACCTCGCGCGGCGCACGGAACAGCAGGCGTCGAGCCTCGAAGAGACCTCTGCGGCGCTCGGCCAGGTCAGCGTCGCCGTCGGCGCCAATGCCGATGGCGCCAAACGGGCCCGCGCGATCGTCGCCGCCACCCGCGACGACGCGGAGCTCGGAGGGGGAATCGTCCGCCGGGCGGTCGACGCGATGAGCAAGATCGAGAAATCGTCGCGGCAAATCAGCCAAATCATCGGCGTCATCGACGAGATCGCATTCCAAACCAACCTGCTTGCGCTCAATGCGGGCGTCGAGGCGGCTCGCGCCGGCGACGCCGGGCGCGGCTTCGCGGTCGTCGCTTCAGAAGTGCGCGCGCTGGCGCAGCGTTCGGCCGAAGCGGCCAAAGAGATCAAGACGCTGATCTCAACCTCGACCGCGCAGGTCGCGGATGGCGTCGAACTGGTGGGCGAGACCGGCGCGGCGCTTGGGCGGATCGAGGCGAAGGTGTCGGAGATCAACGACGTCGTCGCAGCGATGACGTCCAGCGTCGAGGAACAGGCGACGAGCCTTCAGCAGATTGCGGCGGCGGTCAATCTCATGGACCAGGCGACGCAACAGAACGCCGCGATGTCGGAACAGGCGAGCGCGGCCAGCCAGTCGCTGGCGGCGGAAAGCGAGCGGCTCGCCGAACTCGTCGGGCGATTCAAGGCGCCGCCCGGCAGCCGAGAACCGCTGCGCCGCCCGGCGGCGCACGCCGTCGCCTCGATCGTTGAACCCGCAGAATCTCGACGCGCCTCTCTCCGCGCGGCGACGCGAGCGCTCGGTCACGGAACCGCCGCGGCGAGCGCCAAAGCCCGGTAGTCTTCGAACGGGAAGTTAACGAACGGCCGCTTTCGGGAGTGGTCCCACGGCCAATGAACGACGTCGATGGGCGCGAGGCGAGAATCGGCGTCGGCGCGTGCTTCGCCTTCCGCAACGAGCGCCGCCTTCTTCAGGCGTTCGGCGATCGCACGCCGATGGCCGTATGGCGCAAGAGCGCGGCGCCGGAAGCCAACGGACAGGTGGACAACGCTCGCGCGTTGACCACATGCCCACAGGAGCGGAAGCAGGCACAGCCCTCGGCGGCATTCTGGAAGCGGGACAACCAGCCGACGGATTTCCTTAGCCGCCGCCAAAAATGGTCCCGCTGCGCGGGGCCGCTTTACGCAAGCCTCTTCTGCGACCACATCGGATCGGCGCTGATGCTGTAAATGGCGTGCGGCGACAATCCCGTCGCGGCGGCGATCTTGCTGACGCTCGCCCCGCTGACCAGCATGTCGTGAACAATCAGGGCTCGCTCGGCGAAGCTGAGCTCGCTGGGATGTTTCGATTGCGGCTGGCGGGCCTCCGCGAGCGCAATGCCGGCGTGCCGAGTTTCCTTATTCGCCTTGCCGTAATACGCGGCGAGATAGATCGCCTTCACGTCGGCCACGGTCGGCTTGCCGGGGTTCGTCAGCGTGCACGGATCGGCAAGCGCGTTGGCGCTCATCCGGTCGAGGACCGCCTTGAACTTGTCCTCGTTGAAATCGACCTCGTTGCAGTCCTTGAAGGACGCCGGAATGCCGAGCTTGGCGTTGAGGCCGCGGACGGCGTCGGCGAGATCCCTGAGGCCCAGGGCCTTCTCGACCAGCGCGTACTTGGTCGAGAATTGCCGGTTGAAGTTGATGATGGTGGGCAGCAGGATCGCGTTGGCGAGACCGTGGGTCACGCCGAACTCGCCGCCGATCTTGTGGGCGAGCGAATGCACCAGGCCGAGAGAGGCGTTGGTGAACGCCATGCCCGCCAGCGCCGAGGCGTTGTGCATGGCGTAGCGCGCGGCCTTGTTGGTCGGCTCGGCGTAGGCCGTCTCCAGGTTGTGCAGCACCAGGGTGATCGCCTCCAAGGCGTAGGGATCGGTGAACGAGGTGGCGGCGATGGAGGCGACCGCCTCGATGGCGTGAGCCAAAACGTCCATGCCGGTGTTGGCGGTGATGGTCTTCGGCATCTTGGTGGGCAGCGCCGGGTCGAGGATGGCGAGGTCGGGCACCATGTCGGCGGCGACGATCGGATACTTGATGTGGTTTTCCGGGTCGGTGATCACCGAGAAGGCGGTGATCTCCGACGCCGTGCCGCTGGTCGAGGGGACGGCCGCGAAGCGCGCCTTGTTGCGCAGAGGCGGCATCGAGCCGGGAGTGATGATGTCGGCGAACTTCAGCTCCGGGTGCTCGTAGAAGCACCACATCACCTTGGCCGCGTCGATGGCCGAGCCGCCGCCGAAGCCGATGATCCAATCGGGCTTGAAGTCCTGCATCGCCTTCGCGCCGCGGAAGACTGTCTGAACGGAGGGATTGGGCTCCACGCCGTCGATGATGATCGAGTCGAGGCCGCCCTTCTTGAGCAGCGCTTGGGCCTGATCGAGGAAGCCGAAACGCTTCATCGACCCGCCGCCGGTCACGATCGCCGCCTTCTTGCCGACCAGCGTCGAAAGCTTATCCAGGGCCCCCTCACCGTAGACAATGTTGCGGGGAATTGAAAACGTCAGTGCAGCCATGGGGCAATTATTCTCCATAATGACAAGAATACAGCAATTTAATTGCCATCTGAATGCGCAAAGCCAGCATTGTCGACACGTTGCTTTCGGGTCCCGCGGCAAAGCAGCCGAATTCGGGGCGCCGAAGGGCTGACCTCTCGTATTCGACTTTAGTCGTAGGCTCTACATTGCGCCGCGAATTGCGCCACATCATTCAAAAAATGAATTATTTGACTATAAGCTAGTCGCATATGGAATGGGTCTGAATTTGAACCTGGACAACCGATCGAGCTGGCGCCGGCGAGCCGTGAGCGCTTACGCGCGCCGCCGGCGCTGGCGCCGCGCAGCGGCCGAAGCGCAGCGCCGGAGCGGCGCAGCCGCTTGACGGCGCCGGGGCGGCGGGACCGGACGGCGATTGGAGATTTGGCAAGGCGTCGCGTGAACCCGAGAACGCCCAACCGCTCGTCCCCGTCGGATATAGGGCCAGTTTGAATTTCCGGAGCTGGCCGAGACCGGAATGGCGGGTCTCGAGCAATCGAAATGTTGAAGCGAACGCTCGCTGCTGCGAAGCGTCGCAGCAGCTCTCGACCCTTCTCCGACTTTCGGCTCGAACCTGCCAAGGTCCGGCCCCGAGGAAGAAGCGGCCGGTTATGCCGTACGCTGCGGGAAGGCATGACCGGCCGCCTCGGTCAGCCGACCTGCTGCCTGACGCGGGCGTCAAGTCGGTCGTCGTCGATGCCGGCCGGCTCCAGGTGCGCCGTGACTTCCACTATGCCCGTCAGCAACGCCCGGATCGCCGTTTCCGCGGCCTCACAAATGCGATGGCCGCGATCCACGCTCAGCGAACCGTCCACCTCAAGGTGGAACTCCACGAAGGTCCGGTCCCCGGCGTAGCGCGTGCGCAGGTCGTGGATGGCGTGCACGCCCTCGCAAGCGAGCGCGGTCGCCTTGATGCGCTCGCGCTCCGCTCTTGGCAGTTCACGGTCCAGCAGTTGCGCCAGGGCGTCTCGCGCGATGTGGCTGGCGTTGAACGCCATGTAGCCGGAGATCGCCAGCGCGAAGACCGGGTCGGCGGCATTCCAGCCAGTCAGCCTGACGACGCCGAGCGCGGCCAGCACCGCCGCGTTCGCGGCGATGTCGGTCAGGTAGTTGGCGCGATTAGCGGCGATCGCGGTCGATGCGGTTCTGCGCATCACCCAGGTTTCCATGGCGACCAGCCCCACGGCCGCCAGCAGGCTGCCGACGGTCACCCAGATGCCGATGTCCAGGGCGGCGAGCGCGGCGGGATAGATCAGCCGCTCGATCGATTGGAATGCGAGGATCAGCGCCGCCCCGATCAGCAGCGTCGCCTCGGTGAAGGCGGCGACGGCCTCGCCTTTGCCGTGACCAAAACGATGTTCCAGGTCCGGCGGCCTTTCGGCGTAGCGGACCCAGAAGAACGTGACCAGGCTGGCGGCGGTATCCACCAGCGCGTCCGCGGCGGAGGCCAGTAGCGCCACCGAGCCCGTCATCAGCCAGGCGCCGAGCTTCACCACGACCAGGCCCACCGCCACGATCAGGCTGACGCGGCTGGCCAGTCTGCGCAACGCGGCGCCCGAGGCTCTCAGTTCCGCCATGTCGGCCCTTTCCGCACACTGGTTTTCCGCGACATGGCCGCTCCCGCGCTTTGGTCGACCGACGATATCGGCAAGCCGCGTCGCGGCGCAACGCGGACCGGTGGCGCGACATGGCGGTCCGGCCGGACTATCCCGCAACCCAAAGGCAAGGGAGCGCGCGCAAGGAAACGCCACGCTGCATCGGCGATGCCGCCGACATTCTTGGCGAGGGCCCGGTCTGGTGCACGCGGGCGCTGCGCACCAGCGGCGGCATGCTTGTGGTGAGCCCCTTTTGAGCGAACGTCAGCTTGTTGCCGCTGTGCAACCCAAGCGGCTGTTCCTCGGCCAACGCTCGCCGGCAGAAGTTGCCGGCAAGCGCCGCTCCGATATCTGCTCTTGGAGCAGGTGCGGCCGTCCCTTATTCAAGCCGATGTGGCCGCTCCCGACCCATGGTCGCCGATCGCGCCTCGCCGGCGCGGCCGTTCAAGCAGGTCTGCTAGCGCTTCCCAAGGCCGCAATGACTTTCTGTTTTACCGAATTCATGCTATCTTACTCCTTCGCCATTTCCACAGCCCGCCGGCGACCCGGCGCGGCCCGAAGGAGCCGCCCTATGACGCAAGCGCCCCTCCCCTCCCCGTCCACCACCTGCAGGCGCCGCGCGACGCGGGAGCGCGAATTCCGGCGCATCCGCATTCTGGCGATGGCGCCGGCGGGCTGGTCTTACGCGGCGATCGGGCGCGAGGAGGCGATCTCGCGCGAGCGCGTGCGCCAGATCGTCGCTAAGGCGTTGGTGGAGGCGGGCGAGACCGAAACCAAGCTCGTCCACGCGCGGGCGCCGGTCGCGCGGCTCGAGCCGACGCTGCGGCTCGCCGCGCGCAGCGTCGCCGAAGGCGATCTTGCCGCCATCGATCGGCTGCTGCGGGTGCTCGACCGCTGCGCCGCGATCGACGTCGCCGACGCGGCCGACAACGCGGGCGGCCGCGAGCGGCGGCTGGCCAAGCTCAACGCCATGGCCGAGAACATCAAGCGGCGCCGGGAGCTGCAGGCGAGCCCTTGACGCGCCGCAAGCCGTTGATGCGTAAAGGTTATACTCTTGACAAGGCTTGCCGCGGCTTGACATTGCTTGACAAGACTTGACAAAACTTGACGCGCGGCTTGACGGCCTCGCCCTCACGGCCACGCATCGGCCGCGCCGCGGCGAGCGGAACGTCGCGTCGATCAGGCGCGTGCCCAAACGACGAGACGGCGCCTTCGAGGCGCCTCCGTCGTTCACAAATGCGCGATTTTGACTTGGCGCCGGTCGTCGTCGCCGCAAATCAGCTATCGAGGGCGCGATGTCCTCCGCCTCGCGCGTCGTAGACGCGCTCCCCGTATTCCCTGCGAAAGTCGACCGCCTCGGCGTCCTCGCGATGATCGCGGGAACGTTGATCACCGCCTGGTCGGGCGTGCTGGTGCGCCTGATCGACGTCGGGCCGTTCGCCGCCGGCGCCTGGCGCGTCGGGCTCGCCGCGCCGGCGCTGGCGGCGCTGGCGAAGCTCGTCCAGCGCGATCAGCGCGACGCCGCGAAGCCGGGGCGTTCCGCCCGCCTGCTGTTATTCGCCGGCCTCGCCTTCGCGCTCAACATCGGGTTCTTCCACATCTCGCTGACCGGCACCAAGATCGCCAACGCCGCCTTCATCGGCGCGGTCGGGCCGATCGCCACCGTCATCGGCGGCGCGCTGTTCTTCCGTGAACGTTCGCCGTCGCGCATGTGGCTGGCTTTCGGCCTCGCGCTGCTCGGCGCCTGGACAATGGCCGGATTGGTCGCCCCGACGCAGATCGGATTCGGCGACGCGTTCGCGCTTTGCTCGTCGATCACCTACTCGGGCTATCTGCTGCTGATCAAGCAGCTCCGCCTTCGGCTCGACGCCGTGACGGCGACGATGTGGACGTCCGCGATTTCCGCCGTCGTCCTCGCCGTCGCGGCTTGGCTGCATGGCGAGACGATGATCCCGTCGAGCGCGTTCGGCTGGATGATCGCCGTGCTGCTCGGCTTGGGCGTCCACGCGTTGGGACAGGGGCTGACCTCGATGGCGATGGGCCGCGCGCCGGTCGGCGTCATCGCCCTGGTGATCCTCGCCCAGCCGCCCTTTACGGCGCTGGCGGCCTGGACCGTGCTCGGCGAGACGATGACGCCGCTGCAGTTCGCCGGCGGCGCGATCATTCTCGCCGCCCTGCTGTTGTCGAGCCTGCCTACGGCTTCTCCCAGCCGCCGCTCCGCGCCGAGCGGAACGCCGCGTCGATGACGCGCATGTTGGCGATCGCGTCCTCGATCGGGAATTCGAGCGGCGCTTCGCCGAGAACGGCGCGCGAGAACGCGTCGCCCTGCAGCGTGTATTGATCGCAGACCGGGAATTCCTCGATTCTGGCGCCGCCGCCGACGAGGTCGGCGCCGCTGTCGATGGCGATGCGCATCGGCCGGTCGATCAGAGCGTTGAACGGCACGGCGACCTCGACGCGGCCGGCCTCGCCGACGATCGTCACCCGCTGATAGTCCTGGATCTGGGTCGCGCAGGTGAAGGTCAGATGGCGGCCGCCGGGGAACTCGATCAGCGCGCTCGCCAGCCGGTCGGTGCCGAACTTCGGATCGACGTCGAGGCTCGCCACCACGCGGGTTGGCTCGGCGCCGAATACGTAGCGGGCGGTCACGATCGCGTAGCAGCCGATGTCGTAGAGCGCGCCGCCGCCCGGCGGTTTGTTGCGAATGTTGTCGGCGTCGAGCAGGCGATAGGCGAAAAACGTCTGGATCGCGCGCACGTCCCCAATCGCGCCCGAGCGCGCGATCTCGCGCGCGCGCCGCCATTGCGGATGATGGCGCACCATGAACGCCTCGGCGACGAGCTTGCCGGTGCGCGCGCGCGCCGCGATCAGCGCCTGCGCCTCGTTGGCGTCGAGAGCGATCGGCTTCTCGCTCAGCACGTGCTTGCCGGCCTCCAGCGCACGGATCGTCCAGGGGACGTGCAGCTCGTTGGGCAGCGGATTGTAGATCGCCTCGATCGTCGGATCGGCGAGCAGCTCCTCATAGGAGCCGTAGGCGCGGGCGATGCCGAGCGACTTGGCCGCCGCCTGCGCCTTGGCGAGATCGCGCGAGGCGATCGCGTCGATGTGCGCGACCTCGCCGCGCTGCATGGCGGGAAGGACCTTTTCGAGGCCGATCTTGGCGGCGCCGAGAACGCCCCACGAAACTTTACGCGCCATCTCTTCCTCCCTATCGCGGTCAGCGCCGCACCATAGCGATTTTCGCGCGCGACGGAACCGCCGCCGCGCTTGCCGCCGCGCGCGCCGGCGCCCTATCGTCGCCAGGACGGCTTGCTCTTCAATCGCCTGACGGGGGCGCGACCATGGCTGAAGCGGAGAACGCCTTTTCCAAGGCGCGGGTCGAGGCTTTCTCCGACGGCGTGCTTGCCGTCATCATCACGATCATGGTCCTCGACCTGAAGGCGCCGGAGAGCGACGACCTCGCCGGGCTCGCCAGGCTGTCGCCGTCCTTCGCCATCTATGTCGTCAGCTTCGCCTTCGTCGCGATCTATTGGATCAACCATCATGCCATCATGATGGCGGCTCGGCAGGCGACGGCGAGCCTGATCTGGGCCAACAATGCGCTGCTGTTGTGCCTGTCGCTGATCCCCTTCGCCACCGCCTATGTCGGCGCGACACATATTTCGCCGTTGGCGACGATGGTCTACGCCGCGCTGCAATTCGCCTGCGGGCTCGCTTTTACGCTGACCTATTCGACCATCGTCGCCCAAAGGCGCGACGACGCGGAATTCATGGCGGCGGCGCGGGCGCGCCGGTTGCAAAACCGCGCCGCCATCGCCGTCTACGGCGTCTCGATCCTCGTCGCCGCCGTCAGCCCGGTGAGCGCGCTCGCCCTGTTCGTCGCCGTCGCGGTCGCCTACGTCGTGCCGGGGCTGTTCAACGAGGCGCCGCTGCCGCGCTCGGTGCGCTCCGAAGGCTAGCCTATTTTTCCGCCGGGATTCGCCCCTCGCTCTGGCGCCCGATCATCCAGCCGGGATATTCGGGCGGCAGAGCGCTCACGACGTCGAGCGCCGCGATCTCCGCGGCGCTGAGCGTCAACTTAGCGGCGGCGAGATTGTCGTCGAGCTGCTCGATCGTCTTGGCGCCGACGATGACGCTCATCACGCCCTTGCGCTGCAGAAGCCAAGCGAGCGCGACGCGCGCGACCGATGCGTCGTGCGCGTCGGCGATCGGCCGCATCGCGTCGACAATTGTGAAAGCCCGCTCGCGGTCGACCGGCGGGAAGTCGAAGACGACGCGGCGCGCGCCCTCCGGCCCCTTGCCGTCGCGCGCGAACTTGCCGGTCAGCAGGCCGCCGGCGAGCGGGCTCCACACCATCACGCCGAGCCCCTGGTCCTCGACCAGAGGCACGATTTCGCGCTCGAGATCGCGGCCGGCGATGGTGTAATAGGCCTGCACCGTCTCGAAGCGGGCGAAGCCGCGCCGCTCGGAGACGCCCAGCGCCTTCATGATCTGCCAAGCGGCGAGGTTGGAGCAGCCGATCGTCCGCACGAGCCCGCGCGACACGCAGTCGTCGAGCGCGCGCAGCGTCTCCTCGATCGGCGTGACCGGATCGAAGCCGTGGATCTGGTAGAGGTCGACGTAGTCGAGGCCGAGCCGCTTCAGGCTGCCGGCGATCTGATCCATGATGTGGCCGCGCGACAGGCCGACTGAATTCGGCCCCTGCCCAGTGCGGCCGCGCACCTTGGTGGCGACGATCACGTCTTCGCGAGCGACCTTCAAATCGCGCAAAGCCTGGCCGAGCATGACCTCGGACTGGCCTTCCGAATAGACGTCGGCGGTGTCGATGAAGTTGACGCCAGCGGCGAGCGCGCGCTCGACCAGCGCCGTCGCGCCCTTCTGCTCGACCGCGCCAATGGCGCGCCAGATCCCGGCCCCGCCGGCAAACGTCATCGTTCCGAGGCAGATTTCCGAAACGAATTGGCCGGTGCGGCCAAGCGGACGATAGCGCATTGTGGGAAACTCCTCGCTCGGCGCGGCGCTGACGCCGCGCGCTGGCCGTGCGAGGATAGGCGGCGGCTCGCGTCACGCGCAAGCCGCCGCGACTGAAGGCTGCGTTCAGATCAGAAGCGATAGGTCACGCCGGTCGACAGCACCCACGGCTGGAAATAGGTCTTCTGCGTGGAATTGACCTGGATTTGGGCCGGTATGCCGACCACCGCCAGGTTGTCGCCGGTTCCGTGCGAATCGACGTGAGCGAACAGCTTCTTGACGTCGAACGACCAGCCCCAGTGCTGATCGATCATGACGTCGGCGCCGCCTTGGAGGACGAGGCCGACCGCCGGGTCGACTTTGACGCCGGTGTTGAAGTCGTCTTTCGTCTGGAACGAGAACACCGCCGCGACGCCGCCCCCGAGATAGGGCTGGAACGCGCCGAACTGGTTGAAGTGGTAGAGCGCCGTCAGCGGAATGAACGACGGCATGACTTTCGCCAGCGTCGTCCCGTTCGGCGGCAATTTGAACGGCGCGCCCGGCGTACCCTTGGTCTTGTCGGTCGCCCACATCGGAACGCCGGCGGAAACGTCGACCGACACGTTCGGCGTCAAGTAATAGCCCGCCTCGACGCCCAGGGTAGCGACGTCGGCGACCTTCGCGCCGAGGCCGGGAATCCGTATCTGCGGATCCACCAGCCCGGGGGCGCGTTCTGAGTACAGCTTCGACGAGCTCTGGTTGATCGCGTAGAGGAACCCGGCCTTGACGAAAAAGCCCGGCGTGACCGGCGCCATGACGACTGGCGCGGGCGCCGGCGGCGGCGCTTTCTTGGTCGGATAATCGGCTGCGACGGCGGCGGTGACGGCCAAAGCGGCCGCCGCGGCGACGGCGCCGCGGAAGAGCCAAGCAGACTGATACCGGATCCCCATTGGACTTCCCCCTCGTGACCCCGTCGTCGGGTGTGACACTTTATCGCCACACTGCGCGAGTCGGCATTAATTGGGAAGACGGTTTATACGTATACGATCACGAACCGCAGCGATGCGACAATTTTGCAACAAGATTCGCCCGCTCAGGCGGCCGGCGATCTCGAACAATCTGCTGCACGTTGTGCGATGTTAGGATGGGCGGCAAGCCTCGCCGTTAGACGGCGAGGGCCCCATGTCCGCCGCAGCGCGACGGGGCCTGCCCTACTCGAGGGATCGACAGGCTCCGCTCGCGCTACGCCGCCAGCGCGTCCGCCGGCGGGGCCATCGCGCCGGTCATCATCGCGACGGCGTCGGACATCGTCACCTTCTTCGGATCGACGACGGTGAGCCGTCGGCCCAGGCGATGGATGTGGATGCGGTCGGCGACCTCGAACACGTGCGGCATGTTGTGCGAGATGAGGATGATCGGCAGGCCACGCCGCTTGACGTCGAGGATGAGCTCGAGCACGCGGCGCGATTCCTTGACGCCCAGCGCCGCCGTCGGCGACGCAAGACGCGCGACCCTGCTTGGCAATCCGGCCTACCGCAGCGATCGCACAACGACGATCTTTTGCGCGCGAAGGCTGGAAACAAGAAGAGTGGAATCGTATCGTGGGTCGCGCAGTCGCGTGAAGCGTCGACGCTCGCGGTCACCGTGCGTCGATGGCCGACGCCGACGGCAAACGCCGCAGTCCGCGGCCGCGAAACGACCCCGCCCCGTTCGGACGGTCGGCCCCGCCTCGATCGCGGTCGACGTCCTCTCGTGACGGGATGGAGGGCAGACCCGTGAGCGATGCAAGTCGAGGAGCGAAAAGAACATGCTGATCGGGATCGATTGGGGAGGAACGAAGATCGAGGGCGTCGCGATGGAGCCCGACGGAACCGAATTGCTGCGGGTGCGCGAGGCGACGCCGCGGCACGATTATTTCGGCTGCATCGCCATCATCAAGAACCTGATCGGCGAGATGGAGAAGCGGCTGGGGCGCAAGGGCAGCATTGGCATCGGCATACCGGGGTCGCTCGAGCCTAAGAGTCGCCTCGGCAAAGGCGCGAGCTCGACCTGGCTGCTGGGGCGGCCGGTCGAGAAGGATCTGATCGAGGCGCTTCAGCGCGAGATCCGCGTCGAAAACGACGCCGATTGCTTCGCCGCCTCGGAGGCCGTCGACGGCGCCGGCGTCGGACATCGCGTCGTCTTCGCCGTGATCCTCGGATCGGGAGCGGGCGCCGGCATCGCAGTCAACGGCGCCGCCCATCACGGGCCCAACAACAGCGGCGGTGAATGGGGCCACAATCCGCTGCCGCGGCCCGACGTGACCGAGATCCCCGGCGCGCCCTGCTATTGCGGCCGGCACGGCTGCATGGAAACCTGGGTCTCCGGCCGCGCGTTCGAAGCCGAATACGAGCGCCACACCGGAACGAAGCTCCTCGCCCCCGAGATCATGGAAAAGAAGCGCAAGGGCGATCATTTGTCGAACCTGCTCTGGCGCCGCTACGTTAATCGTGTCGCGCGCGGCTTGGCGGTCGTCGTCAACACACTCGACCCCGACGTGTTCGTGATGGGCGGCGGGATGTCGAACGTCGCCGAGCTCTACGAGGACCTGCCGGTCGAGCTTCCCAAGCACACCTTCTCGACGGTCTTCCATACGCCGATCAAACGGGCGGTTCACGGCGACGCGAGCGGAGTCCGCGGCGCCGCCTGGCTGTGGAGATAGTTCGGCCTTTCGCGAAGCAAGAGAATCGAAAATGGACAAATCCGAGATTTCATCACGTTACGCGTTCGCCCTTGAACTGATCCGCGAGGCCGGCGATCTCGCCTTGGGCTACTTTCGTCGCCGCCAGACCCTCACGATCAAGAGCAAGGGCGTGCAGGACATGGCGAGCGAAGCCGACGTCAACACCGAATTGCTGATCAAACGCCGACTCGCCGCCGCCTATCCGCAGGACGGATTCCTCGGCGAGGAGACCGGAAAGACGCCGCTAGCGCCCGGCCAGGGCTTATGGGTCGTCGACCCGATCGACGGCACCCAACCCTTCATCAGCGGCATGTCGAGTTGGTGCGTTTCGATCGCCTTCGTGTTGGACAGCGACCTGAAGTTCGGCATGGTCTACGCGCCGGCGCGCGACGAGCTGTTCGCTGGCGGCGAAGACTTCCCCGCGACGCTGAACGGCGCGCCGGTCGACCGACATCCGGCCAAGGCGATCACCGAAGGCATCGTCGGCGTCGGCTACTCGACCCGCGTCACGCCCGACCAGTACCTGCCGATCTTCGGCCGATTGCTGAAGGCGGGAGGGATGTTCTATCGTGACGGGTCGGGCGCGCTCGCGCTCTGCTACGTCGCTTGCGGCCGGCTGATCGGCTACATCGAGCTCCATATCAATTCATGGGACTGTCTCGGCGCTATCGCCGTCATCCACGCGGCGGGGCTGAAGTCCAACGACTTCTTTGCCAACGACGGGCTGCATGTCGGCAACCGGCTGGTCGTCGGCAACGACGACGTCTACACCGCGCTCGAGAAAGTCTACGGGCCCGCGTGAGGACGTGGCGGCCCGGAAGCCCGCGCCGTTCGCCCCACCCGCCGTCGTCGCGAGGTGGGGCGCGACGACCGCGGCGACGACTCCGAACAAGCGCCGCTTGTACTAGGCCACCAGCGCGTCGGCCGGCGGCGCCATCGCGCCGGTCATCATCGCGACGGCGTCCGACATCGTCACCTTCTTCGGATCGACGACAGTGAGCCGTCGCCCCAGGCGATGGATATGGATGCGGTCGGCGACCTCGAACACGTGCGGCATGTTGTGCGAGATGAGGATGATCGGCAGCCCGCGTTTCTTCACGTCGAGGATGAGCTCAAGCACGCGGCGCGACTCCTTGACGCCGAGCGCCGCTGTCGGTTCGTCCATGATGATGACGCGGCGCGCAAAGGCGGCGGCGCGCGCGACCGCCACGCCCTGGCGCTGCCCGCCTGACAGGGTCTCGACCGGCTGATTGATGTTTTGGATCGTCATCAGCCCGATTTCATTGAGCTTGTCGCGGGCGAACTTCTGCATCTTCGCCCGGTCGGTGGCGCGGAAGTAACGGCCCCAGACGCCCGGCGCGCGGATCTCGCGGCCGAGGAACATGTTGTCGGCGATCGACAGCGCCGGCGACAGCGCGAGATTCTGATAGACGGTCTCGATGCCGGCGGCGCGCGCTTCAATCGGCGAGCGGAAATGCACGACCTCGCCGGCGAGGCGGATCTCGCCGGCGTCGGGCGTGATTGCGCCGCAGAACGCCTTGATCAGCGTCGACTTGCCGGCGCCGTTGTCGCCGATGACGGCGAGGATCTCGTTGGGATAGAGGTCGAAGTCGGCGTGGTCGAGCGCGACGACGCGGCCGAATTTCTTGACCAGCCCGCGCGAGGTGAGGATCGGTTCGACGCTCATTGCGAGATTCTCCGAATCCACTGGTCGAGCGCGACCGCGACGATGATCAGCACGCCGATGGCGAATTCCTGCCAGAGGACATCGAGCCCGGCGAGCGACACCGCCGAGCGGAACACGCCGACGATCAGCGCGCCGATCAGCGTTCCGATGATCGAGCCGCGGCCGCCGAACAGGCTCGTGCCGCCGATCACCACGGCGGTGATGCTATCGAGGTTGGCGTTCGAGCCGGACGTCGGGCTGATCGCGCCGATGCGGCCGATCAACGCCCAGCCGCCGATCGCCGAAATGAGTCCGGCCAGGACATAGACGCTGAACAGCACGCGATCGGTGTCGATGCCCGCGAGCCGCGCCGCCTCCGGGTCGTCGCCGGTCGCGTAGACGTGGCGGCCGTAGGCGGTGTGGTTGAGGACGTACCAGAAGACGACCGCAAGCGCGACCAAGAGGAAGCTGCCGAGGATGATGCGTGAGCCGCCGATCTCGAAAGGAACGCCCATCAACTGCAGGAACGGCGCCTTGGCGTCGAGGTCCTGCATCCGGATGGTTTCGCTCTGCGAGTAGAAGGTGTTGAGCGCGCCGATGATGGAGAGCGTGCCGAGCGTGACGATGAACGGCGGCATCCGCATGCGCGTCACGAAGAAGCCGTTGAGCGCGCCGAAGCCGACGCCGGTCAGCAGGCCGATGCAGAAGCCAACATAGATCGGCAGGCCGTCGATGACGGTGATCCGCCCCATCACGACCGACGAGATGACCATGATGACGCCGACCGAGAGGTCGATGCCGGCGGTCAGAATCACCAGCGTCTGGCCGATGCCGAGAATGCCGACGATCGTCACCTGGGTCAGCACTGTCGACAGATTGCTGCCGGTGACGAAATGCGAATAGTTGACGCTGACCCCGAGCGCGAGGCCCAGCAGCAGCACGATGAAGGGGACGGTGGTCGGATAAAGATGCAGGAAACGCTGGACGCGCTGCAGGAAATCGAGACGCTCCTCCTCGAACTGCGCCTGGGCGGCGGAAGCCGCCGCGAGCGTCGCCTCGAATTCCTGCGGCGCGACCCGTCGCTCTGGTGACGCTTCGCTCATGACGCCCTCGATCGCTTCCTCGCAGTCGGCTCGTCGTTCGCCTCGGCGCCCGCGGACGAAGCCCACGAGCGCCGAGACTCAGCCGTTCACAAAATCAAGCTCCAAGTCCAGGCGAAATCAACCCCAGCAGAGCTTCTTGCCCTCGTCGGTAGTGATCGACGGAACGCCGGCGACGGGATGATCGGTGATCAGCTTCTCGCCGCTGTCGATGCTCGCGGGCTTCTTTCCGCTCTTGACAAAGTCGACGACTTCCTGAACGCCGTCGGCCGCCATCAGCAGCGGATACTGCTGCGAGTCGCCGCCGATGATGCCGTCCTTCATCATCTTGACGCCGTTGCAGCCGCCGTCGACGGCGACGATCGTCACGCCCTTGTCCTTGCCGGCGGCCTTCAGCGCCGCATAGCCGCCGTAAGCGGCCGGCTCGTTGATCGCGTAGACGAGATTGACGTCACCCTTTTGCAGGATCTTCTCCATCGCGGTGCGGCCGCCCTCTTCGGAGCCGGCGGTCACGTCGGAGCCTACGATCTGCGGGCTGTCGCTCTCCGCGTAGGTCTTCGGATCCTTGATCTTGACGCCGAACCCTTCGAGGAAGCCGTTGTGACGGAAGACGTCGACCGAGGGTTTGTTGACCGCTCCGTCGAGAGTGGCGATCTTGGCGTCCTTCGCCTTGTCGCCCAGCACTCCCTTCGCCCATTGGCCGATCAGCACGCCCGCCTTGTAATTGTCGGTGCCGATGTTGGCGTCGGCGGCGTCCACCGGATCGAGCGAGGTGTCGAGAGTGATGACGACGATGCCGGCCTTGCGGGCCTTCTCGACCGTCGGCACGATCGCCTTGGAGTCGCTCGGCACCAGCAGGATGCCCTTCGCGCCGGCGGCCATCAATTGCTCAATGGCGGCGACCTGACCATCGTTGTCGCCGTCGAACTTGCCGGCGTAGGACTGCAGCGTGACGCCGAGCTCCTTGGCCTTCGCCTCGGCGCCCTCCTTCATCTTGACGAAGAACGGATTGGTATTGGTCTTGGTGATGAGGCCAACGATGTCTCCCGCGTAGGAAGGCGTGGCGACAGCGATGGCGAGGGCCGCAACGGCGGCGCTCGTCAGAAGTGCGATTGTTCTCGACATACGATTCCTCCCTCAACAGCGGGGTCGGCGGCGTTTCCCGCGTCTCATCCCGCAGCGCTGCGGCGACGAAGCAGCTTCGATTGGCCAACCCGCGTCGCGCCGTCGCACGCATTAGGGGCGCCCTCGAAGCGCGAGTCAAGGATAATTATTGTGGTCTGATTTATTGTTGACGCGACGCTTCGACGCTTGCATCCTAGGAGCAGGGATCGCGGACGCGGCAAGCTAGATGCAGCGACGGCCGGCGCGGCGAAGGTCACCGCCGGCGAGGGAAACCGTGACAGGAGTCTCTATGCCGGCGCTGGACGAGGAGAGCGCGCCTTCGGTATCGCCGTCGCCCGCCAACGCCGGCGGCGCTGACCAGGCGGGCGTGCGCCTGTACAACGAGCGGCTGATCCTGTCGCTCGCGCGCCGCTTCGGACCGCTGTCGAAGATCGAGGTCGCGCGCATGACCGGCCTGTCGGTCCAGTCGACCTCGACGATCATGAACCGTTTGCAGGCCGACGGCTTGCTCAAGCGCGAGGCGCCCCTGCGCGGTCGGGTCGGCCAGCCGACCGTCCCCGTTTCGCTCGATCCTGAAGGCGCGTTTTCGATCGGACTGAAGATCGGCCGCCGCAGTTTTGACCTGGTGCTGATCGACTTCACTGGCGCCGTGCGCCGTCGCGCCCACCGCACTTATCCCTATCCGACGCCGGATCTGGTGATGAATTTCATCAACGACGAGCTCACGCCGCTGGTCGATTCGCTGACGCCCACACAGCGCCGCCGCATCGCCGGCCTCGGCGTCGCCGCGCCGTTCCAACTGTGGAATTGGGCGGCCGAGATCGGCGCGCCCGCCGACAAGATGGACGCCTGGCGATCGTTCTCGATCGAAGAGGAGCTGGCGCGCGTCGCACCCTTCAGCGTGACGCTGTGCAACGACGCCACCTCGGCCTGCGCCGCCGAATTCTTCTTCGGCGAAGCGCGGCGGCGCCACGACTTCCTTTACTTCTTCCTCGGCGCCTTCGTCGGCGGCGGGCTGGTCCTCGACGGCGCGCTCTATCCCGGCCGCACCGGCAACGCCGCCGCCGTCGGCTCGATGCCGATCGCCGCGCCGGAGGGCGCTGGTTCGCCGACCTCGCAATTGATCTCCCGCGCCTCGATCTACCAGCTTCAGCGGCGGATCGAGGAAGCGGGATTCGACCCCTCTTCGCTCTGGCGCACGCCGGGGACCTGGGACGACTTCGGTCCGTTGCTCGACGACTGGATCGACGAGGCCGCCTACGCGCTCGCCTACGCCTCGCTCGCCGCGATGTCGGTCATCGACTTCGAGGCGATCGTCATCGACGGCGCGATGCCTTTCGACGTGCGTGAGCGCCTGCGCCTGAGGGTCGCGGCGCAACTCGACGCGCTCGACCGGCGCGGCTTGTCGGAAGCGACGATCGTCGCCGGCTCGATCGGGGCCGACGCGCGGGCGATTGGGGGGGCGGCGCTGCCGCTGATCAAGGCCTTTGCGCGCGATCGCGAACTGGTGTTCAAGGACGCGCCGGGCGACTCGAACCGCGCGGCGGCGCCGCCGTCGCGCCGTCGCGTTCCCGTCGCTTCGTCCGGCCCGTGAACCCGCCTCATCCTCCCCTGCGGGAGGCGCGTGGCGGGTCGCGCGAGCCGCCGGCTCCTGGAACGAGGAATTCGAATGACCGCGTTCACTCGCCGCGATTTTGCCGACTGCGCGGCGCTCGCGCCGGCTTTCGCCCAATGGACCGCCGAGCGTCTCGCCGGGGGCGTCGCGGCGCGCGGCGCTGCGCTGCTGATCGTCTCGGGCGGCCGCACGCCGTTGCGCTTCTTTCGTGCGCTTTCCGACCAACCGATCGACTGGTCGCGCGTCGCGGTGACGCTCGCCGACGAGCGGCGGGTCGCCGACGACTCGCCGCGCTCCAACGCCAAGCTGGTTCGCGAAGCGCTGTTGCAGGGGCGCGCCGCCGCCGCCCTGTTCGTTCCGCTCGCCGATGCGCGGCTCGACGAAGACCAGGAGCTCGCCGCCGCCAATGCGCGGATCGTCAACCTGCCCTTGCCAGCCGACGTCGTCGCGCTCGGCATGGGCGACGACGGCCACACCGCCTCGTGGTTCCCCCGCGCCGAAGGGCTCGCCGAGGCGATGGACCTTGGCGCGCGCGCGTTGGTCGCGCCGATCCGCGCCGCCGGCGCGCCGGAGCCGCGCCTGACGCTCACCGGTCGCGTGCTGCTGCGCGCGCGCGCGATCGCGCTGCATATTGAAGGCGCGGACAAGCTCGCGACGCTCGACAAGGCGCTCGGCGCCGGGCCAGTCGAAGATATGCCGATTCGCGCCGTGCTGCGCTCCGCCGCCGAAAGGCTGACGATCTTCGCCGCCGCGGCGTGAAGCGCGGCGCTCGCACTCAATCGTAATGCCTGAGCGCGCTCCACATTTCGGCGATGGGGGCGCGGGGTCGGCGGAGGACCCAGATCGTCAGGCCGCTCTCGTAGGGCATCGCATAGGCGTTTTCGATGCGCCCGGCCGCGCGCACGTCGTCATAGAACGCGCTGAGGCGACCAGCATCGTGGGCGACGGTGATGACGACCGCGCCGGAGGCGCCACCCGGCCCCCAGAGGAAAAAGGCGTTGTGGACGCTGATCGTCGGCGGGCCGCCGAGCGCCGGGCCATAGACATCGAGCGCGGCGGCCTCGCCGTAATTGGGCGCGAAGAACACCGCCTGAGCGCGGTCGTCGGGCGGCAGGTCGCGATAGACGGCGGACACCGCCGCCGCCATCTCGCGCCAGCCGAACATGTCGGCGAAATATTGCGGCAACGTCGAGAGCTTCATCCGCTCGGTCTGGGTCGCCTTCGGCGAGAAACCGACAGCCTGCATATAGGCGACCAAAACGTCCGGCGGCAGGACCGGCAGGACCGTCGGAGCGGCGAAAAGGCCGGGAACGACGACGATGGCGAACGCAGCCCCACGCCAAATCGGACGCTTTAGCCAAGCTTCCCACGCGAGCCCGCCAACAGCGAAAAGAACCGGATAGATCGGCGCGAGGTAATAGGCCTTGCCATGCGCGGCGACGAAGATCGCCATGAGCGCGACATAGGCGATCGCCAGCGCGCGCAATTGCGGGCGCGGCGACCGCGCCGCCAGTCGCCACAAGCCGGCGAGCCAAACCGGCGCCGAGGCGGGGCCAACGAACAAGGCCTGTTGCAGTAGGAATCCGACCGGCGACAGCGCGACGCTCTTGCTCCCCGCATCAGCGCGGCCAATCTCGACGAATGGCCAGCCGTGCTGCGCCTGCCAGACGATATTGGGCAGCGCGATCGCCAGCGCTAACGCGGCGCCGGCGTAAACCCACGGCCGCATCAGACTGCGCCGCAGCGGGGTCGCGACCACGCCGATCGCGAGCGCGGCGACGAAGAAGGCGATCAGATACTTGGTCTCGAAACTGACGCCGACGACAGCGCCGAAGGCGAGCCACCAGCGTTCGTCGCCGCTCGCGATGAGGCGCGCCAGGATCCGCGCGCAGGCAAGCCAGGTCAGCGGCTGCAGGCAATCGGTGCTGAGCAGCGCGCCGTCGACCAGTAACGCCGGCGCAAGCAGGACGCAAAGGCCGGCAAGCGTCTGGGCGAAGCGGCCGCCCCCGAGCCGCCTCGCGAAATCCGCCGTCAGCGCGACCGTCGCCGCCATCGCCAGCGCCGGGATGAGCCTGAGCGGCGTCAGCGCAGTTCCGAAGAGCTTGTATGAACCCGCGGCGATCAGCGGAACGAGCGGCGGCTGGTCGACGTAACCGAAGGCGGGATGTTCGCCGCAGGCGATGAAATAGAGCTCGTCGCGAAAGACGTCGTAATGCGGGTTGGCGGCGAGGTGAACAAGGAAGCACGCCGCGCCGAGCCAGAATGCAGGCGCGCGCGATCCCGCCAAGCCTTGCCGCCCACGCAGCGTCTTCGGTCGCTGCGGATGTCAAGCGCCAGCCCCTCCGTCGTGATTGCGTGGGCTCACAACGGACAAAGCGAGCCCGGCGAGACCTTTAGCATGGCGACGCGACGGTTACGCCGGCCGATCGGCTGCGCTCGTCGCCATATGCGCGCATCGCTGCGTCGCGAGCCCGGCGGTCAAATGCGCCCGGACCGAGTGGGGCGCGCGCCGCAGCCAAGTCGCTCGAGGACGGGCACGCGAAAGCCCCGGAAGGACGCTTCCGGGGCTTTCGCGATGTGACGGGAAAACCGCTCACGCCGCCGATGTGAGCTTGTCCAGCGCGGCGCGACCGTCGATGACGCCGATTTCGACTTCGAACGTTCGGCGCTCGCCGACTGCGAGCGGACGGATCTGCCCTTGCCGTATCAACTCGGCCCGTCGGTCGAGACGGTGAGTCGACGGCTCCAACCCGACGACGT